>CAZKZQ010000129.1:0-10578 GCA_964557235.1 uncultured Nocardioidaceae bacterium
AGTCCGCGGCGTCGACGCCACCGGCGCCGGAGCGGATGGTGACGATGGCCTCGCGGGCGTCGTACTCCCCGGAGAGCAGGGTGCGCACCTCGAGCGCCTCGACCAGCTTGGACACGCGGCCCAGCTCGACCTCGGCCTCGGCCATCGAGTCGGCGTCGCCCTCCTCCACGCCGAGCTGCACCAGGATCTCGAGGTCCTCGACGCGGGAGTGGAGCGAGGAGAACCGGTCGAGCTCGTTCTGCAGGGCGGAGAGCCGGCCGGTCACCCGCTGGGCGTTGGCCTGGTCGTCCCACAGGTCGGGTGCGGCGACCTCCTCGCCGAGCTTCGCGATCTCAGCCCGCATCGCGTCGAGGTCGAGGACCTGCTCGATGGTGTGCAGGGTCGCCTGCAGCTCTTTGATGCGCGCGTCGAAGTCGGGGCCGGCCATGATGCACGAGCCTACCGCCAGGCGTGCCTTCGACCGTTGGGGGGACGCGGCGACCATGATGTCGTGCGAACATGGAGGCATCCCTACGGGTGGGGAAGTCCGAGCTGGGGGGCAGAGACCACATGTCAACATCGCCTGCGTCGTCGTCGACGATCCGTGTCGTCGCGATCGACGACCATCCGATCGTCGTGCGAGGCATCCGGCACAGCGTCCTGGACGCCGAGGGCGACCTGGAGTTCGTCGGCGTGCTGGAGTCGATCGCCGAGGGGGCCGCAGTCCCCGACGCCGACGTGGCCCTGCTCGACCTGAGGCTGCGCGACGGCTCCCGCCCTCGCGACAACGTCACCGCCCTCATCGAGCGCGGGATCCAGGTGCTCGTCTTCACCGCCGGCGGGGACATCCCGCAGATGTCCGACGCGGTGATGGCCGGCGCCCTCGGCATCGTCCTCAAGCACCAGCCGGAGGACCACCTGCTCGAGGCGATCCACACCGTCGCCGAGGGCAACACCTTCCTCTCCCAGGAGCTCGCCGAGGTGCTCCACCAGTCGACCGCGCTGCGGCCGCACCTCAGCGACCGCGAGATCGAGGTGCTCGACGCGCTCAACCGCGGCCTGGTCACCAAGCAGGCCGCCCGCCGGCTCGAGGTGAGCGAGTCGACGATCAAGGAGCACCTCAAGCGGATCCGCAAGAAGTACACCCAGCTGGGCCGCTCGGTGAACACCCGCGTGGAGCTCATCCAGCGCGCCACCGAGGACGGCTTCATCCGCCGGCCGACGGACTAGCCGGGCGCTCTCGGGACAGGCTGCGATGAGGAGGGGCGTCGACGCGCTGCGCATCGGCGCGATCCTGCTCGCCGTCGGCGTCACCCTCGTCTCCGTCCCGGCCACGGTCTCGCTCGTGGTGCAGTGGCACCGCACGCCGTGGTGGTTCAACGTCGCGGTCACGGCCCTCGTCGCCGGCGTGATCGGCGTGGCCGCCGGGGGTGCGCTCGGGCGCGGGCACACCCGCCTCGCCGCACGGCTGCACGCGGCCGGGGTGCTGGCGGCGACCCTCCTGCTGCCCTTCGTCGCCGAGACGACGTACGCCGTCGACACGCCGCCGTGGGTGCACGCCTACGTCCCCAGCGCGATCGCGGGCACCGTGCTCGCGTCGCGGCACTGGCCGGTCAACCTCGCCCTGGGCTGGGCGCTGATGCTCGCCGACCTGTGGATGCGCACCGAGGTCTGGCCGGTGCCGTTGGAGCGGGTGGCCAACGACCTGCTCTTCGAGATGACGGTCCTGGCGATGGGTGCTGCCGTGCTCACCTCCATCGCCATCGCCCAGCGCAGGCTGGAGAAGGAGGCGGCGGACAGTGCCGAGCGGTTCCTGGTCGCCCGCGCGGCCGAGCTGCTCGGACGCCGCGGCGCGCAGTGGGACGCCCTGGTCCACGACGAGATCCTGGCCGCGCTGGAGGCCATCGCGATCGCTCCCCCGGGCGTCGACGTCCGCGACCTGGCACGCACCACGATCGAGGAGCTCGGCGAGGGGCCGCCCGCCGGCGACGTCGACCACGTGACGTTCCGCGGGTCGGTGCTCGACGCCGTGCTGGCGGAGTACCCCACCGCCTCGAGCCGCTGCGTCGCCACCCCCGACGCGCGTGTGCTGCCCCCCGACGTGGCGGAGGCCCTGCTCATGGCGGTCACCGAGGCCCTGCGCAACGCCGCGGCGCACGCCTTCGACGGGCGGCACGCCGGCGCGGTGTCGGTGCGGCTCAACCACGGGCCGCAGCGGGTCGCCGTGGAGGTCTCCGACCAGGGCCGCGGGTTCGACCGGGCCGAGGTCGGTCCGACGTCGTTCGGCCTCGCCCTGTCGATCGAGGGACGGGTGGGCGCGGTCGGTGGGCTCGCCACCGTCATGTCCCGTCCCGGGCACGGCACCACGGTGCGCATGCAGTGGCCGGTGACGGAGCCCGCATGAACGACGTACGCCGCGTCACCCTGCTCGCCGCCGCCCTGTGGGTCTCGCTCCACCTGACCGAGGCGCTGCTGTTCGCCGAGGAGCACCGCAGCCCGGTCATGCTCGGGATCGCGATGGCCCTTGCCGTGGTCATCGCGGTCGCCTCGCTCGCGCCGCTGCTCTCCGAGGCGCCGACTGCGATCGACCGCCGCCGCGGGGCCGCTCTCGTGCTCGCGACGACGGCGATGGTCCTGTGCGTGCACCCCTACCTGACCCCGCGCGGGCTCGCGGCCTATGCCAACTGGCCGATGGGCGAGGTCGGGGTGCTGATCGCGACGCTGGTGCTCCGCGAGTGCCTCTCGTGCGCGGTGGCCACGACCGCGGTCGTGGTGGTGAGCAACGCCGTCGCGATCGCGATGGTGCGTCCGGAGGAGAGCTCGATCGGCCTCGTGCAGGCGCTGTTCCTGTCCGTCCCGCCCCTGACCTGGCTGCTCGGGTCGCTCGGCATCAGCACCGTGCTGCGCCGGGGCGCGCTCCTGCGCGAGGAGTACGTCCGCCGCGGCTTCACCTTCGCCGACGAGGAGCGGCTCCGGCAGGCGGTGAGCACGGCCGACGCCACGCGTCGCCTCGAGCTGCGCACGCGGGTCGAGCCGCTGCTGCGCCGGGTCGAGGCCGAGGGCGCGACGTCGCGGCTGCGGGCCGAGGCGCGGCTCGCCGCCGAGGACCTGCGCGACAGCCTCAAGGCCCGCTCGCTGCTGACCGCTCCCCTGCGCGACCACGTGGCGGCCGCCCGCGCACGCGGCGTCCGGGTGACGCTCTCGTCGGCGCCGACCGGAGGGCAGGACGCCGACGCCGTGCTCCTGGACCGCACGCGCTCCCTGCTCGAGCTGGTGCTGGCCGAGGCCGACCTCGGGAGCACCGTCTCCTGCCGCACGACGAGGAGGCCTCCGGTCTCGGTGCTGCTGCTCCGGGCGCCCACGTGGCGGGAGACCGAGCGGGTGCGGCGGGTGCTCGAGGGGGCGTTGGCCGCAGCGCCGGACGACGGCCTGCACGCGCTGCTCGAGGAGTACGACGGCGAGCTGCTGATCGAGCTGCGCCAGGACGGCTGACCGGTCCGGAACGACCGCGCCCGCCCGTCCCCCCTTGGAACAGACGGACGCGGCCGGACGTCGAGCAATGACGCCGTCACCACGGTCCCGAACTCGGGGGTGCGGGTCCAGTCCCCCGAAGGGACAGGACTGGGCCTCAGTGGCGGCGGAGGAGGAGCAGCGTCACGTCGTCGTCGATGGAGGTGCCCGGAGCCCGGGCGAGCAGCTCGCCGAGGGCCTCGTCGGTGTCGCCGACCTGGCCGAGCGTGCGGCCGGTGAGCTCCACGAGGGACTGGAGGCTGACGTCGACCTCCTCCTCGCGCCGCTCGAACATGCCGTCGGAGACCAGGAGCAGCGAGTCCTCGGGGCCGAGGGTCACGCGGGCGGCGCGGGCGGAGGTGACGACCCGGCCGAGGGACATGACGCCGAGCGGCGGGAGCGCGTCGGTCTCGAGGAGGCGGCTGTCCCCTCCTTGGCGCACGATCGGGCTGGGGTGCCCGGCGGAGGCGACCTGGACCTCCCCCGTCGAGGGGTCGAGCACCGCGACGACGACGGTCGCGATGACGTCGGGCGACAGCGCCGCCGTCGCCATGTCGACCCGGCGCAGGAGGGAGAGCGGGTCGGCGTCCTCGACGGCATAGGCGCGCAGGCAGTTGCGGAGCTGCGCCATGGCACTGGCCGCGGACAGCCCGTGGCCGGCCACGTCGCCCACCGCGAGCAGCACGCGGCCGTCGGAGAGCGGGATCGCGTCGTACCAGTCGCCGCCCACGCCTGCGGACGCCGGGCGGCTGCGGGCGGCCAGGCTCCAGCCGTCGGTCTGCGGGAGCCGGTCGGGCAGCAGGGACTGCTGGAGCGTCTCGGCCACGAGGGCGACCGTGCGGTGGCGGTTGTAGAGCACCGACATCAGCTGGGCGCCGAGCTGCTGGCCGGCCTCGCGCTCGGAGTCGCCCCACTCCTCGGAGCGCCCGCGCACGGTCTCGCGCCAGAGGGCGAAGGACCCGCGCGGCGAGAGACGCGGGACGCCGTCGGTGTCGACGCGCAGCTCCTTGAGGTGCGGGTTGCCGCCCCAGTCGACGGTGTGGACGACCTCGGGCCGGAAGAACATCACGTCCTGACCGTCGGCGAGCCGCAGCATGAGCACGCCGCTGGCCTTCTCCGCCAGGTCGGACAGCCCCGACTCCTCGAGCGGGAGCCGGTCGGTGTGGATCATCAGGTCGGCGGTCGGACGCTCGGACGCCCACGCGCGCACCCGGGCCACGTCCTCGAGCGACGGCGTGTCCCCCGCAGTGGCCACGTGACGCTCGAGCGACCAGGCCATGCCCGTCGCGCCGAGCATGCGCATGAGCTCCGGCGCGGCCGAGCTCAGCAGCCCGTCGAGGTCGGTGTCGCGGCTGGAGGCGGCCTGGGCGAAGGCGACCAGCGCCTCCTGGATGATCTTGGAGCGGTCGGCCCGCTCGTCCTGCTCGCGGCTGGACAGCAGCAGCGAGAGCGTGTGGGCCAGGAACTCCGAGGTGGCGCGGATCGAGGCCGGCGGCACGAACGGGCCCGAGTAGTGGTGACAGGCGATCAGGCCGGCCAGGCGCCCGCCGATGATGAGCGAGACCGACATGGAGGCGGTGACGCCCATGTTGGAGAGGTACTCGCAGTGGATCGGCGACACGCTGCGCAACGCGCTTCCCGACAGGTCGAGGGGGACGTCGTTGACCGGGTCGAGCTGGGGCTCGAGCGGCGCGTTGACCGCCTCGACGTCGCGGATGAAGCGCAGCCAGTTGACGACGTAGAGCGCACGCGCCTGCGGCGGGATGTCGGAGGCGGGGTAGTGCAGGCCCAGGAACGGCTCGAGGTCCTGGCGCCGCGCCTCGGCGACGACCTGGCCGTTCCAGTCGCGGTCGAAGCGATAGACCATGACGCGGTCGAAGCCGGTGAGCTGGCGGAAGATCTGCGCCGCCCGGTCGAGCAGGTCCACGACCGTCGGGGCCTGGCTGAGCCGGGTCACCGCGGTGCGGACACCGGTCAGGGTGTTCTCGGTCAGGGGCGACTCGGTGGCCTGCTCCAGCTCGATGATCCACACGCCGCGCCAGTGGTGCGCGAGCAGGTCGTAGACGACCGGGCGGCCCGACGCGTCGGGGACCATGACGCGCCACGGCGAGATCGTGCGCTCCGCCAGCGGGTCGGCCATGGCCCGCGCGAGCACGCGTGCCGAGGAGGGGTGGAACAGGTCGGCGAGCGGGGCGCCGAGCACGTGGCCCGGGGCGACACCGAAGACGGCGGCGCAGTTGGCGCTCACCTGCAGGACCACGTCGTCGGGTCCGCGGGTGGTGAGCAGGACCCCGTGGGGCTGCACGCTGCCGGGGATGTGGATCGGCTCGCGCTCGCAGTTGGAGAGGTCGATCTGGGTGCCGACGGGGAGGAAGGTGTCGGTCATCCGGCCATCACCTGCTGCGGCTTCGCCGCCAGTCCGTGCAGTCGGCCGAAGACACCCACGGCACGGTCGGCCGTGAGGGCGGCGAGCTCGAGGTGCGAGGTCGGGTGCGCGCGCTCGAGCGGCTCGCCCAGCAGGGCCACGACGCGGCCCCACAGCAGGGCGGAGTCGCGCGAGGCCGCATCGGTGAGCCCGCGGCGCGCGTCGGGCGCGAGGTCGTCCGGCAGTCCCCTGAGCAGCACCCGGGCGCCCTTGGCGGACCCGGCGAGGAGGTAGAGCGTCGCGAGGCCGCGCGCGTCGTCGTAGGCCTCGTCGGCGTGAGGTGCCGGCGCCGGGGCACCCAGGTCGGCGAGGTCGTGGGCATAGAGCGCGGCGCGGCTGGGCAGGGTGGCACCGTCGAGCGCCTCGCCCACCCACGGCGTCGCCTCGACCCAGGAGCGCAACGAGCCCTCGACGGACGCGTGGAGCTCGCCGAGGACGGTGAGGAGCCGGACGTACGCCGGCACGTCGCCGACGCTGCGGTCGTGGCCGGCGAGCCCGGCGTCGAGGTCGTGGTGGGCGGTCGCCGTGCGCTCACGGAGCAGCAAGAGGGCAGGGGGCACCGACGAGCGTCGCCGCGTCGATCCCTCTGCGGTCCGGGTGTGCTCCCGAGGCACAGGCTCCTCCTCACGGGCGCACCCCACCGCGCCACCGGTCGGGTGGACGGGCTGTGGGGCAGCCGACTCCACCCTAGGGTGCAGGGCCCCACGGGGGGTACACCCAGGGCCCCCTGCGTGGACCGTGTTCAGGTTTCCGCGTCGAATCGGGGCATTCCGCCACCTTCCGCCCCGTGGCGAGGCTCACGCACGACACGCGGAACTCATTGTCGATTGAGTTAGTAGTTTTTAACGACTTTGTGTCACGGTGGGACGCATGACCTCCACAGCAGCCTCCCTCGGGGGCGGGCTCGCGTCGACCGGCCCGGTCGCTCCCAAGGCCCCCCGTCGGCCCCGACGTGGCACCGCCGCCCTCCGCCGCGCCGTCAGCCCCCTGGTCCTCCTCGGCCTGTGGCAGGCCGCCTCCGCCACCGGCGTCCTGCCCGAGGACAAGCTCGCTCCCCCGCTCCAGATCTTCGAGGCGATGGTCGAGGAGTGGCGCAAGGGCACGCTCCAGGACGCCGCCGGGATCTCGATCCAGCGGGTGCTGATCGGCTTCGTGATCGGCGCCTCCATCGCCCTGGTGCTCGCCGCCGTCGCCGGCCTCTCGCGCATCGGTGACGACGCCGTCGACCCGCCGATGCAGATGCTGCGGACGGTGCCGCACTTCGGCCTCCTCCCCCTGCTCGTGCTCTGGCTCGGCATCGACGAGTCGCCCAAGATCGCCCTCATCGCCCTGGGCGTCGCGTTCCCGCTCTACGTCAACACCGTCGCGGGCATCCGCGGGGTCGACCCGAAGTTCCTCGACGCGGCCCGCTCGCTGCGGCTGTCGTGGTGGGGCCGCATCCGCCACGTCGTCGCCCCTGGAGCACTCCCCTCCGCCCTCGTCGGCCTGCGGCTGAGCCTCGGCGTCGCCTGGCTCTCGCTGATCGTCGCCGAGCAGATCAACGCCACGAGCGGCATCGGCTACCTCGTGTCCGACGCGGCGTCCTTCGGCCGCACCGACGTCGTCGTCGGCGGGCTCGTCATCTACTCCCTGCTCGGTCTCGCGACCGACGCACTCGTCCGATCCATCGAGAGGAAGGCACTGGCATGGCGACACAGCTGATCGCACCCCGTCCGCAGGAGACCGGCGGAGCGGCCGTGCGCGTGCGCGGGCTGCGCAAGGCGTTCGGGGACAACGTCGTCCTCGACGGCCTCGACCTGACCATCGAGCCCGGCGAGCTGGTCGCCCTCCTCGGCCGCAGCGGCTCGGGCAAGTCGACGCTCCTGCGCACGCTCGCCGGCCTCGACACCGTCGAGCAGGGCACCGCCGAGGTCGGCGGCTCGGTCTCGGTCGCCTTCCAGGAGCCGCGGCTGCTCCCGTGGAAGCGCGTCGCCGACAACGTCGCCCTCGCTCTGCACGACGGCAGCAAGGCCGAGCGCAAGGCCCGCGCCCGCACCGCCCTCGACGAGGTGCGCCTGGACGACAAGCACGACGTGTGGCCGGTGACGCTGTCGGGCGGCCAGGCCCAGCGCGCCTCGCTCGCCCGCGCGCTCGTCAGCGCCCCCGGCCTGCTGCTGCTCGACGAGCCGTTCAGCGCGCTCGACGCCCTGACCCGCATCGAGATGCACGACCTGGTGCTCAACCTGTGGCGCGAGCACCGCCCCGCCGTCCTGCTCGTCACCCACGACGTGGACGAGGCGCTCAAGCTCGCCGACCGGGTGCTCGTCATCGACGAGGGCCGGGTCCGCCACGAGTCCGTCGTACGCCGGGAGCGCCCGCGCGACCCCGCCGACCTCACCGACCTGCGCGCCGAGCTGCTCGGCGTGCTCGGAGTGCACGAGGGCGAGTCCTCGCACTCCCGCCACCGCACCGCCACCCACCCCCAGGAGAAAGCCTCGTGAACCTTCCCCACCGTTCCTCTCGCCCCCGAGCCCTCGCTGCCGCGCTCGCCGGCACGGTCCTCGCCGTGGCCGGACTCAGCGGCTGCGGCGGGAGCTCCAACGCGGACGCCGTCCGTGACGACGGGTCGGTCGACCTGACGAAGGTGACCCTCGTCGTCGGCGACCAGAAGGGCGGGTCGGAGGCGCTGCTCAGCGCTGCCGGCGCGCTCGACGAGATCCCCTACGAGATCGACTGGAAGCCCTTCACCTCCGGGCCGCCGATGCTCGACGCGATCAGCAGCGGAGCCGTCGACGTCGGCGGTGTCGGCAACACGCCCCCGCTGTTCGCGATCGACCAGAAGAAGAAGCTCAAGGTCGTCTCCGCCCAGTCGCAGGGCGCGACCGGCGACGCGATCGTGATCCCCCAGGGCTCCGACATCAAGACCGTCAAGGACCTCAAGGGCAAGAAGGTCGCCGTCGCCAAGGGCTCCTCGGCCAACTACAACCTGCTCGCCCAGCTCAAGGACGCCGGCCTGTCGTGGAGCGACATCGAGCCCGTCTACCTCCAGCCGACCGAGGGCCTCGCCGCCTTCAAGGGCGGCTCGGTCGACGCGTGGGCGATCTGGGACCCGTTCACCTCCCAGGCCGAGATCGACGCCGGCGCCAAGGTCCTCTCCGACGGCAAGGGTCTGGTCAACGGCCTGGCCTTCCAGGTCGCCGGTGACGAGGCCCTCGACGACAAGGCCACCCGGGCCGCGCTCGAGGACTACCTCACCCGTCTCGCCAAGGCGCAGGTCTGGGCGGCCACGCACAAGGACTCCTGGTCGGCCACCTGGGCCAAGGAGACCGGCCTGGCCACCGACATCACCGACCAGGCCGTCCAGCGGCGCACCTACACGCCGCTGGCGATCGACGAGAAGCTCATCGCCACCGAGCAGGAGATGTTCGACGCGTTCCGCGAGCAGGACCAGCTGACCACCGACCCGACGCTCGAGGACTGGTTCGTCACCGACTTCAACGACGCCATCCTCGAGGCGACCGCGGAAGCGAAGAAGGAGGCCGCATGAGTCTCGAGTTCCACTGGTTCCTGCCCACGACGGGCGACGGTCGCTCGCTGGTCGGCGGTGGTCACTCGGTGCCCCAGGGCATCGGGCGGCCCGCCGGCCCGGCGGGGTCCGCGGCGCAGTGGCGCGCCCCGTCGATCGACTACCTCGCCCAGGTCGCCCGCACCGCCGAGCTGCTGGACTTCTCCGGCGTGCTCACCCCGACCGGCACGTGGTGCGAGGACGCCTGGCTGACCACCTCGGCGCTGATCCGCGAGACCGAGCGGCTGAAGTTCCTCGTGGCCTTCCGCCCCGGCTCGATCCACCCGACGCTGGCCGCGCAGATGGCCTCGACCTACCAGCGCATCTCCGGCGGCCGGCTGCTGCTCAACATCGTGTCCGGCGGCGAGCCGGCCGAGCAGCGGCGCTTCGGCGACCCCGCGTCGTACGGCTCGGCGGAGAGGTACGCCCGCACCGACGAGTTCCTCACCGTCCTGCGGGGCGCGTGGCAGCCGGAGGGCATCGACTTCGAGGGCGAGTTCTACGACGTCGAGGACGCGCGCGTCCGTGACGTGCCCGACCCACAGCCGTTGCTCTACTTCGGCGGGTCGTCCGGCCCTGCCGGTCCGGTCGCGGCCAAGCACGTCGACGTCTATCTCACGTGGGGTGAGAAGCCGTCGGACGTCGCGGAGAAGCTCGACAACATGCGGCGCCTCGCCAAGGACGCCGGCCGCACGCTGCGTTTCGGGATCCGGCTGCACGTGATCACCCGCGACAGCAGCGAGGACGCGTGGGGCGTCGCCGGTCGCATGCTGTCCGAGCTCGACCCCGCGGACGTGGAGAAGGCACAGGCCGCACTCTCGGCCAGCCAGTCCGTCGGCCAGCAGCGCATGCGCGCGCTGCACGGCGGGCAGTCGTCCTTCACCGACCCGCACGAGCTGGAGATCCACCCGGGCCTGTGGGCCGGCGTGGGCCTGGTCCGCGGCGGCGCCGGCACCGCGCTCGTCGGCAGCCACGAGGAGGTGGCCTCCCTCATCGGGGAGTACGCCGCGCTCGGCATCGACGAGTTCATCCTGTCGGGCTACCCCCACGTGGAGGAGGCCTACTGGTTCGCCGAGGGCGTCAAGCCGGTCCTGCGGAAGCAGGGCCTGGTCGCCTGAGG
>CAZKZQ010000130.1:0-10506 GCA_964557235.1 uncultured Nocardioidaceae bacterium
GACCGATGCCACACGGCCGTCGACTCACGTGCGAGTCAGGTGCCCGGCTCCAGCATGTAGATCCAGCCCGGTCCCGGGGTGCACGTCCGCAGGGTCGTCGCGCAGGCGTAGTCGCCCTGGTGGTCATAGCTGATGTCCCTCTGGCCCAGGCGCTGGCCGTTGGCGTACCAGAGCACCGACGACGTCACCCGCCAGTACCCCACCCGCGACGGCAGGGACGTCCACGCCGGCTTCAGCACCGAGGACTGCCCTGCATAGATCGGGTCCTGCCAGACCTGGCTGTCGACCACGTTCCACGACCCGTTGCGCCAGTGCTCGACCCTCAGGAAGACCACCACGTCCTGACGTCCGGAGGTCGCCTGCGAGCGATAGATCCGCATGCCCTCGTGGTGGATGCCGGGCGCCATCCGACAGGTGAGGTAGTAGTACGTCGTGCACTGCCGGATGTGCACACCCTGCGCCGTTGGCACGGACACCGCGCCGGGCCGGTTGTAGTCCCAGTAGCGGTACGCCGACGCGGGCGAGGCGGGCAGCAGGACGGCCAGCGCCCCGATCAGCAGGGTGAGGCCGGCGGCGAGCAGGCGGCGGGTCGTGGTCATGGGTCCTCCTCGGGTCGAGCCCCGGTCGGGGCTGGTGAGGAGAGACTCCGACCGGCGGCTTAGCGCCGGCTTAACGAACCGCACGGGCCTGAACAGCCAAGACGTCTCGACCCGCGCGAGATCCTCGCGGGCGGCTGAGCGCGCGCGGTCAGGGCACCTGCGTGGCCAGGAAGTCGTCGATGCTCAGCCGGATCGGCGCGTTGGTGACGCCGTTGGAGAGGTACGTCGCCAGCCCGATCGCTCCCGCGGTCTGGATGCCGGCCGTGGAGTCCGACCCGGTCACCGTCCAGGCCGCCGGCTCGGCCGTGCCGGCCTTCCAGACCTTGAGCGCCAGCGCCGTCGGCGAGGTGCCGACCGCCTGGGCCCGCACCTGCAGCCCGTCGCCGGCGGCCAGGGTCAGCCCCGGCACGGTGACCTCGGTCCCGATCGCGACGACCGACCCGCCGGTGACGGACCTGGCGAGGAGTGCCCGGACCTGGCCGTTCGGCTGCACCCGCACGAACCCGCGGTAGGTCCCGCCGGACGCCCTCCGCGGATAGACGGTCGTCTCCATGCGGGTCCCCGTGCCCACGGGCAGCTTGTCGAGGAACTGCGTGAACGACAGCTCCACGCGAGCGGTGCTCACCGAGTTGAGGTAGGCGTAGTTCGCGGCGTTGGCGGCGTGGTTGATGTGCCCGCGGCCGCCGCTGACCGACGACTGGCTGCTGGCGGTCGACCAGGCACCGCCGAGCTCGGCGCTCCCCCAGCCCGTGGCCGTCGTACGCGGGAAGGTGTCGGAGGCGATCACCTGGACCGACGAGACGGTGACCTGCTTGGTCACGGGCGTCGAGGTGGCGCCGTCGTCGTCGGTGACGGTCAGCTTCACGTCGTAGGTGCCTGCCGCGGCATAGGTGTGCGTCGGCGTCTTGCCGGTGTCGGTCGCGCCGTCGCCGTAGTCCCACGCGTACGACGTCACCAGGCCGTCGCTGTCGGAGGAGGCCGAGGCGTCGAAGTCGACCTTGAGGCCGGTCTTGGTCGAGGAGAAGTCCGCGGTGGGAGGACTGTTCGGCGGGGGCGCGCCCTTGGTGATCGTGAAGAGATCGGTGAACGTCCCCTGCGCCGGCACGAACGAGACGAGGAGCCGGTCGGGCGTCGCGTCGATGTCGGAGAAGCCCTTGGACGGGTTGAGGTTGTTGGCCATGTTGGCCGCGAAGTAGGGGTACTCCGGGTCGGCGGTGTTGATGTCGCGCAGCGCCTGACCGCCCGTGCCCGCGGTGACGAAGACGGTGCCGGCGCCCGCGCTGAGCTGGTTGTCGGAGTCGACCACGCAGTCGGGGTCGTAGCCGTTGATCTGCAGCGACGTGCAGCCGGTGCCGAGGGCGAGCTGCTTGGTGCGCTGGTAGTGGTGCTCGTGCCCGTTGAAGACCAGGTCGACCTTCTTGGAGATGAGCAGGTTGGTGAGGTCCAGGCCCGGGTCGCACGAGTAGCCACCGGCGGTGATGCACGGCTTGTGCATGCCCACGACCACCCACGGGATGTCGGCCGCCCGAGCGCCGTCGATCGCGGCAGCGGTCCAGTTGTAGCGCGGCGAGCCCACGGTGTACTGCCAGTTGCCGTCGGGGAAGGTCAGCGCCGGCGAGATCATCACGAAGCGCACCAGCGGGTCGTCCGCGGGTACGTCGACGTAGTACTGCCGCCCGTAGGTCCCGACCACCCCGGGCAGCTGGTTGGGCAGGCAGGCCGAGAAGTCGTTGATGTTGCCGTTGACGCCGTTGCTCTCGTGGTTGCCGGCGAGCAGCTCGAACGGGTAGCCCTGCGGGAGCCGCTGCTTGACGAAGTCGCACCAGGACTCCTCCTGGCCCACGGTGCCGTAGGACAGGTCGCCCACCGCCATCGCCAGGTCGGCTCCGCTCGCGCCCATCGCCGTGATCACGGCGTCGGCGCCGGAGCCCTGGGCGAAGTCACCCGCCACCGTGAAGCGCACGTGCGTGGGCGACGGCGCCCCCGACGCGGCGGAGGCGAGCACCACCACGCACACGAGGACCGACAAGACCAGACGACGACGCCACCCCATGAGCGCACCGTAGGTCGGCGTCGAGGGAGCCGACAGCCCCATAGGTCCCCCTTCGGGTCACCGAACGACCGACCGACTTCCTGGTTCCTGGTGCCTCTCCTCGGAGTTCACCCACCGTTGGCGCAGCGTCCCTCTCTCGGTGGTCTCCCGGTGGGACGTCGGCGATGAGGTCTGCGCATGCCCCCCTTCTCGGTCCTGGCGGGCGTGACGCTCAGCGTCACGCTGGCCGCCAGCCCTCTCGCCCTCGTCCCCCACGCAGCCGCGGCTCCGTCCGCCGCTCCCTCCTCGTCCACCCCCTCATCCGGGTGGCGCCACGACCCCGCCGCCGTGCAGCCCGTCCTGCGCGCCCACGCCCAGCTCTCCGCCGACCACCTGGAGGACGGTCCGCCCTCCGGAGCCGCCGCCACTCCGGCCAACGGACGCACCGGACCGTTCCCCGGCCAGGTGGTGCCCGGGTTCTCCGCGATGGTCGCCAACCGCGACGGCACCTTCTGGGCGATGCCCGACAACGGCTTCGGCGCCAAGTCCAACTCCGGCGACTTCCTGCTGCGGATCTACCTCGTCCGCCCGGACTGGGAGACCGCCTCAGGTGGCTCCGGCGAGATCGAGGTGGTGCGCCACATCGACCTCGCGGACCCCGATCGAGTCGCCGGCTTCCCGATCGTCAACGAGGGCAGCCGGGAGCGGCTGCTCACCGGGAGCGACTTCGACATCGAGTCCCTGGTCCGCAGCCCCGACGGCAGCTTCTGGATCGGTGACGAGTTCGGCCCGTTCCTGCTCCACTTCGGCGCCGACGGCACGCTGCTCGAGAAGCCGGTGCCGTTCCCCGGTGGCAAGTCGCCGAGCAACCCGTTCCTCGGCAGCGAGGCGCCCAACGTGGGCTCGAGCCGGGGGTTCGAGGCGATGGCCGCCACCCCCGACGGCACGACGCTCTACCCGGTCGTCGAGGGTCGGCTCAACGACGACCCGCAGGCCCGACGTCGCTGGGTCTACGAGTTCGACGTGACGTCGCGCAGCTACACCGGCCGACGCTGGGCCTTCCAGACCGACCGCGACGCCGACGTCGTCGGCGACGCCTTCTGGGCCGGTCCCGACCGGCTGCTGCTCATCGAGCGCGACGACTTCGACGGCCCCTCGTCGGTGATCAAGCGGGTCTACGAGGTCGACCTGCGACGCCGCGACGGCGAGGGCTATCTCCAGAAGACCCTCGTGCTCGACGCGCTCCGCGTCGCCAACCCCGACGGGATCGACTCCGGCACCGGCTACGGCACCGGCGACCCGTGGTCGCTGCCGGTGCAGTCCTTCGAGACCGTCGTGGGGGTCGGCCCGGACACCCTCCTCGTCGCCAACGACAACAACTATCCGGGCAACAGCGCCCGGAACCCGGGGACCCCGGACGACACCGAGATGGCGCTGATCCAGCTCCGACGGCCGAAGCCTGGACCGGCAGCGTCGTCTCGCGGTCGCATCGACGGGCCGGTCCTGGTCGGCCACCGGGGCGCCAGCGGCTACCGCCCCGAGCACACCCTGGCGTCCTACGAGACCGCGATCGTGCAGTGCGCCGACTTCATCGAGCCCGATGTCGTGTCCACCAAGGACGGCGTCCTCGTGGCCCGTCACGAGAACGAGATCTCGGGCACCACGGACGTCGCCTCGCACCCGGAGTTCGCTGCCCGTCGTACGACCAAGACGGTCGACGGCGTGGGGCTGACGGGCTGGTTCACCGAGGACTTCACCCTCGCCGAGCTGCGGACGCTGCGCGCCAAGGAACGCCTGCCGCAGACCCGGCCCGCGAACACCGCCTTCGACGGCAAGTACGAGATCCCCACCCTCGACGAGGTGATGGACCTGGCTCGGCACTCCCGGACCTGCGACGGGCACCCCGTCGGCGTCTACCCCGAGACGAAGCACCCGACGTACTTCGACTCGGTGGGGCTCTCGCTGGAGGAGCCGCTCGTCCGCGAGCTGCGCCGCAACGGGCTCGACCGTCCCGGCGCCCCGGTCTTCGTGCAGAGCT
This sequence comes from uncultured Nocardioidaceae bacterium, assembly GCA_964557235.1. Taxonomy (GTDB): domain Bacteria; phylum Actinomycetota; class Actinomycetes; order Propionibacteriales; family Nocardioidaceae; genus Marmoricola_A. Next base: position 4,670 of record CAZKZQ010000130.1, read on the forward strand.
TCGAGCCGGGCAACCTCAGGCAGCTCGACCGGATGACCAAGGCGCCGCTGGTGTTCCTGGTCGACTGCCAGGGCGCGCCGTACGACCTGGTCGCCGCGGGCGACCGGCGCACGTACGCCGACCTGGTGACGCCGGCGTCGCTGCGGCAGCTCTCCGGCTTCCTCGACGGCATCGGCGCCTGCAAGGGCGTGCTGGTCCCGCGGGACGCGGACAACCACCTGACCAGCCCGACCCCGGTAACCTCCGACGCGCACCGCGCGGGCCTGTTCGTGCACGCGTGGACCTTCCGCGCGGAGAACACCTTCCTGCCGGCGGAGTACCGGTCGAGCGCCGACCCCAACGCCTACGGCGACCTGGCCGGCGAGATCCGCGAGTTCCTGGCCGCAGGGATCGACGGACTGTTCTCCGACCAGCCCGACCTCGCGCACGCGGCCGTGGACGGCGCGAGCTGACCTGAGCGCACGACGGCCCGCCCCCCGAGAGGGGCGGGCCGTCGTCGCGTCAGCGGGTCAGTCGGCGGTCGGGTAGTCGGTGTAGCCCTCGGCGCCGCCGCCGTAGAACGTGTCCGGGTTCGGCTGGTTCTCCTCCAGCCCCTCGGACCAGCGACGCACCAGGTCGGGGTTGGCCAGGAACGGCCGGCCGACGACGACCGCGTCGCCCAGGTCCTCCGCCAGCAGCGCGGCCGCGCCCTCCCGGTCGGTCACCTCGGCGAAGCCGGAGTTGAGGAAGACCGGGCCACCGAAGGCGAAGCGCAGCTTCTGGGTCAGCTCGTCGCGCGGGTCGGCGAGGATCGACAGGTAGGCGAGGCCGAGGTCGGCGATGCCGGACACGAAGGCGTCGTACGTCGCACGGACGTCCTCGGGGTCCTTCTCGTCGCAGCCCTGGATGTTGTGGGCCGGCGAGATCCGCACACCGGTGCGCTCGGCGCCGATGGCCTCGGCGACGCGGCGGACCACCTCGATGCCGAAGCGCGCGCGGTTCTCGGGCGAGCCGCCCCACTCGTCGGTGCGGTAGTTGGCGCCTGGCGCCAGGAACTGGTGGATCAGGTAGCCGTTGGCGGCGTGGACCTCGACGCCGTCCAGGCCTGCCTCGACGGCCTTGCGCGCGGCGTCGACGTACTCCTCGATCACGCCGTCGATCTCGTGCGCCTCCAGCGCGCGCGGCGTCGGGTGGTCCTTCTGCCCGTCGGCGGTGACCATCTGGCCGGGAGCCGCCAGCGCGCTCGGGGCCACGCTCTCGAGGCCGTGCTTGTTGTCGGGGTGGGCGACGCGACCGGCGTGCATGAGCTGGACGACGATGCGCCCGCCGTCGGCGTGGACGGCGTCGGCGACCCGGCGCCAGCCGGCGACCTGGGCGTCACTGTGGATGCCGGGGGTGTTGAGGTAGCCCTGGCCCACGGCGCTGGGCTGGGTGCCCTCGGTCACGATGAGGCCGGCGGTGGCGCGCTGGCGGTAGTACTCCACCTGCAGGTCCCCGGGCACTCCCTCGCCGTCGGCGCGGTTGCGCGTGAGCGGCGCCATCACCAGACGGTTCGGCAGCTCGCCGAGAGGGGTGGACAGGGGCGTGAACAGGTCGGTCATGGTGCTCCTCGCGGGGGGACGATGGTTGACATGTCACTCATACCCCCGGGGCCGCGTGCTCACACCTCCCGCGTCGGCAGCAGCCCGCAGCACAAGGCCCTCCCCGCCGTCTGCGTGAGTCGGCGGGGAGGGCCCTCTCGGAGGGGGCTACCGGAGGACGGGGTGCTTCTGCACGACGTCCTGACGCTCCCACCAGGTGCCGAGACCGAGCCAGCGACCGGCACCCAGCGCTGCGAGGGTCAGCAGGACCAGGGCGTAGATGAGGTGGTCGTCCATGAACGGGTTGTTGTCGGGGGGCAGGACTGCGGTCCACATGAGGACCAGCAGGACGGTGCCCGCCCAGGAAGCGATGTTCATCATGACGCCGAGGATGAGGGCCGCGCCGATGCCGAGCAGACCGAGCATGAAGAGCCAGTCGACCCAGGCCTGGCCGGCGAGGTCGTTGTACATGCCCTTGAACGGGCCGGCGGCCGCGAAGCCCAGGAAGCCCTTGGTCGGGCTGCCGCCGTTGAGCCAGGAGTCCTTCGACGCGGTCTCGTGACCGAGCCCGAAGGTCTTGTCGAGGAAGGCCCAGAGGAAGACCCAGCCCAGCGCGAGCCGGGTGAGGCCTCCGAGCAACGCGACCGCGTGGTTCTCGGTCAGCGCGTGGAGTCGTTCGTCGAACGTGTGGGTGTGAAGCGTGGTGGCCATGATCCCCTCCAGAGATCCGGTGCTCCGGTCTCCCGTATCGGGGACTTCCTGCGCCCCCGCTGGAGCACTACTTACATCTTGATGATGCTTCTTTTCTTGTCAGACTGACAGTCTTTGCGCCTGTCTCGTGCGTCACTCTCCTGAAGCTCGGGCGACCCGGCGCCGGTCGCCCTCGTCCATCGCCTAGCGGGTCGTGTGCTGCAGTGCGACGAGGGCGGTGGCGAGTGCGCCGATCGGTGGGGCGAGGAGCGCAGCGATCGGCATGCGGGTCGGGTCGGTCCCCGTCTCCATGACCGGCGCCGCGAGCCCGACGACGAGCACGCCCAGCCAGATCACCAGCGTCCCGGCCCCGAGCATGACCGAGTCGCTCTGCACACGACCCGCCATGCCGACGTACGCCGTGGCGGCGAACGTCCACACCCACACGGTGATCGCGGCGATCGGCAGGTGCTCCTGCTCCGAGCCGGTCACGAGGTCGGGTGCGAAGACCGCCAGGAGCACCGAGGATCCCCAGATCGCCGCGACGGCCGTCACCGGCGCCCCGAGCAGGTCTCTCGCCGTGCTCCGCCCGCCCGAGTGGAGGAGTCCGTGTCGCGTGGTCGCCGAAGTCATGCCGTGCTCCTTCGCTCGGAGTCCCAGGACCTCACGTTCGCGGGACAGCCGACCTCACGCCAAGGGCCGACCGGGACCTGCCGTCGGCCAACCGGCACGTGGCCGGCCGGGCGACGCTCAGACGTCCCACCCGGGGAGGAGGTCCTCGAAGAGGTCCCCGTGCTCGTCCAGCCGGTCGAGCACCTCGGCGAAGGTCAGCTGGCCGAGCGCACCGACCTCGTCGGCGCCCTCCTCGATCTCGTCCCACGTGCGCGGCGCCGCGGCGTAGGGCGTCAGGGTGCCGCGCATGGAGTAGGGGCTGATCGTGGTCTTGGCCGCGGTGTTCTGCGACCAGTCGAGGAACACCTTCCCCGGCCGCTTGGTCTTCGTCATCACCGAGGTGACCAGGCTCTTGTGGGACTTCTCCAGCCCCTCGGCGATCTGCTTCGCCGCCTCGCGGACCTGGTCGGAGGTGAGGTCTCCCGGCATCGGCGCATAGAGGTGGAGGCCCTTGCTGCCCGACGTCACCGGCACGCAGCTCAGGCCGAGCTCGGAGAGACGGTCACGCACGAGGAGCGCCACCTGCGCGCACTCGTGCAGCGACGCCGGGTGGCCCGGGTCGAGGTCGATGACCATGCGGTCCGGGTTGGCCGGCGAGCCGTCGGCGTGGAAGCGCCACTGCGGCACGTGCAGCTCGAGCGAGGCCAGGTTGGCGAGGTAGGTCAGCCCCGCGAGCGAGTCGACGAACGGATAGCTGATCCGGTCTCCCCCGCCGCGCGAGCCCGTCGACGACACCGTCACGTGCGGCAGCCACGCCGGGGCACCCGGCGGCAGGTTCTTCTCGAAGAACGACTGGTCGCCCGTGCCGTGGGGCCAGCGGATGCGCGTGACCGCACGTCCGGCCAGGTGCGGCGCGAGCGTCGGGAAGACCTGGGCGTAGTAGTGCAGCACCTCGCCCTTGGTCGTGCCGGTGTCGGGATAGAGCACCTTGGACAGGTTGCTCAGCTTGAGCGTGCGTCCGTCGACCTCGACACGGACCTCCTCGCCCTTCTTCGGCTCAGCCATCCAGGCCCGCCTCGAGGTCGAGGAGGTCGTCGGGGCGCAGGTCCTTGCGCAGCCCGACGTACGACGGCTGACGCAGCCGCTTCTGCGGGGTCATGCCCAGGCTGGCCACCTCCATGACGACCTCCGGACGCACCCACCGTGCCCCGGCCGCGTCCTCGCGGGGAACCTCGGTGCTGAACGGCGAGCCGTCGGCGTCCGTGCCGCTCAGCAGCTCCTTGAGCGCCTCACCCGCCTTGCCGGCCAGGCCACTGCCGACCCGGCCGCGATAGACGAGCCCCTCGTCGGTCGGCTCCCCCACCAGCACCGACCCGAGCCGGCCGGAGCCGGTCTCGGTGCGCCACGCCCCGATGACGTAGGACCCGGTCGGCCGGTGCGGGAACTTCAGCCAGTCGGGGCTGCGCACCCCGGGCCGGTAGGCCGAGTGCCGGCGCTTGCTCACGATGCCCTCCAGGCCCTGCGCCTTCGTGGCGTCCAGCAGGACCTGCCCGTCGTCGTACGCCGGGGGGACGCGCCAGCGCGGACCCTCCTCGACCAGGTCGGCGAGCACCTGGCGCCGCTGCTCGAGCGGGAGCGTGAACAGGTCGAGCCCGTCGAGGTGCACCAGGTCGAAGAGCAGCAGCGTCACCGGGTTGCGCGCGGCGGCCTGCTCGGCCTTGCGCGGGGAGGCGACGTGCATGCGGTCCGCGAGCGCCCCGAAGACCGGCAGCCCGTCGAGGAACGCCACGATCTCGCCGTCCAGCACCACGTCCTTGCCGCCGAAGGTCGCCCGCCCGGCGAGGCCCTGGAGGTCGGGGAAGGACACCGTCACGTCGTTCTCGTTGCGCGAGTGCAGCGTCAGCCGGTCACCCCGGACGGTCACGATCACGCGCATGCCGTCCCACTTCACCTCGTGCAGCCACTCCTCCCCGCGAGGGACGTAGGTGCCACGAGTGGCCAGCATCGGGCGCATGCGCCCCATCCTGACGGGTAGCCTCGAACCATGCGAGCCATCTGGAAGGGCGCGATCTCGTTCGGCCTGGTCACCGTGCCGGTCAAGCTCTACTCCGCCACCGAGAGCCATGACGTCACCTTCCGTCAGGTCCACGCCAAGGACGGGGGGCGGATCAAGTACCAGCGCGTCTGCTCCCTCGACGGCGAGGAGGTGGCCTACGCCGACATCGCCAAGGGCTACGAGACCGACGACGGCGAGATGGTGATCCTCACCGACGACGACCTGGCCGACCTGCCGGTCAGCAGCAGCAAGGAGATCGCGGTCGAGAAGTTCGTCCCGAGCGACCAGATCGACCCGATGCTGCTGGAGAAGTCCTACTACCTCGAGCCCGACTCGGCCGGCGTGCGCCCCTACGCCCTGCTCCGCGACGCGCTCCGCGAGAGCGACCGCGTCGCGGTCGTCACCGTCTCCCTCCGCACGCGCACGACGCCCGCGCTGCTCCGCGTGCGCGACGACGTGCTCGTCATGCAGACCCTGATGTGGCCCGACGAGATCCGTGCCGCCGACTTCCCGATCCTCGAGGAGGCCGGCACCCCCAAGAAGCAGGAGCTCCAGATGGCGCAGATGCTCCTGGAGACCCTGGCCGGCGACTGGGACCCCTCGGACTTCGAGGACGACTACGCCGGAGCCGTCGAGGCGCTCGTCGCCGCCAAGCGCGAGGGCGGCGAGGTCACGCGCACCCAGCCGGAAGAGGCCTCCGCCGGCGAGGTCGTCGACCTGCTCGCGGCCCTCCAGCGCTCCGTCGAGGCCGCCAAGACCTCTCGCGGCGAGGACTCGTCGTCGAAGTCCGACGACAAGCCGGCGAAGAAGAGCGCCAAGAAGACCGCGGCCAAGAAGTCGACGGCCAAGAAGTCGACCGCGAAGAAGACCGCGTCGAAGAAGTCCGACACCAAGGCAGCCAAGAAGGCCAGCTGACCCTC
>CAZKZQ010000131.1:0-3604 GCA_964557235.1 uncultured Nocardioidaceae bacterium
CCGACGGCGCCCACATCCGGTGCCTGCTCGCGACGCTGTTCTTCAAGTACATGCCCGACCTGATCGCGGCCGGACGCGTCTTCACCGCCGTGCCGCCGCTGCACCGGATCGAGCTGACCAACCCCAAGAAGGGGATGGAGAAGTACGTCTACACCTACTCCGACGCCGACCTGCAGCGTCGCCTGGCCGAGCTGACCAAGAAGGGCCAGCGCTGGAAGGACCCGGTCCAGCGCTACAAGGGCCTCGGCGAGATGGACGCCGACCAGCTGGCCGAGACGACCATGGACCCCCGTCACCGCACCCTGCGCCGCATCACCGCCGACGACGCGGCGGTCGCGGCCGAGGTGTTCGAGCTGCTCATGGGCTCCGAGGTCGCGCCGCGCCGCGAGTTCCTGGTGCAGGGTGCCTGGGAGATCGACGCGGACCTCATCGACGCCTGACCCGGGTGCTCAGCCCAGCCGGTCGCGGGGCGGACGGACCCGGCGCTCGCGCACGCGGTCGCCGAGCCCGAGCGCCTCGAGCGCGGTGGTGAGCGCTGCCAGCGTGCGTGCGAACTCGTCGTCGCCCAGGGCTGCGCGCACGGTCGAGTCCACCTCGGACCGTGCCGCACGCGCGGCCCGCACGGCTGCGCGTCCCCGGGCGGTCAGTCCCACCGGTCGGCGGCGCCGGTCGGCCGGGTCGGCCACCACCTCCGCGTGACCGAGGGTGACCAGCTCGGCGACCACCTTGGACACCGCCTGCTGGGTCACCCCCAGCTCCGCGGCGATCTCGGTCGCGGTGGCGGGCGCGACCAGGAGGCGCTGGACGACGTACCCGTGGCCGTGGCGCAGGCCGGTCCCTGCGAGGGCCTCGGTCACGCGCGCGCTGACCGCGTCGCCGAGCAGGGTGAGGGCCGAGGCGAGGTCGAGGGGAGGAAGGCGGTCAGTCACACAACCATAGTTGTGTATTCTCGGCGCCATGACCAGCCTCTCGACCGGCGTGGCGTCCGTCCAGGACGTCGTACGCCGCTACTACGCGATCGTCTCCGACCTCTCGTCCGGCGAGGAGGACCTCCGGGCGGTGCTCGACCCCGGGGTGAGGGTCGTCGAGCACCCCAACGCGGTCACGCCGCGGGGCGCGACCCGCGACCTGGAGGGCACGCTCGCCGGGTTCGCTGCGGGCAAGTCCCTGCTGCGCGAGCAGGCGTTCGACGTGCACGAGGTGCTCGTCGACGGCGAGCGCGCGGCCGTCCGAGCGACCTGGAGGGGAGTGGTCGGCGTGGACGCGGGGCCGTTCCGCGCAGGGCAGGAACTGGTCGCCCACGTGGCCGCGCTCCTGACCGTGCGGGAGGGCGTGGTCGTCGCCCACGAGACCTTCGACTGCTACGAGCCGCTCGGCGTGTGATCTGGCGGCGGCTCAGGCCACGGAGTGGGTGATCGTGCCGGAGTAGGTCCCGACCGGGTCGCTGCCCTGGGTGGTGACCACCAGCGTCGGGTTCCAGGTCAGTGACGACGACGACGCGATGATCGCGCCACAGGAGTAGGCCGTGCGGGCGCTCGCCAGCGTCACCGCGAGGCCCGAGGTGGCCTGACCCGGGAGGCAGATCCCGGCCGTGATGCCGCTCGTGGCCGTCGCGGCTCCGGACCAGTACCTCACCCGGGTGGCGGGGAACGTCGCCGACTGCCCGGACTGCGTCACGGTGAACTGGCCGGACAGGGTCACCGTGGCGGTCCAGCCCGAGAGCAGCGACGCGTTGGAGCTCACCGTCACCGACCCCAGCTGGGTCGTGATCGTCTGGCCGGCGGTCGCGCTGCCGAGGTTGGTCGAGCCGGGCGCGGTGATGGACAGCGCCTGGGCAGGCGCGGCCGAGGAGAGGGCGACGAGGGCCAGCGCGGCGGCCACGATCGCCGGTCGCGCTGCGCTCATGGGGTGTCGTCCGCGGGGGAGTGGTCCGGCGGACCGGCCGCCGGCGCAACGGGTACGACGGCCGCGGGAGCCTTCCGGCGACGGCGCAGCAGCAGGCCGGCGAGCAGCAGGGCGCCGAAGCCGGCCCCCACGGCGGCGAACAGCCACGGGCTGGTGGTCTCGTCGGAGGCCGCCTGCTCCACCGGGTCCTCGGCCTCGGAGGGCACGGCGGGGCCGCTGCCCTGGTCGGGGAAGGTCACCGTCGCCGACGAACGGTGCTGGACCGTGCCGCTGCGCAGGACGAACTTCGCGCGCCACGGCCCGGCGGGGAGGCCCTTGTCGAGGGCGATCGCGACGCTGCCGGAGTCGCCGGGGGCCAGGGTGGCTCCGCCCGCGACGTCGAACGGGCCGGCGGACAGGCCGCCCGGCCCGCGCCGCAGGCGCACCTGGCCGCGGATGTCGAGGGCGCGCTCGCCGGTGTTGGTGACGGCCGCGGCCAGTGTCGGACGGCCCTCGTCGTCGCGCCCGGGGGTGATCTCGTCGATGGAGAAGTCCGAGGGCGGCTCGCCCCCGCGACCCACGTCGAGGTAGATCCGGATCCCGACCCGGTTGACCAGCTGCACGTCGCCGTCGTCGTGGGAGCGCACCGAGGCCCACAGCACGGCGTACCGCTCGCCGCGGGAGGCGTCGGGTGGCACCTCGATGGTGACCGTCTGCACCGTCGACTCGCCGGGAGCGAGGCCCACGAACGGCAGGCTGGTGGAGATCCACGAGGTCAGCTCGTTGCCGGTGCCGGCGTCGCCGCCGATGAACTCGCCGTCCTTGATCTCGGCCGGTCCGGCGTAGAGCTGCACGCGCTGGCGCTCGTCGGTGTGGTTGGTGACGCCGAAGTCGCGCTCGATCGTGGTGCCCGGACGCAGGTGGTCGACGATGTAGGCCAGGGCCCGCGGGTCGTCACGACGCGACTCCGGGGCCTCGAGCAGCTGGATCTCGATCGACCCGTCCGCGGCCGCGCGCACCCCGGGCACGGCCGCTGCCGGGGCGGGCACCAGGCCGACCCCGAGCAGCAGAGCACCCACGGCGAGCAGGCGTCGAGCGTTCACGCCCCAACCGTAGGTGCGTCAGCTCACCGAGTGGGTGATTGTGGCCGTGTAGGTGCCGACGACCGCGGTGGGCGAGAGCGCCACGGTGACGGTCGGGTTCCAGGTCACGGTGTTGTTGCCCGCGCCGAGCCGCGCAGCCGCGATGACGGCGGTCGCGAGCGAGCCGCCGATGCCGGCGGACGCGCCGCCGTCACCGGAGGTCGTGCCCGCGGCGTAGACCGCGCTCGCCTTGGCGATGTCGTAGGACGAGTTGGTGCCGTGGGCGAAGTCCGTGCTGGACGCGGTGGCCGTCCAGTTGCCCAGGATCAGCCCCCGCTGGTCGGTGACGGTGACGGTGCCCAGGCTGCCGCTGACCGACGTCGCACCCGAGCTCACCGAGCCCAGGTTGGCGCTCGCGGGGGCGCTGATGGACAGGCCTCCGGCCGCGGTGATGGTGAACGTGGTGGTGGTGTCGGCGGCCTCGGCAGGGGCGTGGACCCCGACCAGTGCCAGCGACGCGATGCCTGTGGCCGCGGCCAGGGCCGCGCAACGACGCAGCTGCATGATGTCTCCCAGTGACCTGGGGCGAGCACTCCCTACTCGCCCCGGTTATCCACAAGGAGACAGGACGTTGGGCC
>CAZKZQ010000131.1:3704-6976 GCA_964557235.1 uncultured Nocardioidaceae bacterium
TCAGACGTGCTGGGTGAGCAGCCCGGTGTCGACGTCGTACAGGAAGCCGCCGACCCGCACGTTGTCGCGGACCAGGGGGTGCGAGGTGACCCGGTGGACGTCCTCGGCGAGCGTGGCCAGCTGGTCCTCGATCACGTGGAACCGCTGCCAGGTGGCGTCCACCCCCGCGGACTCCTCGACCCGGCGGCGCAGCGCGGCCTCGTCGTTGGAGGCGACCGCGCACCGCGTGTGGGGCACGACCAGGATCCGGTCGACGTTGAGGAGGTGGGAGGCCAGGACCAGCGCCTCGAGCGCCGCGTCGGTGACGCGGCCGCCCGGGTTGCGCAGGATCTTGGCGTCGCCGGCGGTGAGGCCGAGCATGCGCAGGGGGTCGATCCGCGAGTCCATGCACGTCACGATCGCGACGCCGGCATGGGCGACACCGTCGAAGCCACTGAGGTCGAAGGTCTCGGCATAGGTGCGGTTGGCGGCCAGAAGGTCCTCGAAGTCGCTGCTCATGAGGGGGAGGCTAGCGGCCCGCGGAGGGGTGACCACTTATCCTTCGCTCCATGGTCACGGGGGGAACCTCACAGGGGCTCACGGTCGGGGAACCGGGGCACGACGAGGCGATCGAGGAGTTCGAGGAGGTCGTGCCGCTGCTCCCGCAGCGGCGCACGAGCCGCCGCACGCTGCTGTTCGGTGCCGGCGCGTCGGTCGGGGTCGCCCTGGCCGGCGGGTGGGCGGTCGACGCCGGGCTGCTCCCGGGCGCGGAGCGGCTGCGGGCCGTGCTCGGGCGCAACGGCGCGGGTGCGCCGATCCCCGACGTCCCCCGCGGCAACCTCGTCTCGGGCTCCTTCGAGTCGCCGGCGCGCAACGGCGCCCGCACGGGCTGGACGATCGGCTGGCCCCACGGGATCGAGGAGGGCACGCGCCTGCCGGTGCTGCTGATGCTGCACGGCCACGCCAGCGACCACGACGCGGTCTTCGAGGGGCTCGGCATGGACCGCTTCCTCACCCGCGCGGTCGGCAACGGGCTGCCGCCGTTCGCGATCGCGGCGGTCGACGGCGGCCGCGACTACTACAAGCCCGCACCGGACGGCAGCGACGTGTCGCGGATGATCGTCGAGGAGTTCGTGCCGCTGCTCGCCGAGCACGGCCTCGACACCCGCACGATGTCGCTCGGCGGCTGGTCGATGGGCGGCTACGGCTCGTTGCGCCTGGCAGGGCTGCGGATGCTGCGCGTCCGGTCGGTCGCGGTGTTCGCGCCGGCGCTGCACTACTCCGAGGACGACGACGACGTGTTCCGCAACCCCGCGCGCCTGCGCGGGCTGCCCGTGCAGATCAGCGTCGGGCGCGGCGACCCGTTCTTCCGCATCGACGAGCAGTACGCCGCGGGCCTGCGCGACGCCGGTGTGCAGCTCGAGTGGCACGAGGGCACCGGGGCCCACAGCCAGCGGTTCTGGCGCACGTTCGTGCCCGAGCTGCTGCAGTTCACCGGGCGCCACCTCAGCCCATGAGCCCCGCCCTCCGCCTCGGGCGGCGCCGGGTGCTGGCCGGCGGCGTCGTCGCGGCCGGGGCGCTCGCCGGGGCCGGGTGGCTGGTCGAGGAGGACGACCTGCCCGGCCGCTCCCGGTTGTACGACGCCCTGGGGCGCAACGGCGCCGGCACGCCGTTCCCCGACGGCCCGGCGGGCCACCTGGTGTCCGGGGAGTTCCGCTCCGCCGCCCGGGAGGGGGCCAGCACCGGGTGGACCGTGGCCTACCCGCACGGCACGCCGACCGACGCCCGGCTGCCGGTGCTGGTCGTGCTGCACGGTCGCGGCGGCGACCACACGACCGCCTTCACCGACCTGGGGCTCGACCGCTACCTCAGCACCGCCGTGGCGGAGGGCGCCACGGCCTACGCCGTCGCGACCGTGGACGGCGGCCCGGGCTACTGGCGGCCCGAGCCGGACGGCGCCGACTCCGGCCGGATGGTCGTCGAGGAGCTGGTCCCGCTGCTCGAGCGGCGCGGCCTCGACGTCGGCCGGCTCGCGCTGGCGGGCTGGTCGATGGGCGGCTACGGCGCGCTGCGGCTGGCCGGGCTCGACCTGCTGCCCGCCCGGTCGGTGGCCGCGCTGAGCCCGGCGGTCCATCGGCGGGAGCCCTCGGAGCGCGACGACGTGCTGGGACACCCGGAGCGGCTGGTGGGGATGCCGTTGCAGATCAGCGTGGGCGAGGGCGACTCCTACCGCCCGATCGACGACGACCTGGTCGAGCGCCTGCGCGGCGCCGGCGTCGACGTGGAGTTCCACGGTGGGCCGGGGGCGCACGAGGCGCGCTACTGGCGCGGCTACCTCCCGGCGCTGGTGGACTTCACCGGGCGTCACCTCAGCAGCTGAGGCTCCTCCGCGACCCAGGCGACCACGGGCAGCAACGCCTTGCCGCACGACTCGGGCCGCTCGGCGCCGGTCTCCTCCTGGCGCACCGCGACCGACCAGGCCCGGCCGTCCCGGTGGCGCACGACGACCGTCTCGCCCTCGGTCTCCACCTGCAGGGCGTCGGCGTCGTGCTCACCGGTCTCCGCGCGTACGGCGTGCTCCGCGGCCTGGGCGGGCGGCGCCCAGGTGCTGCGTCCGCGCCACCCGTCGAGCCGCACCTCGCCGTGGTCGGCCGCGTCGAGCAGGGTGCCGACCGCCGTGGAGTCGAGCCGGCCGTGCATCGTGCCCGTCGGCAGGACGACCGCCGTGGGGGCGAACCGGTGCCCACCGAGGTGGGTGGTCTCCCAGCAGCGCCCGGGGTGGGCGGCGTCGGCGGCGACGGCGACCGGCCGGCCGTCGATCGCGCAGCAACGGTCGCGCTTGCCGTTGGTGCAGACCAGCAGCACCGGCTGGGCCGGGGCGGCGTCCGGCAGCACCCGGCGTACGACGTCGAGGTCGCCCTCGGCGACGGCCGCGGCCAGCTGCTCCCAGGGCAGGGCGGCGGGATCGGCGACGGCGGCCTGCACCAGCCAGGTGGCCCCGGGCACCGTGTGCGCCAGGAGGAGGGTGCGCTCGTCGGCGGTCGTGCCGTCGGGACGGCGGACCAGCACCGGGCGCACGGGCCGGGGGGCCGCCGCGCAGGCCGCCTCCACGCGGGCGCCGACGTCGGGGTCGAGCCGGCTCGCGGTCCACGCCGTGCGGCCCCAGGGGCCGGGCTGCTCGAGCACCAGCCAGCCGACCGCGTGCGGGGCCGTGCCGACGGTGGGCTCACCGGCGGTCGCCGAGGTGACGCGGCAGCGCAGGTCGGGCGTCGGCTCGTCGGTCACTGCTGGGT
>CAZKZQ010000131.1:7076-10461 GCA_964557235.1 uncultured Nocardioidaceae bacterium
GGTCACTGCTGGGTGGGGTCGGTGATGTCGGGGGAGAGGTCGTACTCGCCGAGGTCGAGGTCGTAGGTCGTGTCGGCCGCCTTGCCGTAGAACGGGCCGGTGATGGTGGCCCCGTCGAGCAGCCCGTCGCCGTCGAGCTGCCACTCGACCCTGAACGTGCCGGCCGCCGACGCCGAGGGGATCGCCCCGGCCACGACCTGACCGGGGACGGTGCCGGTGACGACCTTGCCGTCCTCGGACTTCTCCGCGCCCTCGGTCGTGCCCAGCCAGCCGGCGAGGCCGTGGTCGGGGTCGAGGAGCTCGGCCGGGTCGGGCGAGCCGTAGGCCGCCGGGTCGACCTCGGCGTAGGTCTCGGTGAACGGCAGCTGGGCATAGACCGCACCGTCGACGGCGACCATCGGCAGCGTCGCGGTGAGGTCGTTGACCCGCACGCCGACCTTGCCCTTGAAGGCCGGCGCGGCGGTGAGCGTGCCGGTCAGCCTGCGGACGCCGTCGGCGCGCCGCGGCAGCTTGGCGGTGCTCAGGGTGATGTCGACGCCGCTGGTCTCGAGCAGCTTCTGCTGGGCCGCGGCCAGGGGGCCGGAGGCGACCCGTGGGTCCTTCGGGTCCTTCTCGGAGGACCCGAAGCAGCCCGTGAGCGAGAGCGGCACGGCGATCGCGAGCGCGGTCGCGGCCAGACGATGACGTCGACGACGTCCGGACACTGGTCCCCCCGTCAGGTTCATGGGCACACCTTGTCACGCGCGACGGCGTGCGAGGTCCTCACCCGGTGGCGCCCTCGAACGGAGCCGCCTGGACGTGGCGGGTGTCGGCCCCGCGGAAGAACACCAGGGCGGCGAGGCCGGCGAGGACGCAGCAGACCGTCGCGCCGAGGAAGATCGTGTGCAGCTGCACCAGCCCGGCGTCCTGCAGCAGCCGGGAGTAGGCCGCGCACCTGCTGTCGCCGTCGCCGCAGACCTCCATCGGCGCGGGCAGGTCGGCCTGGTCGGCGTAGTAGGCGCGCAGCCCGACGCTGGTGAGCACGCTCAGCCCGACGAGCTTGCCGACGCTGCGCGAGACCACGAGGAGCGCGCTGCTCACGCCGTGGACGGAGTCGGCGGTCGAGGCGAGCAGCGAGGCGTTGGTCGGCGCCATCGCCAGACCCACGCCGAACCCCGCGAGGACCAGCGGCACGGTCGCCCACGGGCTCTCCAGCGCGTCGAAGGACCAGCGCGACATCATCCAGAAGCCGTAGGCCGACGCGGCCATCGCGAACGCCGTGACCACCCCGGCAGGGAAGCGGTGCGTCAGGAACCCGCCGAGCAGGGCGCCCAGGGGCAGGCCCACGAGGAAGCGGACGAGCACCAGCGCCGCCTCGAGCTGGGAGTCGTTGTAGACGGTGACCCGGGCGAAGACGGGGATGTCCACGAGGGCCGCGATGAGCGCGGCCCCCACGAAGAAGCTCACCACCATCGCGCCCCAGGCGGGCATGCGGGAGATGGCACCGGGAGGGACCAGCGGGTGCGGGGCGCGGCGGTTGCGCCACCAGAAGCCGGCGGCGGCGAGCGCGCCCAGCGCCAGGAGGTAGGGCCCGGCGGGGGAGAACACCTGCACCTCGGGGTCGGAGGTGGCGAAGGCCAGGATCACCGCGCCCAGGGCCGTGGACAGCAGCAGCGCCCCCCAGATGTCGACCTGGCGCAGGGTCTCGCGCCAGGACGCGAGGTCGACCAGCGGGTGGCGGGCGGTGACCAGGCGCAGGACGAAGGCGACGGCGAGCACGACCATCGCGAGGCCGAGCGGCGAGAGCCACCGCGAGTCGCCGGTCACCGGCACGAGGGCCAGCCCCCACGTCACGTCGGAGGCCAGCCGGTCGGGCTCGGCCATCACCAGCACCAGGCAGCCCAGGCAGAGCAGGCCCACGCCGAGCCCGAGCAGGTCGGGGGGCCGGCGCGCCTCCCCCTGCACGATCCGCCCGCGCACGACCGCGGCGAGCACGAGCGCCACCGCGAGGTTGATCCAGAAGATGTCGCGCCAGGAGCCGAAGCTGAGCACGATCGCGCCGTAGAGCGGGCCGAGCACGTTGCCGAGCTCCTGGATGCCGCCGACGATGCCGAGGGGCACGCCGCGCTCGCGCGGGGGGTAGAGGTCGGCCACGAGCGCGAGCGTCGCCGGGAGCAGCCCGCCGCCGCCGACGCCCTGGAGCACGCGGCCGGTCACCATGGACGGCAGGTCGTAGGCCACCGCGGTGACCAGCGACCCCAGCGCGAACAGCACGAGGCAGCCGACCAGCACCGGCACCCGCCCGCGCAGGTCGGCGATGCGGCCGATGAGCGGGAGCACGGCGACGTAGCCGAGGAGGAAGCCGGAGATGATCGGGGCCGCGCGCTGGAGCTCGTCGGCCGACAGGCCGGCCGACCCCATCATGTCCGGGAGTGCGAGGACGACGACGTAGGTGTCGGCCGCGGCGAACATGACCGCGACCGCCGCGAGACCGAGCAGGACGCGCTGGCCGCGGTCGACGCCGCTCGAGCTCACGGCGCGGTGATCTCCTGGTCGGTGCCGTAGTCGCTGAGCTCCAAGGTGTAGGCGACCGGGTCCTTGCCGTTGTAGAAGGGCCCGGTGATGTCGGCGCTCACCAGCCGGTTGTCGTCGTCGAGGGAGAACGTCGTGGTGAACCCGGCGGCGTCGTCCGCGCTCGGGATCACCGCCGCGACCGCCTCACCCGGCACGGTCGCGGTGTAGTCGGTCAGGACGAGCTTGCCGTCGCGCGACTGCTTGCCCTTCTCGACCCCCGTCGCCGCGGTCAGCCACTTGGCGACGCCGGCGTCGGGGTCCATCAGCATCGCGGGGTCGGGTGCGCCGTAGTCGTCGGGGTTGATCTCGTCGAAGCCTTTGCCGCCGAAGGGCAGCTTGGCGTAGACCTTGCCGTCGACGGCGACGACCGGCACGTTGGCGCTCAGCCCGTTGAAGAGCACCTTGATCTCGCCGTCGAAGGCGGGGGCGTGCGTGCCGACGCCGGACGCGTCGAGGACGCCGTCGACGCCGTTGGGCAGCTCGTCGGTCCGCAGCGTCAGCTTGACGCCGGAGGTCTCGTCGAGCAGCTGCTTGGCCTCGGCGAGCGCCTCGGTGGGGTCCTCGCCCTTGCCGTCGTCGCCGCCGCCGCACGCGGCCAGCGATCCGACGGCGAGGAGGGTCCCGGCCAGCGCGAGGGCGCCGCGGGATGCGGGTCGTCGGGTCATGCGGTCACCCTGACACAGGGGGGTGAGGCGACGGCGGCGACGGGCTGGCTGCCGGGGGCGCCGGAGCCGTCACGACGGCCGTCGGCGGCGGGCAGGTCGACCGGCTGGCCCGAGGCCGCGGCGGCCATGGGCTGCTGCCCGGCCCACGCCAGGAGCAGGGCGTCCTC
>CAZKZQ010000132.1:0-10447 GCA_964557235.1 uncultured Nocardioidaceae bacterium
GCGTCGAGCGCACCTGCAGCTTCTCGGGTCCGCCGGCGGCGGTGATGACGACCTGGGTGGTGTCCATCAGGGCATTGTTGCGGCTAGGAATGCCCTGTGACGACGCTCCGCCGCGCCTGGACGGCGTGCCATCCGACCTCGACGACGGAGCACACGATGGTGGTGCTCCCGTCGTTCAGCCTGGCCGAGACCCTCCTGGCGCACTACGCCACTCGTCTGCCGGCACTCGAGCACCGCTTCCTCGTCGCCTCGGTGCTGCTCGGTCGCGTCCCGACGTGCCACATGGTCTTCCTCGCCTCGCAGCACCCGGGACAGGAGGTCATCGACTACTACCTCGACCTCCTGCCTCCCGAGGCGCAGGAGTCCGCGCGCCGCCGCCTCGAGGTCGTCGTCGTCGAGGGTCGACCCGGTCGCAGCCTGGCCGCGAACCTGGCCGAGGCCCCGGCCGTCGTGGAGGACCTGCGCCGGCGCCTCGGCGACCGGCCGGCGTACGTCGAGCCGTGGAACGTGACAGCCGCGGAGGTCGAGGTCGGTCGACTCCTCGGCGCGCCCCTGTTCGGCACCGACCCGACGCTGTGGCCGCTCGGTTTCAAGAGCGCCGGACGCCGCCTGATGCGAGGGGCGGGCGTGCCGGTGCCGTGCGGCGTCGAGGACGTGACCGACCTCGACGGGATCCGCTCGGCGATCGCCGCGATCCGGTCCGAGCGGCCCGGGTGCACGGGCGTCGTGGTCAAGCACGACGACAGCGGCTCCGGGGACGGCAACCTCGTGCTCCGCTTCGAGGACCTCCAGGCGTCGCTGGACGCCGTCCCTGACTGGTACCTCGCGGACCTGCGGTCCGGCGGCGTGGTCGAGGAGCTCGTCAGCGGCGAGGACTTCGCCAGTCCCAGCGCCCAGGTCGACATCACGCCGGCCGGGGAGGTCCTCGTCGTGGCCACGCACGAGCAGCTGCTCTCCGGCGAGGAGGCGCAGGTCTACCAGGGCTGCACGTTCCCGGCAGCCGCGTCGTACTCCGCCGAGCTGGCCCGGCACGCCGAGGCGGTCGGCCGGTCGCTCCTGTCGGAGGGAGCGCTCGGGCGATTCAGCGTGGACTTCGCGGTCGCCCGGCACGGGGACGAGTGGGAGGTCCGGGCGCTCGAAATCAATCTTCGCCGCGGCGGCACGACGCACCCCTACGTCGTGCTGCGCCACCTCGTGCCGGGGCGCTACGACCCCTCGTCGGGCGCGTGGGTCGCCGAGGCAGGCTTCACGCGCGTCTACCGCGCGACCGACAACCTGGTCGACCCGCGCTGGCAGGGGCTGTCCCCGGCGGCGGTGATCGACGCCGTCCGGGGATCCGGCGTCGGGTGGAACGCCTCGTCCTCGACCGGGGTTGTGATGCACATGCTCGGCGGGCTGGGGATCGACGGGCGGATCGGCTTGACCGCGATCGCCCGGACAGCAGACGAGGCCTCGACGATGGAGCAGACGGTCCGCGCTGCGATCGACGCCCTGGTGCGACGCGACGAGTCGTCCGGCGGCTAGGCAGACGGCCGAAGTCCCCGGACCCGGTTGTTGCGCGGCTGGTGCTCGAGCTCGGCCCATCCCAGCAGCTCGAGCACCGGCGTGACGTAGTTGGCGAAGCGCCCGCGGTAGCCCTTGCGCAGGCCGTAGTAGCCGCCGACCGGGTTGGTCTCGTCGCGGGCCCACGCCTCGACGGTGCCGTCCTTGACCGGCTTCCCCTCGTCGGCGTTGCCCAGCGGCACCCACTCCCCCCGGTCGGCCAGCATCGCGCGCAGGTCCTCCAGCGCGCGCAGCTGGTAGGACAGCCGGGTCGAGCCGACCTGGACCACCAGCGCGGGCGGGTCGGCGTCCTCGTCGCGCCAGGCGGAGTACGTCGACGTGCGCGGCGGGGTCTCCAGCAGCCACGGGTCCTCGGGCGTGCCGTCGCCGTAGGTCACCTGGCTCATCGGGCGGCCTCGGTCGAGCGTGCGAGCCCGTCGGCGAAAGCGTCGAAGGAGGGCTGGAGGTTCGGCATGCCGCGCCAGACAAGCGGCAGCAGGAGCCCGGTGAACTCCTCGCGCATGTGGAAGTCCGTGCCACCGTCGGACTCCGCGAGCGTGAAGGTCCGCACCCCGCGGAACAGCCCGGCCGGCATCCCGCCGACCCACACCATCCGGCGCGGGGCGTCCAGCTCCGCGACCCTGGTCCTGAAGCCGCGTCCGGGCACGGCCTCCGACCAGAGCGTGAAGGTGCCGCCCTCCTCGATGCGTCCCTCGATCCGCGCGATGCCGGTGCCCGCCGCCACCAGGCAGTCGGCGTCGGTGAGCACCGCCCACACCGCCTCGGGCGGCGCGGCGACGTGCCGGCGTACCTCGTAGGACCTCATCCCGATCACCCCTTCCGGCGCGGAACGTAGCAGCCTTAAGGTGACATCTCCTGTCATGGTTTCCGGGCCGATGAGAGCTGGGCGATGCGCGCGTCGAGGCTGCTGCTGATGCTCCTCATGCTGCAGAACCGCGGCCGCATGACCAGCGACGAGCTCGCCGAAGAGCTCGAGGTCAGCAAGCGCACCGTCCTGCGCGACGTCGACGCGCTCTCCGAGGCCGGGCTCCCGATGATCGTCCAGGTCGGGCGCGGTGGCGGGATCGAGCTCGGCTTCAACTACCGCACCCGGCTGACCGGGCTGTCCGCCGACGAGGCCGAGGCGCTGGGGATCCTGCTGCGCCGCAGCGCCCCGGAGCTGGCCGCGCTCGGCCTGGCAGCCGCGGCGGCGAGAGCGAGCACCAAGCTCCTCGAGTCGCTGCCCGAGGGCAGCCGGGCTGTCGCGCAGCTGGCCGCGTCACGGTTCCCGCTCGCCCCGGTCGAGGTGCCGCACGACGAGCGGGTCGCGGCGCTCGCCGACGCCGTGCGTCACCGGCGTGTGGTCCGCGTGCGGGCACGCGGGCCGGCTCCGCGGACCGTCCATCCCGTGGGCCTATCGCTCGGCCCGGGCGGGTGGCAGCTGACCGACGCGCTCGACCCGGGGACGCCCGTGCCGCTGGAGGAGTGCGGGACCGTCAACATCTCCAGCCGGACCTTCGACGCTACGACGGCACCATCCAGCCCAGCACCGGCGTGGCCTGCAGGGCCACGATGAGGACCATCAACGCCACCAGCAGCAGGCTCCACTTCATCACCTTGCGGAAGATGTCGCCCTCCTGACCGGCGATGCCCACGGCTGAGGCGGCGATCGCCAGGTTCTGCGGGCTGATCATCTTGCCGAGCACGCCACCGGAGGAGTTGGCCGCGGCCATGAGCAGCGGGTCGAGCCCTGCCTTGGCTGCGGCCTGCACCTGCAGGGCACCGAAGAGCGAGTTGGACGAGGTGTCGGACCCGGTGACGGCCACCCCGAGCCAGCCGAGGATCGGCGACAGCAGCGCGAAGGCACCTCCGGTGCCGGCCAGCCACGTGCCCAGCGACGCGGTCTGGCCGGACAGGTTGAGGACGAAGGCGAGCGCGAGCACGGCCATGACGGTCACGATCGCCGACGAGAGCTCGCGATAGGTGTCGGCGTACTTGCGGGCGGCCACGGCCGGCTTCACGCGCAGGAGCACCATCGTGATCAGGCCGGACACGATCAGCAGGGTGCCGGCGGCCGGCAGCCAGTTGAGCTTGAACTCCGTCGAGGCCAGCGGCTCGCCGCTCGGGCTCGCGACGTGCAGCCCCGGCCAGTTGAAGACGTAGGTGAACGGCTCCTTCGCGAGGAGGTCGAGGACGGCCGGGATGTTGACGAGGGAGAAGATCGCGATGATGACGACGTACGGCGAGTAGGCCCGCAGGACCTCCGCACGCGAGTCGCGGACGTCCTCGTCGCCGGCGCCTGCCGACGCGGACCCTCCGGAGCCGGCTCCCGCGCGACCGCCCCGTGCGCCTGCTCCGACCGTCTGGCGCTCCTCGGCCTGGACGACCTCGGCAGTGAGCAGCTCGGCCGGCTGCCAGACGCGCACGAGCAGCACGAGGGCGGCGGCGGACAGCAGGGCCGCGACGATGTCCGCGAGGGGCACGGAGAAGTAGTTCGCCGAGGCGAACTGGCCGACGCCGAAGACCGTTCCCGAGACCAGGGCTGGGAGCCAGCACTGCCGGGCACCGCGCGAGCCGTCGACGATGATGACGAGGATCAGCGGCACGATCACGGCCAGCAGCGGCGTCTGCCGTCCCACCATGGCGCCGATGCCGTCGACGGTGAGGCGGGGATCGCTGTTGGCGCCCGCTGCGATCGGGGCCAGCGTCACGATCGGGATCGCCAGCGCGCCGAAGGCGACCGGCGCGGTGTTGGCCACGAGCGCGACCACCGCCGCCTTCATCGGCTGGAAGCCGAGCGTCATCAGCATGACCACCGAGATCGCCACCGGGGTGCCGAAGCCGGCGAGCGCCTCCAGCAGGGCCCCGAAGCAGAAGGCGATGATGATCGCCTGGATGCGCTGGTCGGGACTGACCCGGGCGAACGAGCGTCGCAGCACGTCGAAGCTGCCCGAGACGACGGTCAGGTTGTGCACCCAGACGGCGTTGACCACGATCCACAGGATCGGGAAGAAGCCGAAGACCGCTCCGAGCGACGCCGCCAGGACGCCCTGGTCGACCGGCATCCCGAACAGCACGAACGCGCTGGCCAGGGCGATGCCCAGGCTGATCAGGGAGGCCAGCCACGCGCGCATCCGGAGCCCACCGAGGAGCACGAACAGCACGAGGATGGGAACGGCTCCGCACAGCGCGCTGACGGTCAACGAACCGCCGACGGCCTCGAGGTCCTGCTGGAACATGAGGAGAGTCCTTGCCCGAGACGTGCCCGCCCAGGTGTGACGGGCATCACTCGACAGCATCGACCGCTTCGCGCCGGGACAAACCCCCAGCTCGGGACTCAGCCTGCGACGAGCCCCCGGACGGCTGCGTCGAGCGCCCGCCGGTCGTCCCGGCGTACGACGGCCTCGACGACCTCGACGCCCCCCGACGGCTCGGCCAGGGCCGCGCGGAGCGCGGCACGGTCGGTGACCCGTCGGTGGGGCACACCGAACCCGGCGCACAGCGCCGCCAGGTCGGCACCGTGGGGCGTCGCGAAGACCCGCTCGAACTGCGCGGCGTGCTCGGGCGCGCCCTGCTCGAGCAGCGCGAAGATCGATCCGCCGTCGTCGTTGACCACGACGATCGTGAGGTCGGGGCGTGGCTCGTCGGGGCCGATCGCGAGACCGGTCAGGTCGTGCAGGAACGTCACGTCGCCCAGCAGGGCCAGGGACCTGGTGCTGCGCGGCCTGCCCAGCGCCGCGCCGATCGCGCTCGACACCGAGCCGTCGATGCCGGCCAGCCCCCGGTTGGACACGACCATGCGACGGGCGCCGACGTCGTAGCGCGGCACCATCAGGTCGAGGTCGCGCACGGGGTTGGACGATCCGACGAACAGCAGCGCGCCGGGCCCGAGCGCGTGCGCCACCTCGGCCGCGACGTGGTGCGGGACGAGGTCGGCGGGCCAGTCGTCGAGGAGTGCGTCGAGCCGCGCACCCAGGTCGGCGTCCCGGTCCTTCCACTCGGCGAGCCACTTGTTGTCAGGGGCACCAGAAATCTCGATCGACGTCGCGACGGTCGACACGGCATGACCCGGGTCGGTCCAGCGGCCGAGCCGGTCGGCGAGCGCCACGACCTCGAGGTCGGTCCGGGAGATCAGCTGCACCACCGGGCGGCTCAGCGTCGGGTGCCCGGCCACGACGACCCGCTCGACGCGTCCGGCGAGGGCAGCGTCGCCGAGGAGGAGCCGGCCGGTCCGGATCGCGTTGTCGCCCGTCCGCGAGCCGCTCGAGGGCTCCGCCAGGAGAGGCCACCCGGCCGACTCCGCGAGCACCCGCGCCGGCGGGCCGGCGTCGTCACCGGCCACGACGACGGTCGGGGTCGCCGCGTCGAGCACGTGGGCGGGTCCCGTCCCGGCAGCCACCGGCTCGGGGTCCGTCCGGGCCGCGTCGCCCAGGTCGGCCGTCCAGCCGTCGTCGGCCTCCGGGGTCAGCGGCGCGTCGAGCTGGAGGTTGAGGTGGACCGGTCCCCTCGCCGCTGCGGTCGCCGAGCCCACGAGCCGCCCGACCGTCGCCCTCCACATGACGACCTGGTCGGCCTCGCGCTGCCCCGGCGACCCGGGGGGCACGTCGACCTCCCCGACCACGAAGCGCCCGAAGATCCCGGGCTGCCAGGTCGTCTGGTTGGCACCCGTGCCGCGCAGGTGCGCCGGGCGGTCGGCGGTGACGAGCACGAGCGGCAGTCCCGCGTGGTGGGCCTCGAGGACGGCCGGGTGCAGGTTGGCGACCGCGGTGCCGCTCGTCGTCACCACGGCCACCGGCCGCCGGGAGGTCCGGGCCAGCCCGAGGGCGAGGAAGCCGGCGGTCCGCTCGTCCAGCCGCGTGTGGAGGGTCAGGCGCTGCTCGCGCGCCGCGTCGTACGCCGCGAGGGCGAGGGGGGCCGACCGCGAGCCGGGGCTGAGCACCAGGTGCTCGACCCCGCAGCGGACCAGCTCATCGACCACCGTGCGGGCGGCGGCGGTGGCGGCGTTGCGGGGGGCGGTCACGAGGACCGATCCTGCCCGACCGAGGCCAGCCGCGCCCGCCAGTGCCGGTCCCGGTCCGCTGGGGCGGCCACCGCGGCCAGCGACGCGTCGCTCACCACCGGGCGCCTCACCGGGAGCGCGCCGTCGACCGGCAGCAGCGGGTCCTCGACGGTGTCGGCCTCGAACAGCTGCACCGTCGCGAGCCCGCAGGCATAGGGCAGCGACGGCAGGGCGGCCGCGAGTGCGACGCCCATCGCGATGCCGACGCTCGACTCGAGCGCGCTGCTGACCACCACCGGCAGCCCGATGTCCTCGGCGATCCGCAGGCAGGCGCGCACCCCGCCGAGCGGCTGCACCTTGAGCACGGCGACGTCCGCGGCCTCCAGGTCCCGCACGCGATAGGGGTCCTCGGCCCGGCGGATCGACTCGTCGGCCGCGATCGGCACCTCGACCCGTCGGCGCACCAGCGCGAGGTCCTCGACGGAGGCGCACGGCTGCTCGGCGTACTCCAGGCCGCCTGCGGCCCGGTCGAGCCGGCGCAGCGCGGTCACCGCCTCGTCGACGGTCCAGCCCCCGTTGGCGTCCACGCGTACGGCGCCGCCCGGGCCGAGCGCGTCCCGCACGGCCTCCAGCCGCGCGGCGTCGTCGTCGGTCGTCTGCCCGGGCTCGGCGACCTTGACCTTGGCGGTCGTGCAGCCGCCGGCGCGGACGATCCGGTGGGCGGTCTCCGGGTCGACGGCCGGCACGGTCACGTTGACGGGGACCGAGTCGCGCACCGGGTCGGGCCAGCCGAGATCGGCGGCCTCGCGGGCCGCTCGCAGCCAAGGCGCGGCGACCCGGTCGTCGTACTCCAGGAAGGGGCTGAACTCGCCCCACCCGGCGTCGCCGCGCAGGAGCAGCCCCTCGCGGACCGTGATCCCGCGGAAGCGCTGCCGCAGGCCGATCGACCAGACCGCGACGTCAGGCATCGGCCGCCGCCAGGGCTCGCAGGGCCGGGAGGTCGAGCTTGCCGCGGTCGTTGCGGGGCAGCTCGTCGACCAGCACGAGCGCCCGTGGCGCCCACGACCGTGGCTCGACCAGGTCGCGCAGCGCGTCCAGGGTCGGCGGGTCCTCGGCGGGCACGACGACGGCGACGACGGCCGAGCCCCACTCCGGGTCAGGTCGTCCGACGACCGCCACGTCGGCCACGGCGGGATGCGCGCGGAGCATCGCCTCCACGGCGGGACCCGGCACGTTGAGACCACCGCTCACCACCACCTGGTCGAGCCGGCCGGTGATGCGCAGGCGGCCGTCGTCGTCGAGGCCGCCGAGGTCGCCGGTGCGCAGCCAGCCGTCGCGCAGCACCGACGAGGTCCGCGACTCGTCCGGCGAGCCGTCCGCGCGCACGTAGCCGTCGAAGAGCACCGGCCCGCTCACGAGCACCTCGCCGTCGGTCGAGATCCGCACGCCCACACCGGGCAGCGGGTGGCCGTCGTAGACACAGCCACCGCAGGTCTCCGACATGCCGTAGGTCTGCACGACCGGCACCCCGCCCCGCTCGGCGCGCGCACGGGCGGCGGGGTCGAGCGGCCCTCCGCCGACGAGCACGGCGTCGAGCGTGGTCAGGGCGTGCAGGTCGGGGCCGTGCTCGTCGAGCAGACGCACCAGCTGGGTCGGCACCAGCGAGAGATAGCGGCGGGGCCCGGACATCGACCGCACCGCAGCGGCCAGCGAGCCGTCCTGCACGACCGGGGTCGTCCCGGCGCGGACGCTGCGGAACAGCACCTGCACCCCGGCGACGAACGTCGGCGGCAGGTTGAGCACCCACTGCCCCGGACCGCCGAGCGCGTCGTGCGTCGCGTCGGCCGAGGCCCGCAGGGCGTCGCGGGAGAGCCGCACGCGCTTGGGCTCCCCGGTCGAGCCCGACGTCTCGATCACCAGGGGCCCGGGCTCGGGGGCAGCGTCCCACTCCGCCAGCAGTGCGGCGATCTCCGTCGCGCTCCCGGCGACCGGGCTCAGGCTGGCCATCCGGCCACCGTAGCGGCGCCCCTGCCTGACAGGATCGGGCCCATGACGACTCCCCAGCAGTGGGTGGCCGGCGCGCGCGTGCGCACCCTCCCCGCCGCCGTCGCCCCCGTCCTCGCAGGCACCGGTGTCGCGGCGTACGACGACGCCGTGGTGTGGTGGAAGGCGCTGCTCGCGCTGGTGGTCTCGCTGGCGCTGCAGGTCGGCGTGAACTACGCCAACGACTACTCCGACGGGGTGCGCGGCACCGACGACGACCGCGTCGGGCCGATGCGCCTGGTCGGGTCGGGTGCCGCCTCCCCCGCGGCGGTGAAGCGCGCGGCCTTCCTGGCCTTCGGGGTCGCCGCGGTCACCGGGCTCGTCCTCGCCGCGACCACCGCCTGGTGGCTGGTCGCGGTCGGCCTGCTCTGCATCCTCGCCGCGTGGTTCTACACCGGCGGGTCCAAGCCCTACGGCTACCTCGGCCTCGGCGAGGTGATGGTCTTCGTGTTCTTCGGGCTGGTCGCGGTGATGGGCACCGTCTACGTCCAGGCTGAGACCTTCCCCGCCGCCGGGTGGTACGCCGCCACGGGGATCGGCGCGCTGGCCTGCGGGATCCTCGTGGCCAACAACCTGCGCGACATCCCCACCGACCGTGAGGTCGGCAAGGTCACCCTCGCCGTGCGCCTCGGCGACGCCCGCACGCGCGGCCTCTACGCCCTCCTCGTCGGACTCGCGGTCGTCGCCCTCGTGGGGGTCGCGGTCTCCACCAGCGCGTGGGCGCTCCTGGGCCTGGTGTTCCTCGTCCCCGCCGGCCGGGCGGTCCGCACGGTGACCGGTGGGGCGGCGGGTCCGCGACTCATCCCGGTCCTCCAGCTCACCGGCGTCGCCGAGCTCCTCTACGCCCTCGGGCTCGCCGCCGGTCTGGTCCTCGGAACCTGAGGGAATACCCCCAGGGGGTATCTGGTTCGGACAGGCATGAGCAACCACGGACACGCCCACCACGGCACCGGCTGGCCGGCTGCCGTCTCCGCGACCCTGCACTGCCTCATCGGCTGTGCGATCGGCGAGGTCCTCGGCATGGTGATCGGCACCGCCCTCGGCTGGGGCAACGGCGCCACCATCGTGCTGAGCGTCGCGCTCGCCTTCCTCTTCGGCTACGCCTTCACCGCGACCACCGTGCTGCGGGCCGGCGAGACCCTCGCCCGCGCGGCGAAGGTCGCCCTGGCCGTCGACACCCTGTCGATCCTCACGATGGAGGTCGTCGACAACGGCGTGATGGTCACGATCCCCGGGGCGATGCACGCCGGGCTCGGGTCACCGCTGTTCTGGGGCTCGCTCGCGTTCAGCCTGGCGGTCGCGTTCGTGCTGACCGTCCCGGTGAACCGCTGGCTGCTGCTGCGCGGCAAGGGCCACACCGCGATGCACGCCTACCACTGACCCGCGCCCGTCAGTCGAAGGTCGGAGCGCCGCCGTCGGTGCGGTCCCCGTCGCGTGACGGGTGCCCGTCGTGAGCGGCGCACGCGGCGAGCAGGAAGTTCGCCGTCCGCACGAGGGACATTGCATGCTCGTCGCCCTGCTCCGAGCGCAGGACCTCGGCCAGCGTCAGGGACTCGGACGCGACGACCTGCGCCTCGCTGAACCGCGCGAGCTCGCACAACACCAGCCCCTGCATCGTCAGGGCTTCCGTCAGGGCGATCCTCTCGGTGCGAGATCGGGCGGCCCGCGACTGGCTGAGCGCAACCGCCTCCTCGGCTGCGCTGAGCGCTTCCGAAGGTCGCTCGCGCTGCAGCATCTGGGCAGCACGCGCCAGCAGCTCAGCGGCCAGCACGGACGAGACCGGTTCGCCGCGAGCAGACTGCGCCCGCAGCTTGCTGATGCGTCTCGATCGTGCCCAGGCGCTGCCAAAGTCCTCCACAGAGT
>CAZKZQ010000133.1:0-10376 GCA_964557235.1 uncultured Nocardioidaceae bacterium
GTGCCCAGTGCGACGTCGGCACGCTCGGCGACGGCGCGCATCTGGACGGCGTCGAAGCCGCCCTTGGAGGCCAGGGCGATGGTGGCGTCGAGGATCCGCTTGCGGCGCTCACGCTGCGCCGTCGAGCCGACCTCGTCGCTGGTCAGGGAGCTCACGCCTGCCACGGTGCCCTCCTCGGCCTGTGTCCAACCTCGTCCTGCCCCACGGGCCACACCCGCAGGTGTCTCGTAGGCTAGCAGCGGAATCGCGTAGAATCAGAACACGTTCCAGTTTTGCTCGGGCCGGTCGGCCCCGCTCGCGCCCACGGAGGCCCCTTGCGTATCGCCCTGCTGTCCTACCGCTCCAAGCCGCACTGCGGGGGCCAGGGCGTCTACCTCCGTCACCTGAGTCGCGAGCTCGTCGCCCTCGGCCACGACGTCGAGGTCTTCTCCGGCCAGCCCTACCCCGAGCTCGACGAGGGCGTGCGGCTGACCAAGGTTCCCAGCCTCGACCTCTATCGCGAGCCCGACCCGTTCCGCGTGCCCCGGCTGCGCGAGTTCCGCGACTGGACCGACGTCTACGAGTTCGGCGCCATGCTCACCGCGGCCTTCCCCGAGCCCCGCACCTTCAGCCGGCGGGTCGCCAAGCTGCTGGCCCGGCGTACGGCGGACTTCGACGTCGTCCACGACAACCAGACCGTCGGCTACGGCATGCTCGACATCGCCGAGCAGCTGCCGTTCGTGGAGACGATCCACCACCCGATCACCTTCGACCGCAAGGTCGACCTGGCGCACGCCCCGCTCAAGAAGCAGATCCCGCTGCGGCGGTGGTACTCCTTCCTCCGCATGCAGGGCAAGGTCGCCCGTCAGCTGCCGACGATCCTGACGGTCTCGGAGAGCTCCAAGCGCGACATCGCCCGCGACTTCGGGGTCGACCCGTCGCGCCTCGAGGTGATCACGCTCGGCGTCGACGACGTGTTCGTGCCGCCGACCGCGCCGCGCGTGCCCGGACGCCTGGTCGCGATGGCGTCGGCCGACACCCCGATGAAGGGCGTGGGCACGCTGCTCGAGGCGGTCGCCAAGCTGCGCACCGAGCGCGACGTGTCGCTCGTGCTCGTGACCAAGCCGGTCAAGGGCGGGCGCACCGAGAAGCTGATCGACAAGCTCGGCCTGCAGGACGCGGTCGAGTTCGTCTCCGGCATCACCGACCAGGAGCTCGTCGACCTGATGGGCTCCGCCGAGGTCGCGTGCGTGCCGTCGCTCTACGAGGGCTTCAGCCTCCCGACCGCCGAGCTCATGGCCTGCGAGACGCCGCTGGTCGTCAGCCGCGCGGGCGCCATCCCCGAGGTCGTCGGCGACGACGGCGAGTGCGCCCTGCTGGTCGAGCCCGGCGACGTCGAGCAGCTCACCTCCGCGATCCGGACGCTGCTCGACGACCCCGAGCGTCGGGCGAGGATGGGCGCCGCCGGCCGGCGCCGCGTCCTCGACCGGTTCAGCTGGCACGCGGTCGCCGTCGCGACGGCAGCGGCGTACGAGCGGGCGATCGAGGACTTCAACAACAGCAAGAAGGGTGCGTGACCACGTGCTGACTGTCGACTTCGACAGGCTGGGCCTCCAGCCGGGTGAGCGGGTGCTCGACATGGGCTGCGGCGCCGGGCGCCACGCCTTCGAGATGTACAAGCGGGGCGCCGACGTCATCGCGCTCGACCAGGACGCCGACGAGCTGTCGACCGTGTCGGAGTGGTTCGCCGCCATGCGCGAGGAGGGCGGCCTGCCCGAGGGCGCCGAGGCCGACGTCAAGCAGGGCGACGCGCTCGACCTGCCCTTCGCGGACGGCGAGTTCGACCGCGTCGTGGCCTCCGAGGTGCTCGAGCACATCCCCGACGACGCCCGCGCGATCAGCGAGCTCGTGCGCGTGCTTCGCCCCGGCGGCACCATCGCGGTGACCGTGCCGCGCTGGCTGCCCGAGAAGGTCTGCTGGGCGCTGTCGGACGAGTACCACGAGGTCGAGGGCGGCCACGTGCGCATCTATCGCGGCGACGAGCTGGTCGCCAAGCTCGAGGACGCCGGCCTGCAGTTCCTGGGCCGCGACCACGTGCACGGCCTGCACTCGCCGTACTGGTGGCTCAAGTGCGCGGTCGGCGTCACCAACGACAAGAACCCGCTGGTGAAGGCGTTCCACAAGGTCCTCGTGTGGGAGATCGTCAAGCAGCCGCTGGCCACGCGGGCCGCCGGTGCCGTGCTCGACCCGCTGGTCGGCAAGAGCATGGTGCTCTACCTGGTCAAGCCCGAGCTCTGACCGTGACCCGCGCTCCGCACGCCACCCCCGAGGTGCCCGGGCTGCTGCGTGCTGCCCAGGTGCGGGAGACCGCGGCGGCGATCGTCGAGGTGCAGCAGGACGACGGCGGCATCCCGTGGGCGGTGGGCGAGCACATCGACGTGTGGAACCACGTCGAGGCGGCGATGGCGCTGCTCGTGGGCGGCGAGACCGAAGCGGCGGAGGCGGCGTACGCCTGGTGCCTGGCCAACCAGCGCGCCGACGGCTCGTGGCCGATGAAGATCATCGGCGACACCGTGGAGGACGCCAGCGGCGACACCAACATGAGCGCCTACCTCGCGGTGGGCGTGTGGCACCACTGGCTGCTGCGGCGGGACTTCGACTTCGTCGAGCGGTGCTGGCCCGCGGTGCGGGCCGGGCTGGACTTCGTGGTCGGCCTTCAGCTGGCGTACGGCGGCATCGCCTGGTCCCAGCAGGGCGACGGCGTGGTGAACCGTGAGGCGCTGCTCGCGGGCAGCTCGAGCATCTATCACTCGTTGCGCGCGGGCCTGGCCCTGGCGTCGCTCGTCGGTGACCCGCAGGGTCTGTGGGAGCTCGCGGCCGGACGCCTGCGTCACGCGCTGGAGGAGCACCGCGACCTGTTCCTCGACAAGTCCGAGTTCTCGATGGACTGGTACTACCCGATCCTGTCCGGACCCGTGCGAGGCCCCGCTGCGGCCGCGCTCCTCGACTCGCGGTGGGACGAGTTCGTCGTGCCGGGGCTGGGGATCCGCTGCGTCTCGACCAACGCGTGGGTCACCGGCGCGGAGACCTGCGAGCTCGTGATGGCGCTGGACAACCTGGGCGACGAGCGCGCGACCGAGGTGTTCGGCGACATGCTGCACACCCGCCACCTGAGCGGGCTCTACTGGACCGGCTACGTCTTCACCGACGACGTGTTCTGGCCGCACGAGCAGACCACCTACACCTCGGCGGCCGTCATCCTCGCCGCCGACGCGCTGTCGCGGACCACGCCCGGGTCGGGCATCTTCCGCGGCGACACGCTCGGCGACGAGCCGGCCGCGATCGCGGTCGACTGCGGGTGCGCCCGCCCCTCGGTCAGCGCTCGCTGACCGGGTCGCCGGCCTCGCCTGAGGTGCGGCGCAGCGCGCGCATCGACCCCTGCGCGCCGACCTCGGTGAAGCCGTCCTCCAGCGCCCGGAGATAGATCTCGTACGGCGGCCGCCCGCCGTCGGCGGGGTCCGGGAAGACGTCGTGGATGAGCAGCAGGCCGTCGTGCTGCACCCAGCGCGCCCAGGTCTCGTAGTCGGTGTGGGCCGGGTCCTCGCCGTGGCCGCCGTCGATGAACAGCAGGGCCAGCGGGGTGCGCCAGTGGCGGCCGACCGTGGGGGAGTCGCCGACCAGCGCGACGACGACGGGCTCGAGGCCGGCGTCCTCGACGGTCCGGCGGAAGACGGGCAGCGTGTCCATGCGACCGGTGCGCGGGTCCACGAGGCTCGTGTCGTGGTGCTCCCAGCCGGCCTGGTTCTCCTCCGAGCCGCGGTGGTGGTCGAGGGCGAAGACGGTGGACCCGGCCTCGGCCGCTGCCGCGCCGAGGTAGATCGCCGACTTGCCGCAGTAGGAGCCGACCTCGAGCATCGGACCGTGCGGTGCCGCCTCGAGCGCGCGCTCGTGGAGGAACAGTCCCTCGTCGTCGGGCATGAAGCCGGTCGCGGCGCGGGCGGCGGCGAGGAGGTCTGCGTCCATGCGGGGATCCTCCCAGTCGGTGCTCGGCACGGCGGGACCGGGTGTGCCACAATCTGGAACACGTTCTAGTTTTCTGCGGAGGGTTCATGGGGATCGGGCTGGGTGACGAGCACGCGGCACTGGCGGCCGCGGTGGCCGAGCTCGCCACGGACCTCGGAGCCGCGGCCGCGGTCAAGCGCTCCGAGACCGAGGGGCCGGCTGCCTGGGCGGACGCCGCGACCGGGGTCGCCTCCCTGGGGCTCGCCGGCATCGCGCTGCCCGAGTCCGTCGGGGGAGGCGGCGGCACCCTGCTCGACGCCGCCGTCGCGGTCGAGGCGGCCGCCGCCGGCATGCTGCCGGGCACCCTGCTGAGCACCGTCGTGGCCGGCCTGGCCCTGCCCGGCTCCGACCTGCTGCCCGGCATCGCCGACGGCTCGGTGACCGTCGGGCTCGGGCTGCGTCCCGGTGGCCCGGTGCTCGGGGCCGGGGTCGCGACGCACCTGCTCGTGCCCCTGCCCGATGGCGGCTTCGGCCTGCACGGGTCGGACGCGGTCGAGGTCACGACCGGCCCGCTGCACGACCTGTCGACCCGCGTCGGTGCCGTGCGCGCGCTCGGCGAGCCTCTGGCCGTCGTACCCGGGGAGGGGGTGCGGGACCTCGCCCTCACGCTCGCCGCCGCGGAGGCCTCCGGCATCGCGCGCTGGTGCCTCGACACCGCGGTCGCCTATGCCCAGGTGCGCGAGCAGTTCGGCAAGCCGATCGGGTCGTTCCAGGCGCTCAAGCACCTGTGCGCGTCGATGCTCGAGCGCACCGAGGCCGCCACCGCGGTCGCGTGGGACGCCGCGCGGGCCTATGACGACGGGCCCGAGCAGCACGCGATCGCCGCCGCCGTCGCCGGGTCCGTCGCCCTCGACGCCGCCGTGACCGTCGCCCAGGACTGCATCCAGGTGCTCGGCGGCATCGGGTTCACCTGGGAGCACGACGCGCACCTCTACCTCCGCCGCGCCCTGGCCACCCGGCTCTGGCTGGGGGGCAGCGAGGCCTCGCGGCTGCGACTGACCGAGCTGGCCGCCAACGGCGTACGCCGGGCCGCGCACGTCGACCTCGGCGACGAGGCCGACCGCGTCCGCGCCTCGCTGGGAGACGTCGTGGCCGAGGTGGTCGCGGCGCCGCCGGAGAGGCGGCGCGAGGTGCTCGCCGACACCGGGCTGCTGATGCCGCACTGGCCCGCGCCCTACGGCCGTGACGCCGGGCCGGTCGAGCAGCTGGTGATCGACGAGGAGCTCGAGGCGGCCGGCATCTCCAAGCCGTCGTTGGCGATCGGGGCCTGGGCCGCGCCGACGATCGTGCAGCACGGCACCGACGAGCAGCGCAAGCGCTTCCTCCGTCCGACGCTCACCGGCGAGATCACCTGGTGCCAGCTGTTCTCCGAGCCCGGTGCCGGCAGCGACCTGGCGTCGCTGCGCACCCGCGCCGACCGCACCGAGGGCGGCTGGGTCCTGTCCGGACAGAAGGTCTGGACGTCGGTGGCCAAGGAGTCCGACTGGGCCATCTGCCTGGCGCGCACCAACCCCGACGCCCCGCAGCACAAGGGGATCACCTACTTCCTCGTCGACATGACCAGCGAGGGCATCGACATCCGTCCGTTGCGCGAGCTGACCGGCGACGCGCTGTTCAACGAGGTGTTCCTCGACGGCGTCTTCGTGCCCGACGAGTGCGTCGTCGGCGAGGTCGACGGCGGTTGGCCGCTCGCCCGCACGACGCTGGCCAACGAGCGGGTCGCGATCGGCGGACGCAGCTTCGGGGTGTCGGTCGAGCGGGCTCTCGCGCTCGTCGCCTCCGGTTCGGTGGTTGCGGCCGAGCTCTCGCGGGTCGGTGCGGCGGTCGCGTCGTCGGCCGCGATCAAGGCCCTGGGCCTGCGCGGCACGCTTCGCTCCCTCGCCGGGCAGGGACCCGGCCCGGAGTCGAGCGTGGTCAAGCTGCTCGGCGTCGAGGAGCGTCAGGACTCGGCCGAGCTCGTGCTGGACCTGCTCGGTGACGCGGTCCTGCTCGGCGGCGACGACACCGAGTCGGCCGTGCACGAGGCGCTGCTGACCCGCTGCCTCTCGATCGCCGGCGGCACCACCCAGGTGCTGCGCAACCTCACCGCCGAGCGGATCCTCAGGCTCCCGCGGGGCTGACCTCGTCCTCGGCGTCGAGGTCCGGCTCGGGGGCGGTCGAGCCGTTGTGGCGGGCCCAGGTCCAGCGCAGGAAGCGGTCGACGCCGCGCACCGAGTGCTGGCTGCGCAGCGACGGGAAGACGTCGAAGGCGTGCTGGGTGAGGCTGAGCTCGGAGTAGGCGACCGGCTCGGTCGAGACCGCGCGCAGCCTCTCCACGAACGCTCGGGCCACGCGCACGTCGGCCAGCACGTCGTTGGCGCCGTGGATGACGTAGAACGGCGGCGCGTCCTCGTGAACCCGCGCGATCGGCGAGGCCCGGCGCAGGGCGTCGTCCTCCGGTGAGGTCTTGAACACCCAGGGCGCGAGGAACCGGTCGCGCATCAGCTCCACGCTCTTGAGCTCGGTCTCCCCGGCCATGTCGTAGACGCCGTAGAACGGCACCGCGGCCTGGACCGAGGTGTCGGCGTCCTCGAAGCCGGGCTGGTACTCCGGGTCGTTGGCGGTGAGCGCGGCCAGCGCGGTCAGGTGCCCGCCCGCCGAGCCGCCGGTGATCGCGACGAAGCCGGGGTCGCCGCCGTACTCCTCGATGTGGGAGCGGATCCACGCGATGCCGCGCTTCACGTCGACGAGGTGCGCGGGGAAGCGGTCACGCGGCGAGAGGCGGTAGTTGATCGCCACGCAGACCCAGCCGCGCGAGGCCATGTGCTTCATCAGGGGCAGGCCCTGCTGGTCCTTGTTGCCGATCGTCCAGCCGCCGCCGTGCACCTGGAGCAGCACCGGCGCCCCGGACACGTCGCCCTCGGGCTTGTAGATGTCGAGCAGGCCGCGCCGGCCGTGCTCGGGCGCGAACGAGATGTTCTTGTGGACCTCGATCCCCTTGGTGGGCTGGCGGAACGGCCACACCAGCTGGCTCACGGGCGTGCGCCAGTCGAGGTCGTCGTACGCCGCCGCGAGGTCCGCGCGATAGCTCTCGCCGAGCGCGTCCTTGAGCCCGGCGTTGAACTCCAGGCCCGAGCGGCCACCGCGCTGGAGGAGGTAGCCCAGGGCCGCGATGTTGGCCAGCCCGAGCAGGGCGTGGCGCGGGTTCTTGCCGCGCCGGGTGATCTCCAGCGCCGTGTCGGCCGCGGTGCCGGCGATGACGTGCGGGGCGAGCTCGCTGACCAGCCAACCGCCGAACATGGCCGGCACGCTGACGGCGGATCCGGGCACCGGCCGGATGGCGTTGGCGACGAGCGCGGAGGTGACCAGCTGACGGCGCAGGTAGGGCATGGCGGGCAGCCTAGTGCGACCTGTCACAGAAACGAGAACGTGTTCTCGTTCAGGGATAGGCTGCGGCCATGAAGCGCCTCAGTGGGCTCGACGCCTCGTTCCTCTACTTCGAGACGCCCGAGCAGCTGCTGCACGTGTGCGGCCTGGTGCTCCTCGACCCCGAGACGATCCCGGGCGGCTACTCCTTCGCCGCGATGAAGAAGGAGATGGAGGCGCGCGTCAGCGTCGTGCCGGAGTTCCGGCAGAAGCTCAAGCACGTGCCGCTCGACCTCGACCACCCGGTGTGGGTCGACGACGACCACTTCGACATCGACCGCCACGTCCACCGTGCGGCGCTGCCCGAGCCCGGCGACGAGCGCGAGCTCTCCGAGCTGTGCGGCCACCTCGCCGGGATCCCGCTCGACCGCTCGCGTCCGCTCTGGGAGATGTGGATCATCGAGGGGCTGACCGGTGGTCGCGTCGCCGTCTTCGCCAAGATGCACCACGCCACCGTCGACGGCATGTCCGGCATGAGCCTGCTGGCCCACCTGTGCAGCCTCGAGCCCGAGGCGCCGGCCCCCAAGGACGACCTCGAGCCGCTGACCGCGCCGGGCAACGTCGAGCTCCTCGCCCGCGCCGCCCTGCGCACGGCCCAGCGCCCGATGCGGATCACCCGCCTGCTGCCGCCGTCGATCGGGGCGCTGGCCGGCACGGCCAACCGCGCCGCCAAGGGCAAGGCGATGGCCGCGCCCTTCACGGCACCGCGCACGAGCTTCAACGGGACGATCACCGGCCGCCGCTCGGTCGCGTTCGCCGACCTGTCGCTCGACGAGATCAAGTCGGTCAAGCGCGCGACCGGGAGCACGGTCAACGACGTCGTGCTCGCGCTGTGCGGGGGAGCGCTGCGGCGCTACCTCGCCGCGCGCGACGAGCTGCCGGAGCACTCGCTGCTGGCGTCGGTGCCGGTCTCGGTGCGGGACACCTCCGCGGCCCCCGGCGCCAACCAGGTCAGCGCGATGTTCACCCGCCTCGGCACCGACATCGCCGACCCCCTGGAGCGCCTGCGGACCGTCTCGGAGGGCAACCGCACGGCCAAGGAGCACCAGAAGGCGATCCCGGCCTCGGCGCTGCAGGAGTGGGCCGAGCTCTCGGCGCCCCGCACGTTCGGCATGGCCGTCCGGGTCTACTCCGGGCTGCGGCTCGCCGAGCGCCACCCGGTCGTGCACAACCTGGTCATCTCCAACGTGCCGGGGCCACCGGTGCCGATCTACTTCATGGGCGGCAAGGTCGAGGCGCTCTATCCGCTCGGTCCGGTGTTCCACGGGGCCGGGCTCAACATCACCGTCATCTCCAGCAATGGCCGGGTGCACGTCGGGATCATCGCGTGTGCCGACCAGGTGCCGGAGCCGTGGGACCTCGCAGGGGACTTCGTGCAGGAGATGGTGGCCCTCACCAACGCCGCGGGCTAGACTAGAACACGTTCTAGTTCAGTCCCTGTCGTCACCAGGAGGCCGTGTGCGATTCGCGCTCAGCGAGACCCAGGAGGCCGTCGACGGTGTCGCCGACCAGGCCCTCGCGCGCCCCGGGTGCACGTGGAAGGACCTCGCCGAGGCGGGCCTGCTCGCGCTCCCGCTCCCCGAGGCGTACGACGGCGAGGGACTCGGTCTGCCCGAGGTCGGCGTGCTGCTGCGCGCGGTCGGCCGGCACGCCGCGACCTCGCTGCCGGTCTGGGAGACGCTGGTCTGCGGGGTGCTGCCGCTGGTGGCCCACGGCTCCGAGGCCCAGCAGAAGCGCCTGCTGGCGGGCGTCGCCGCGGGCGAGACCCTGCTGACGGCCGCGCTCGGCGAGCCTGGCAGCGCGATCCCCGCCGAGCCCCGCACGACGCTGACCCGCGACGGCGACAGCTGGCGCCTCGACGGCCTCAAGGTCGGCGTGGCCGGCGCCGAGGACGCGGCCGCGGTCCTCGTGACCGCGACGTCCGAGCACGGCCCGGTCGTGGCGCTGGTGGCACCCACGGCCGACGGCGTGACCCTGACCACCTCGGCATCCTCGCGCGAAGTCGCCGAGCACACGATCCGGCTCGAGGGCGTCCGCGTCGGTGCCGACGACCTGCTCGGCGGCGAGCCCGGTGCGGCCGCCTCTGCGGCGGCCCGTTCCCTGCGCGAGCACGCGATCGCCGGCCTGTGCCTGCTCGGCGACGGCCTGCTCGCAGGGGCGCGCGACCTGACCGCCGGCTACGTCAAGGAGCGCCAGCAGTTCGGCCGCTCGCTCGCGGAGTTCCAGGCGGTCGCGATGCAGATGGCCGACGTCTACGTCGCGGCCCGCACGGTCGGCCTCACCGCCACGTCCGCGTCCTGGCGCGTGGCCGAGGGGCTGCCGGCGGACGACGACCTGGCGGTGGCGGCGTACTGGCTGTGCTCGCAGGGGCCGCGCGCGATGCAGACGTGCCACCACCTCCACGGCGGCATGGGCGTCGACATCACCTATCCGCTGCCGCGCTACTCCGCGTGGCTCAAGGACGTCGCCCGTCTCCTCGGGGGCGAGGAGGCGACGCTCGCCGCGGTCCCGGTCGAGGAGACCGAGGGCAAGAACCTCGAGCTGACCGAGGAGCAGCGGGCGTTCAAGGCCGAGGTGCGGGCGTACTTCGCCGGCCTCGTCTCGCCGGAGGACCGCCGCACGCTGCTCACCGAGCGCCACGGCGAGACCTACGAGCGCATCGTCAAGCAGATGGGCGCCGACGGCTGGATGGGCGTCGGCTGGCCCACGGAGTACGGCGGCAAGGGGCTCGGCGAGGTCGAGCAGCAGGTCTTCGTCAACGAGGCCGCGCGCGCCGACGTGCACCTGCCGGCCGTGACGCTGCAGACGGTCGGCCCGACCCTGATGGCCCACGGCACGGACGAGCAGAAGCAGAAGTTCCTCGGGCCGATCCTCAAGGGCGACGTGCACTTCGCGATCGGCTACAGCGAGCCCGACGCCGGCACCGACCT
>CAZKZQ010000134.1:0-10310 GCA_964557235.1 uncultured Nocardioidaceae bacterium
GCGACGACCATGAGGCCGGACAGCGCCCCGCCGACCTCCTCCTCGAACGGCTTGCGGTCGGGCGGGCTGTCGCGCTTGTGCTCCTGCGCGGCGACCCGGGCCGCGGTGACGCGCTCGAGCACCGCACGCTCGTGGGCGGCGTAGCCCTTGACGGTCTCGACCAGGTTGGGGATCAGGTCGTGGCGGCGCTGCAGCTCGACGTCGACCTGGCTCCACGACTCCTCGACCAGCGTCGTCTGCTGCACGAACCGGTTGTACGACGCGACGAGGGTGACGAGGAGCAGCAGGAGGACCGCGCCCACCGCGGCGAGGATCGCTCCGGCCGGGGTCATGCCGTCGCCCCGTTGCCGGGCTGGGGCAGGCCGTACTGCTGGCGCAGGAAGTCGGGCATCGAGTCGAGCAGCCGGTCGGCGAAGTCCAGCCTGCGCTCGACGTCGGGGATCTCGTAGCTGCCGTTCTCCACGGTGAGCAGCCAGCCCTGGTCGATCCGCCACGCGGTGTCGCGGTGCTGCAGCAGGAGCTCCATCATCCGCGGGTGCAGCACGTCGAAGGCGAACTTGCGGTCCTCGGAGTTGACCGTGAACGCGCGGTTGAACTCCTCGGACTCCAGCTCGATGTCGTTGTTGAACATGCGCCCGATCAGCCGGCCGAAGACCCCCTCGGGCGACACGGCGAGACCGGGCGTCATCGCCCCCAGCGCGAGCGCGACGACGTTGAACCGGTGCGAGACCTCCCGCGTGCGCGTGTGCCCCTGAGCATCGGTCGAGGTCTCGGTGGTGTGGTAGACGAAGTCGAAGACCGACGCCTGCCGCCCGTCGTGCGGACCGGTGAGGATCTTGGTGCTCCGGCGACCGTGGCCGGAGTGGAACGGCGAGCCGTTGAACCGCTCGTGCCACGTGTCGTCGCGCGGCGTGTAGGCCCAGCCGCGCGACGCGGCGTACGCCTGGAGCTCGGCGATGCGCTTCTGCTCGGCCTTCCACGCCAGGTAGGCGACCAGCCCGAAGACGACCAGCGCCCCGACGATGATCACCGGGAACAACCCTGCGCTCACAGGTCCCCTCCCCTAGAGATAGCGCCCGAGCAGCGCCCGGACTGTCGCCCGTGCCGCCTGTCCGCGAAGCCAGGACAGCGACGGGTGGTAGCCGAACTCGACGGTGATCGCCGTGCCGGCGTGGTTGTGGTTGTACCAGGACGTCATCGTGCCGTGACAGACGCCGGTGCAGTTGAAGGCGCGGATGGGCAGGTCGAG
This sequence comes from uncultured Nocardioidaceae bacterium, assembly GCA_964557235.1. Taxonomy (GTDB): domain Bacteria; phylum Actinomycetota; class Actinomycetes; order Propionibacteriales; family Nocardioidaceae; genus Marmoricola_A. The sequence goes on from CAZKZQ010000134.1 coordinate 1,250, forward strand.
CCCCTTGCTCAGCCGCCGCTGGAACGCCTTGGCCTTGCTGTCGCTGCCCACGCCGTAGAGCGGCTGGTGGAAGGAGACCATGAGGTCGGGTCGCACCCGGTCGAGGAAGCGCCGCAGCGCGCGGGCCTCGGGCTCGCTCAGCGCCTTGCGACCGGAGTAGTACTTGCCGCTCAGCGGCGCCCACTTGTGCGGGAAGTTGCGGTTGAGGTCGACGCCGTGGACGTTCTGCCGTGACCCGCGGGCGACGCCGTCGGGATTGATCGTCGGGATCACCCAGAGGTCGACCTCGTGGACCGGGCGGCCGCGGCGGATGCCCTCGGTGACGCGGATGCCCGCGGTCTCGTCGCCGTGGATCGCGCCGAGCACGACCACCTTGGTCGCGCTGCTCGGATCGCCCAGCCGGTAGGCCCGGATCGCGCGCCCCTGCACGGAGCGGCCGATCACCTCGCTGCCGATCACCGTGGGGGCGTCCTGGACGGGCGCGGCGTCAGCGGTCGTGACGAGCGTGACGGCGGCCAGCGACGACAGCGCCGCCAGGCCAGCGGCCAACCGAGTTCGGACCATGACCGGATCGTATGGTTTCGCGGCTCACTTCGTTCGCACCTCGACCAGCGGGCAGCGTTCGGTCCTAGATTGACCGGGTGCAGTTCTTCGTCACCGGCGGCAGCGGCTTCCTGGGTCGGCACCTGGTCTCCCGCCTGGTCGCCGACGGACACACCGTGCTGGCCCTCGCCCGGTCCGACGCCTCCGCCGACGCCGTCTCCGAGGCGGGCGCCCGTGCGGTCCACGGGTCGCTCGGTGACGCCGGGTCGCTCGCCGAGCAGGTCGAGGGCACCGACGTCGTCGTCCACGCCGCCGCGGACACCCGCCAGTGGGGCCGTCCGGGTGCGCTCCAGGCCGACAACGTGGACGGCACCCGCGCGGTGCTCGACCTGGCCGTCGCCGTCGCGGCCTCGCGCTTCGTCCACGTCAGCACCGAGGCCGTGCTCGCGGGGGGTCACCCGCTCCGCTACGCCGACGAGACTGCGCCGTACCCCTCCCGCCACGCGGGGGAGTACGCCCGCACCAAGGCCGTCGCCGAGCAGCTCGTCCTCGCCGCCGACGGCCACGGCCTGCGCACCGTGTCGGTGCGGCCGCGGCTGATCTGGGGACCGGGCGACAACACCTTCGCCCCGGCCGTGCTGGGTGCGATGCGCGACGGCAGGTGGGCGTGGGTCAACGGCGGGGACTACCTCACCTCGACCTGCCACGTGCGCAACGTGGTCGAGGGGATCGTGCTCGCCTCGACCGCGCCGGACGCGCGCGGCACCTACTTCCTCACCGACGGCGAGCCCGTGCGCTTCCGTGAGTTCGTGACCGACGTCGCCCAGGCGTACGGCGTCGAGCCGCCCGCGCGCTCGGTGCCCTACGCCGTGGCCCGCACGATGGCCGGCGTGGTGGACCGCGGCTGGCGGACCCTGAGGCTGCCCGGCGAGCCGGCCGTCTCCGAGGGCGCGATCGCCCTGGTCGGCCACGAGATGACCGTCAACGACGCCCGCGCCCGACGCGAGCTCGGCTACCGCCCGGTCGTCGGGCTGGCCGACGGCCTCGCCGAGCTGCGGGCGCACGGCGCCACGGAGGAGCAGGCGTGAAGGTCCTCGTCACCGGCGGCACCGGATACGTCGGGGCCTGGACGGCCAAGGCGTGCGTCGACGCGGGCCACGAGGTGCGCTACCTCGTGCGCACGCCCGAGAAGCTCGCGAAGGCCGCGGGGGCGCTCGGCCTCGACACCAGCGACCACGTCACGGGCGACATCACGGACGCCGAGTCGGTGCGCCGCGCGCTCGAGGGCTGCGACGCGGTGATCCACTGTGCGGCCGTCGTCGCGCTCGGTCCCGACGACGCGGAGTGGATGAGCGCGACCAACCTCGAGGGCGCGCGCAACGTGCTCGGCCAGGCCGTCGAGCTCGGGCTCGACCCGGTCGTCTACTGCTCGAGCGCCGCTGCGGTGTTCCGGCCGGGGCTCGAGGTGCTCACCGCGGACCTGCCGGTGAGCGGCGGCCTCGACGACTACGGCCGGTCCAAGGGCGAGGTCGAGGACTACGCCCGCGGGCTCCAGGCCGAGGGCGCTCCGGTCATCTCGAGCTATCCGGTGATGGTGCTCGGGCCGCCGGCCGGTGAGCAGCTGGGCGAGGCCAACGAGGGCCTGCTCAAGGGGCTCAGGCTGCGGATGCTCCCGGGCACGGGTGCGTCGTGGACGGTGTGCGACGTGCGCGACCTCGGGCGGGCGCACGCGGCGATGCTCGAGCCGGGTCGCGGACCTCGGCGCTACGTCACCGGTGGCGTGACCGTCCCGATCCGCGAGGCGGCGAAGATCCTCACCGAGGTGTCGGGACGCCGCATCCTGCACGTGCCGGTCCCCGACGGCGCGCTGCGCGGGTTCGGTCGCCTGCAGGACAGGCTGCACCTGAAGACCCCGATGACCGCGGCCGCGATGGAGTACTACACGCGCATGCCCGACGCCGACAACGGCCCGATGCGCGACGAGCTCGGGGTCGAGTTCCGCGACCCCCGCGAGACCCTCGCGGACGCCTGCGACGGGCTCCGCCGGCTCGGTCACCTCTGAGTCCTCTTCACAGGACCTTCACCTCGGCCTCGCCGGCCGTGCGTGGACGGCCGTCTAGCCTGGGCCGCGTGGACGTCGTCGTACGCACGGATGGGCTGAGCAAGGACTACGGTTCCGTGCTCGCCCTCGATGCGCTGACGGTCGACATCGGGCCGGGGATCACCGGCCTGGTCGGGGCCAACGGCGCCGGCAAGTCCACGCTGATCAAGATCCTGCTCGGGCTCGTCCCACCCACGGGCGGCACAGCCCAGGTGCTCGGGCACGACATCGCCACCGAGGGGGCGGCGATCCGCGGGCTCGTCGGCTACCTGCCCGAGCACGACTGCCTGCCGCCCGACGTGAGCGCCAGCGACTTCGTCGTGCACCTGGCGATGATGTCGGGCCTGCCCCGCGTCGCCGCTCGCGAGCGCGCCGCCGAGGTGCTGCGGCACGTCGGGCTGGCGGAGGAGCGCTACCGCCCGATGGGTGGCTACTCCACCGGCATGAAGCAGAAGGCCAAGCTCGCGCAGGCCCTGGCGCACGACCCGCGCCTGGTCTTCCTCGACGAGCCGACCAACGGCCTCGACCCGGCGGCCCGCGACGAGATGCTCGGCCTGGTGCAGCGGATCGGCCGCGACTTCGGCATCGGTGTCGTGGTCACCAGCCACCTGCTCGGCGAGCTCGAGCGGGTCAGCGATCACGTGGTCGTGCTCGACGGAGGCCGGCTGCTGCGGGCCTCGCGCACCGACGAGTTCCTCGACGCGACCGGCAGCCTGCTGGTCGAGGTGCTCGGCGATGACGGGCACCGGCGCATGGTGGAGGCCCTCGTCGGCGCGGGCCTGGACGCGACGCCGCGCGGCACGATGATCGCGGTCGAGACGGGCGCGGACGGTGTGTCCGACGTCCACGACCTCATCCGCGACACCGCCGTCGACCTCGGCCTCGGGCTGGTGCGGCTCCAGGTCGACCACCGCCGCATCGAGGACGTGTTCGCCGATGGCTGACCCGACGTCGATGCCCACGCCGGGCCGCAGCGTCATCCACGACCTCGGCTACCGCCCCTACACCGGGCCCCGCCTCGGCGAGGGTGCGATCGCCCGCGCGCTCGTCGTCACGGGGTTCCGCAACACCTTCGGGCTCGGCCGGTCGGCACGGTCCAAGGTGCTGCCGTTCATCCTGCTCGGGCTCAACCTGCTCCCCGCGGTCGTCCTCGTCGGCGTGATGGTGCTGGTCGGGCTCGACGAGCTGCCGATGGGCTACGCGCAGTACGCCTCGACCACCCAGGTCCTGCTGAGCATCTTCGTCGCCGCGCAGGCACCCGTGCTGTTCTCCCGCGACCTGCGCCACGGGAGCATCTCGCTCTACCTCGCCCGCCCGCTCCGGGCGAGCACCTACGCCCTGGCCCGCTGGACGTCCCTGCTGATCGCGACGCTGGTGTTCGTCTGGCTGCCGATCCTGCTGCTCTACTTCGGCGCGCTGCTCGGCGAGCTCGACGCGGGCGACCAGACCAAGGACGCGGGGATCGCCCTGCTGGTCGGTCTGCTCCTGTGCCTCAGCGTCACCGGCGTCGGTGCCCTGGTCTCGAGCTGGTCGACCCGGCGCGGCTTCGCCGTCGTCGCCACGATCGCCGTGCTGCTGATCGCCAACGGCGTGGTCACGGCCGTGCAGGGCATCTCGATCGACGAGGAGCGACCGCGCGTCGGCGAGGTCGCCGGCCTCTTCTCGCCGTACTCCCTCTATCGCGGGGTCGCCGACGCCTTCGGCGACGGGCAGAGCCCCACACCTCCCACGGGCGGCGGCATGGAGACGGCGTACGTCGTGGTGTTCCTCGCCCTCTCGCTGGCGTGCCTCGCGGCGCTGGTGTGGCGCTACCGCAGGCTGGCGGGCCGATGAGCACGCTGGTCCTCGAGGCGGTCTCGCGCTGGTACGGCAACGTCGTCGCGGTCAACGGGATCTCCATGACCGTCGGCCCGGGCATCACCGGCCTGCTCGGCCCCAACGGCGCGGGCAAGACCACGCTGATCGCGCTGATGTCGGGCTTCCTCGCACCCTCGGCCGGCACGGTCACCCTCGACGGGGCGCCGCTGTGGCGCAACACCGACGTCTATCGCTCGATCGGGCTGGTGCCCGAGCGGGAGGTCAGCTTCGGCTACCTCACCGGGCGCCAGTTCGTGCTGGCCAACGCCGAGCTCCAGGGCCTCGAGGACCCCGGCGCCGCCACCGAGCGCGCGCTGGAGACCGTCGACCTGGTCGAGCCCGCGGCCCGGCGGATCGGCACCTACTCCAAGGGCATGCGGCAGCGGGTCAAGCTCGCCTCCGCGCTGGTGCACGACCCGGGGGTGCTGCTGCTCGACGAGCCCTTCAACGGGGTCGACCCGCGCCAGCGGCTGCACCTGATGGCCCTGCTGCGCCAGATGGGCGCGGAGGGTCGCACCGTCCTGTTCAGCTCGCACATCCTCGAGGAGGTCGAGCAGGTCGCCCGCCAGATCGAGGTCGTGGTCTCCGGCCGGCACGCGGCGTCCGGCGACTTCGGCCAGATCCGCCGGCTGATGACCGACCGCCCGGTGCAGTACGTCGTGGTCAGCGACGACGACCGGGCCCTGGCGAGCGCCCTGATCCAGGAGCCGTCGGTGGTGGCCGTGTCGCTGCGCGGCCCCGGCGGCGTCGACGTGTCGGTCTCGGACTTCGGCGGGTTCGCCCACCGGCTGCCGGTCCTGGCCCGCGAGCGCGGCGTCCGCATCCTCGAGCTCACGCCGACCGACGAGTCCCTCGAGTCGGTCTTCGCCTACCTGGTGGGCGGGTGAGGTGCTGATGAACGCCACCATCGCGCGGCTCTCCGCCCAGGCCCTCGCCGGACGCCGGCGCGGCATCGTCCTGCTGCTCGTGCCGGGCGTGCTCGTCGTGCTCTCGGTCGTGGTCCGCGCCCTCACCGAGGAGGGCGTCGGCTACACCGCGATCCTCGCGCTCGGCTTCACCCTCGCCCTGCCGATCGTGGCGCTGCTCTCGGCGGCCGCGGTGCTCGGCCCGGAGATCGACGACGGCTCGGTCGTCTACCTCCTCGCCAAGCCGATCAGCCGCCACCGCGTCGCGCTCAGCAAGTACGCCGTCGCCTGGGTGGCGACGATGGTGCTGGGCGTGGTGCCGCTCGTCGTGAGCGGGCTGGTCCTCGACATCTCCGACCCGCTGCTCGCGTTCGGCTGGGGCGTCGGCGGGGTCGTCGCCGGGACGGCGTACTCCGCGCTGTTCCTCGGTCTGGCCGCCCTCACCCGGCACGCAGTCGTGGCCGGCCTGCTCTTCGCCCTGCTGTGGGAGAGCGTGCTGGGCAACGTGTTCACCGGCATCCGCTGGCTCGCCATCGGTGCCTGGGGACGCGAGGTCGCGGCCGCCGTCACCCCGGGCATCGACGTGCCGGGCACGGGCCTGACCTACGCCCTCGTCGCGGCGGCCGTCGTCACCACCCTCGGCGTCTATGTCGCCGGAGACCGGCTGCGGTCGTTCACCCTGCGCGGCGACGAGTAGCCGCGGTCAACCGGCGGCCTGGGACACCTCGGACTCGGCCGGCGTGCGCTGCCCGATCATGTCCTCGGCCACACCGGCGTCGGACGTCCAGCCCGAGCGGAAGCGCGCGAGCAGCGCGTCATAGGCGTCCGTGCCGACGACGACGCAGTCCTCCAGCACCCCGTCGAAGTGGTCCGTCGACGTGTCGTAGGACCTCAGGTTGGGCGGGTCGTAGTCCAGCGCCGGGTCGGCGTACCTCTCCGCGGTGGTGTCGGCCAGCTTGATGCCGGCGCAGTCGGGGCGGAACAGCCGGCGCCGCTTGCCCTCGAACGCCTGGCCGTCGGCGACGTTGAGCTTGATCTTGCTGCGGATCGCCAGGTCGAGGATGCGGTAGATCGGCTTGGACGGGTCGTGGCGCAGCATCGGCGCCCGCCCGGCGAGCTGGCGCTCGAAGAGCTCGATGTCGAAGACGAGCCCTTGGGCCTGCGCCTCGGCCGCCATCCACAGCAGCGCGGTGTTCGACAGGCCGCACTCCGCCTTGCCGTAGCCGCCCCCGACGTCGGAGTGGCAGCCCTCGAACCACACCTGCCGGATGCGTCGCGGGTCCCAGGCAGGGACCGGCTGCTCCCACAGGCACGGCTCGAACTTCATCCGCGGCTCGTCGATCGCCAGCGCCTGACGAGCCGTCGCGACCGCCGACCCCAGACGTACGTCGTGGAACTGGTGCCCTCGGCGTACGGCGCCGGGGACGCCCAGCGCGCCGACGGTGTCGAAGACGCCGAGGAACTTGATCGGCACCGAGTCGTGGCAGAACTCCTGCTTGAACTCCTCGGGCTTCGACCACTGCGGCTTGGGGTGCTCGCGGAGCTGGTAGCGCTCGCACGCCTCGCCGAGCCTGCCGTCCACGAGCGCGTCGCCCCGGAGCAGGCCGACGCGCCCGATCATCCCGGCGATCGACCGCGCGGTGTAGGCGCCGCGGGAGAACCCGAAGATGAAGATCTCGTCCTCGGGCTCGTAGTTGAGCGCCAGCCAGCGGTAGGCCGTCTTGACGTTCGCGAACAGCCCGAACCCGAACGCCCCGCCGAGCAGCCGGTCGGTCTTGTAGCCCGCCGTCCCGACACCGGAGAGGTAGAGCACCTGCTGGGGGACCCCGCCGGTGTGGGACGGATCGGACTCGATCGTGCGGGCGATCTTCTCGATGTTCGTGACCGTGTCGGCGTCGGCGCGGTTCCAGGTGCCGTCGCAGCAGACCACCAGGCGCTTCTTCATGGGGTCAGAGTGCACCCGTGGGACGACTGTGTCGATGGCTCAGACGGGCTCTTTGTCTGCTTCGCGCTCTTCGATCCGATTCCCGGTGAGGCTGGCGACGGTGGTGACCACCAGGATGCCGACGACCACGATCAGCGACCACAGGGTCGGGACGGTGGGGACCCCGGACCAGTGCTCGTGCGCCCAGTGCAGGCCGAGCTTGGCGCCGATGAACACCAGGATCGCGGCCAGGCCGTAGCCGAGGTAGCGCAGCTTGTTGAGCGCACCCTCGAGCACGAAGTACAGCGCGCGCAGGCCCAGCAGGGCGAAGGCGTTGGTGGCGAAGACGAGGTAGGGGTCCTCGGTGATGCCGTAGACCGCGGGGACCGAGTCGACGGCGAACACGACGTCGGTGGCGAACACCGCGACGACGACGACCGCGAGCGGGGTGATGGCGCGCTTGCCGTTGATGCTCGAGAACAGCCGCGGGCCCTCGTAGTCACTGGTCACGGGGAAGAAGCGCCGCAGGAACTTCACGCTGCGCAGACCGTCGGGGTCGATCTCGTGGTCGGCGCCGCTCATCGTGTCCTTGAAGACCTTGACGCCCGTCGCGGCCAGGATCAGGCCGAAGACCAGGAACATCCAGTCGAAGCTCTCCAGCGCCGCCGCGCCGAGCGCGATGAAGATGCCGCGCAGGACGAGGGCGCCGACGATGCCGTAGAGCAGCACCCGCTGCTGCAGCTCGCGCGGCACCGCGAAGGCGGTCAGCAGCAGCATGAAGACGAACAGGTTGTCGACGCTCAGCGACTTCTCGACGAGGTAGCCGGTGTAGTACTGCAGCCCGGTCTCCCCGCCGTGCGTCGCGAGCACCCAGCCGCCGAAGGCCAGCGGGAGCGCGACGTAGAAGGCGGACCAGCCGAGGGCCTCCTTCATCGACACCTCGTGCGGGCGGCGGGTCAGGGCGAAGTCGACGGCGAGCAGCACCAGGACGGTGCCGATGGTGAGCCCCCACAGCAGGGGCGATCCGATGGTCTCCACGGGGAGATCTCCTCAAGGTCGGTGCGCGCGCACGCGCATCAGGGCCTCGAGGTCTCCTTCGCCGCCGGGTCCCACCTGGGTCCTGTGGCGGCCGCCGCACCGGGACACAGACTGAGCTGCGTCGTACTGACCGGGACGGTGTTGGGAAGTACTCCCCTCAGGTAGGGATTCTACGGTGGGGTCCTGAGGCGGACCTGAGAACCGGACGACGGAGACCTACCGGAGGAGTGACGTGGCGCACGAGTGGCGGATCGGCAAGGCGGAGGGGGTGCCCGCGGTGACGCGGACCGACCTGGTGGCCGGCCCGGTGGCGAAGGCCCTGGCCGACTGGGACCGTGCCGACGCGGTGGGGGTCATCGAGATCGACCCCGGCCTGGCGGACACCGCCACGCTGAGCGAGGCCTACGACCTGCCGATGGAGGCGTCGGGCAACTGCGTGGTCGTGATGGGCAAGCGGGACGGCGAGGAGCGCTTCGCCGCGTGCGTGGTCCGCGCGGACACCCGGGCCGACGTCAACAACCTGGTCAAGCGCCGCCTGGACGTGCGCAAGTGCAGCTTCCTGTCCATGGACCGGGCGACGTCCGAGAGCGGCATGGAGTACGGCGGCATCACGCCGCTCGGGCTGCCCGAGGCGTGGCGCGTGCTCGTCGACGCCTCGCTGCTCGAGCAGCCGCTGGTCGTGATCGGCTCGGG
>CAZKZQ010000135.1:0-10216 GCA_964557235.1 uncultured Nocardioidaceae bacterium
GCGCGGACCTCGCGACGCATGCGCCGCTCCTCCCACGCCATGAGCGACTCGTGGGCACCGAGGCGGGTGAGCAGAGCGGCGATCGCGTCACCGTCGCGGATCACGACGCGGTCGACACCGCGGACCTCGCGCGACTTGGCGGGGATCTCGAGCCGGCGGGCGGCACCGACGAGGGCGAGCGCGGCCTCAGGGCCGGGGCAGGTGACCTCGAGCGCCGAGGAACGGCCCGGCTCGGTCAGCGAGCCGTGGGCCAGGAAGGCACCGCGCCAGGCGGCGACGGCGTCGCAGCTGCCACCGGAGACGACCTGGGGCGGCAGGCCCCGGACGGGGCGGCCACGACCGTCGATGAGGCCGGTCTGGCGGGCCAGGGCCTCGCCGTCCTTGACCACGCGGACGAGGTAGCGGCTGCTCTTGCGGATGCCGTGCCCCTGGACCATCGCGAGCTCGGACTGGTGGCCGTAGATCTCGGCGATGTCCTTGCGGAGACGTCGCGCGGTGGCTCCGGAGTCGAGGTCGGCCTCGATCACGATCTGCCCGTTGACGATGTGGAGGCCACCGGCGAAGCGGAGCATCGAGGAGACCTCGGCCTTGCGACAACACGTCTTGGTGACGTTGGTGCTGACGAGCTCCGCCTTGACCTGCGCTGTCATCGCCATGCTCCCGATCCTGCCACGTCGAACCTCGCCTCCCCGCGACGGTCTGGTGGGCCTGGTCCGCCCGGGAGCACCCTACGTCGTGGCCAAGGCCGCGGCATAGGCCAGTGCCAGCTTGCCCGCATCGTGACGAGGCGAGCCGTCGTCGGTGGCGACGTCGGCCAGGACCAGGCGTGCACCGAGGCTCTCGGCGGCCCGGTGGAGCGCTGCTCCGTCGGACACCGTGGACGGATCGGCGAGCACGACGTCGAGCCGCAGGTCAGGGGCGTGCGCGGCCAGCGTCTCGAGGTAGCGGTCGGGGGTGAAGCCCGTGGTCTCGCCGGTCTGCGGCGCGAGGTTGAGCACCACCATCCGGCGGGCGGTGGTCTGCTCCAGGGCTGCCCGCAGGTCGGGCACGAGGAGGTGCGGGATCACGCTGGTGAACCAGGAGCCGGGGCCGAGGACCACCCAGTCGGCGTCGGCGATCGCCGCCAGCGACTCGGTGCACGGCGGCGGGTCGCGGGGCTCGAGCGCCACCTCGACGACCCGGCCCTCGGTCGTCGCGACCTGGACCTGGCCACGGACCTGCTCGCGTCGCCCGTCGGGCAGCTCCACCTCGGCGGTGATGTCGAGCGGTGCCACCGCCATGGGGAGCACGCGGCCCTGGGCGCGCAGCAGCCGGCCCACGAGGTCCAGCCCGCCGACGTGGTCGGACAGCAGCTCCCACAGCGCCACGATGAGGAGGTTGCCGACCGCGTGCTCGTCCATCTCGCCGTCGGTGTCGAAGCGGTACTGCAGGACGTCGGCCCAGGTGCGGCCCCACGAGTCGTCGTCGCACAGCGCCGCCAGGGCCATGCGGAGGTCACCGGGGGGAAGGCACTTGAACTCCTCGCGCAGGCGTCCCGACGAGCCGCCGTTGTCGGCGACGGTCACGACCGCCGTGAGGTCCTTGACCACCTGGCGCAGACCGGCCAGGGAGGCAGCGAGACCGTGGCCCCCGCCGAGGGCGACGACCTTGAGGTCGAGCCGTTCGTCGCGCCCCGTCACGGGCGCCTCACTCCCGCCCCAGGTCACGGTGGTCCGCCCGGGCGTCGACGCCCGCTGCGCGCAGGCGCGCCGCGACCTCCTCGGACATGGCGACCGATCGGTGCTTGCCGCCGGTGCAGCCGATCGCCACGGTCATGAACCGCTTGCCCTCGCGGAGGTAGCCCTCGCCCACCCCGAGCAGCATCGGCACGAAGCGCTCGAGGAAGGCCTCGGCACCGTCGCGGGACTTGACGTAGTCGGCGACCGGTCCGTCGGTGCCGTTCTGCGGCCGCAGCTCCGGCACCCAGAACGGGTTGGGCAGGAACCGCATGTCGGCGAGGTAGTCGGCGTCGACCGGGATGCCGTACTTGAAGCCGAAGCTGACCACGGTGACCTTGAGCGCCGTCGTCCGGACCGTGCCGAACTCCTCCGCGATGCGCGCGGTGAGCTGGTGGGGGTTGAGGTTCGTCGTGTCGATGACCAGGTCCGCGTCGCCGCGCAGGTCGGCCAGCACGACCTTCTCCCGGGCGAGGCCGTCGAGCAGCCTGCCGCCCGACTGGAGCGGGTGAGGTCGGCGCGCGGCCTCCTGGCGACGCACCAGGACGTCGTCGGCGGCCTCGAGGAACAGCAGGGTCGTGCGCCGCTCGAGCGTGTGGTGAGCCAGGATCTCGCGCAGCGAGTCGAAGAACGACCCCGACCGGACGTCGACGACGACCGCGATCGACATGGCCGCACCGTGCAGCTCGTCGACCATGCGCACCACGTCGGGGACCAGCGCCGGCGGCAGGTTGTCGACGACGAAGTAGCCGAGGTCCTCCAGCTCCTTGGCCGCCGTCGAGCGACCCGCACCCGTCATGCCCGTGACGACGACCAGCTCGCCGCTGGGCGCGGTCTCGTCGGTGACCGTCAGCGCGCCGTCGGCGGCCTCCTGGGACATCAGCTCTCCTCGATGATCTCGCCCGTCGCGGTGTTGATGCTGACCGTGCTCGGCGCGGGGGAACCGTCGGACCCCTGCGGGGACAAGGCTCCCACGATCGCCTCCGCCGTGCGCTGGCCGATGCCGGGGACCTGCGCGATCTCCTCGACCGAGGCGGCGCGGATCTTCTTCAGCGACCCGAACCTGCTGATCAGCGCCTTGCGCCGGACCTCGCCGAGACCGGGCACCTCGTCGAGCAGGCTCTCGACCATCGACTTGGACCGGCGACTGCGGTGGTGGGTGATCGCGAAGCGGTGGGCCTCGTCGCGCAGCCGCTGGAGCAGGAACAGCGCCTCGCTGGTGCGGGGCAGGATGACCGGGTCCTCCTGCCCGGGGAGCCACACCTCCTCCAGGCGCTTGGCGAGACCGCACACGGGGATGTCGTCGATGCCGAGCTCGTCGAGCGCCCGCTGCGCGGCAGCGACCTGGGGCGGGCCGCCGTCGACGACGACGAGCCCGGGGGCGTAGGAGAACTTGCGCGCCCGACCCGTGTCGGGGTCGACGAGCAACGGTCCGGACTCACCGGCCTCCCCCGTGGCGAACTCCGGGACCTCCACCCGTTCGTCGAGCAGCCGGCGGAAGCGCCGGGTGATCACCTCGTGCATCGCGGCGACGTCGTTCTGGCCGTCGACCGAGCGCACGATGAACCGGCGGTACTCGGACTTGCGGGCGAGGCCGTCCTCGAAGACGACCATCGACCCGACCACCTCGGTGCCCTGCAGGTTGGAGATGTCGTAGCACTCGATGCGCAGCGGCGCCTCGGAGAGCTCGAGCGCGTGCTGGAGGTCCTCGAGCGCCTGGTTGCGCGAGGTCAGGTCGGAGGCACGACGGGTCTTGTGCAGCGCCATCGTCTGCTTGGCGTTGCGCGCGACGGTCTCCTGCAGCGAGCGCTTGTCGCCGCGCTGGGGCACCCGGATGCGGACCCGGCTCCCCCGCAGCTCGCTGAGCCAGGTCTCGAGCACGTCGACGTCGGCGGGCACGGCCGGGACGAGGATCTCGCGCGGGACCCCGTCGGCGGACTCGCCGTCGTAGAGCTGCAGGAGGAACCGCTCGACGAGGTCACCGAGCTCGGCGTCGTCGGTCTTCTCCGCCACCCAGCCACGCTGGCCGCGGACGCGACCGCCACGCACGTGGAAGATCTGGACCGCGACCTCGAGCGGGTCCTCCTCGATGCCCACGACGTCGGCGTCGGTGCCGTCGCCGAGCACGACCGCCTGCTTCTCCAGCGCGCGGTTGAGCGCCCCGAGGTCGTCACGCAGCCGAGCGGCCTTCTCGAAGTCGAGCTCCTCGGAGGCGGAGTACATCTCCTTCTCGAGGCGCTTGAGGAAGGCGCTGGTCTGCCCGGCCATGAAGTCGCAGAAGTCCTCGACGATCGCGCGGTGCTCCTCGGCGTCGACCCGGCCGACGCACGGGGCGCTGCACTTGTCGATGTAGCCCAGCAGACAAGGACGGCCGACCTGCTGCGAGCGCTTGAACACCCCGGCCGAGCACGAGCGCATCGGGAAGACGCGCAGCAGCTGGTCCATCGTGTCGCGGATCGCCCAGGCGTGGGAGTAGGGCCCGAAGTAGCGGGTGCCCTTCTTCTTGGCGCCGCGGCCGACCATCACCCGCGGGAACTCCTCGGAGAGCGTCACCGCGAGCCAGGGGTAGGACTTGTCGTCGCGGTACTTCACGTTGAACCGCGGGTCGAACTCCTTGATCCAGGAGTACTCCAGCTGGAGCGCCTCGACCTCGGTGTTGACCATCGTCCACTCGACCGAGGCGGCGCTGGTCACCATCGTCGCCGTGCGGGCGTGCAGACCGGACAGGTCCTGGAAGTACGACGTCAGCCGCGCCCGGAGGTTCTTGGCCTTGCCGACGTAGATGACCCGGCCCTTGGCGTCACGGAAGCGGTAGACGCCGGGAGAGGTCGGGATCGTCCCGGGGGCAGGACGGTAGGTCGCAGGATCGGCCACGCAGCAAGCCTACGGACGTGCGCCGACAGGACGCCGGGGCCCAGCCGGGCAACGCCTCAGGCCGTCACCACCTGGTCGCCCTCCACCTTGATGGCGATCTCCGGCACCGGGTTGGAGGCCGGGCCCTTGTCGACCGACCCGTCCTTGATCGAGAACCTGCTCCCGTGCAGCGGGCACACCATGTCGCCGTCCTCGACCTTGTCGATCGTGCGGCCCTGGTGCGTGCAGACCGCGGAGAAGGCCTTGAACTCCCCCTCGGTCGGCTGGGTGACGACGATCTTGACGTCGGTGAGGGCGACGCCACCGCCCACGGGCACATCGGCCGTGGCGACGAGCTTGGTGCCGGCCTTGGGCGCGTCGCTGCCGCCCGAGCCCCCGTCGCCGGAGCCGCCGTCGGAGTCGCCGCCCGAGGAGCAGGCGGCGAGGATCGGGCCGGCGACGCCGAAGGCGAGCGCACAGCCGAGGAAGGACCGCCGGCCGAGGCCGGAGGTCGCGTCGCTGTCGGGGGAGGTGGGCGAGGTGGCCGTCATGGCGGCCAAGGTACCCGCGGACCGGGAGAGGATCAGGTGGACAAGGGTCGTAGTACCCGCGCGCCGCGGAACCACCGCGGTGGGACGTAGGCGGCGCCGAGCCCGGCGCGGACCAGCGCGCGGTGCACGACCAGCGACACCGCGATCGCCAGGGCAGCGCAGGCGGGCAGCACCCAGACCTCGTGGACGGTGCCGACGAGCTCGACCTCGGCCGCGAGGAGGGCCGTGGTGAGGCCGCCGAGCACGATCAGGTGGGCGACGTACACGGGCAGCGTCCGTCGGCCCAGGCCGACCAGCCAGGAGCCGGCCCTGGTGCCGCTGACGGCGGCAGCGCTGTGGAACCCGGCCATGACGGCCAGCCCGCCGACCGGCAGGAGCAGGAGCCCTGCGAACGGCTGCGGCAGCAGGACGTAGGCCGCGGTGGCGGCGGCCAGCGCCACCAGCCAGCTGCGGCGCGTGCGCGCGGTCGTCGTCGCGACCCCGGCCCGGAGCCGCGGGCCGAACAGACCGGCACCCACGAAGAAGACGTAGTAGGTGCCCAGCCGCTCGGCATAGGTCCAGGGCAGGTCCACCGGCCCCAGGAGCGCGGCCGACACGGCGCCGGCGAGCACCAGCTGGACCCAGCGGGGCACGCCACGCGTGACCTTGGCGAGCACCGTGAAGAGCACGAGCGCGTGCAGGAACCACAGTCCGTTGGCAGGGGCGTACGCCGAGGCGAGCAGCCGGCCGACCTCGTTCTCGCTGGGGCGGCTCGGCAGCGGCACCAGCTGGAACCACGCGAAGCGCACGAGCAGCCACACGGCGAAGGGCCAGACCAGCAGGCTGAGCCGGGTGCGCCACAGCTCGGGCCACGTGCGGCGCACGACCGAGCCGAGGAACAGGCCACTCGCCGCGAAGAACACCGGCATCCGCAGCAGCGAGAAGACCTGGTTGACCTGGATCCAGGTGTCGCCGACGAGACCGGCCTGGTGCATGAGGCGCCCGGCGTGGAAGACCGCGACCAGCACGATCGCGAGGCCCTTGACCAGGTCCACCCACTCCAGGCGGGCATGGGCGCTCCCCCGCGCGCCGGTGACGTCGACGGCGGGCCCGGAGGTCCGCCCGTACGGCGTCGCAGAGGCCATCCCTCCCAGGCTAGGGACTCAAGCAGGACGAAACGCCCACATGGGGCGCGACGTCCGCCACACCCGGCGTGAGTCCCGGCACACCGGATCCGTCGGCCCGCCCACGCGCGTCGGGGTTGTCATCGGGCCCGGAAGCGACTAGACCGGAGGCAATCTCGGAAGGGGCGTCCATGCCGTCCATGTCTCGTCGCACCACCGCGCGCAGGCTCCTCGCAGCCGTCGGGCTCATGGCCTCCGCCTGTCTGCTCGCCGCCTGCGGCGGCAACGAGGGCAGGACCGGGGTCTCGCTGATCCTCAAGACGCAGACCAATCCGTACTTCGTCTCCATGAAGCGCGCGGCCCTGGAGCAGGCGGGCGCCGCCGACGTCCATCTCTCGGTGGCCTCGGGCACCGCGGACGGCGACACCCAGAACCAGATCAACGCGATCTTCACCGCGATCGCGCGCGGCGATGCCGGCATCCTCATCACGTCCAACGGGCCCGCGGTCAACGCGGCGCTGCGGCAGGCCCAGGACTACGGCCTGTTCGTGATCGCGCTGGACACCCCGCTGGACCCGGTCGACACGGCCGACGTCACCTACGCCACCGACAACTTCAAGGCCGGCAAGCTGATCGGCGAGTACACCGCCGCCAAGCTCAACGGCAAGAAGGCCGTCATCGCGATGCTCGACCTGTACGACGACCAGGTCGTCTCGGTCGACGTCGAGCGCGACCACGGGTTCCTGGCCGGCATGGGCATCGACCCCGGCAGCGACACGCTCAACGGGCGTGAGGAGAAGTCGGGGACCTACAAGAGCCCCAACGGCGGCAAGGGCGGCGAGTACGAGATCGCCTGCCACCAGGCGACCCAGGGTGCGATCGACGGTGGTCGCAGCGCGATGGAGCAGTGCCTCTCGCGCAACCCGAAGATCAACGTCGTCTACACGATCAACGAGCCCGCAGGCGAGGGAGCGTACGCCGCGCTGTCCGCGGCGGGACGCGAGGACCAGGCGATGATCGTGTCGATCGACGGCAGCTGCAAGGGCATGGACGACGTCGAGAAGGGCATCTTCGCGGCGGACGCCACGCAGTACCCCGGCAAGATGGCCGCGCTCGGCGTCAAGGCCGTCGCCTCCGTCGGCGCCGGCGAGCAGCCGCCCTCGTTGCCCGAGGGCGAGGACTTCCTGGACACCGGCACCCAGCTCGTGACCGCGGAGCCCGTGAAGGGCCTGAAGAGCCAGACCGTCGAGGAGGGCCGCAAGGCCTGCTGGGGCGGATGACCGGAGGAGGACAAGCGTGAGCACCGACACCACGACCGCGGAGGAGGGTCAGGGGCCGGGGTCGGCCGACGACCTCGTCCCCCGCTCCCACACGCCGCTCGAGCGGCTGCAGCACCTCCTCCACGGCAACCCTGCGCTGAGCCCGCTCATCGTGCTGGCGATCAGCGTGATCGTCTTCGGCGTCGTGGCCGACAGCTTCCTGCGACCCCAGGCGCTGTCGTTGCTGGTCCAGCAGATGGCCGTGGTGGGTGCGCTCGCGGCGGGTCAGACGGTGATCATCCTGACCGCCGGCATCGACCTGTCGATCGGCATGGCGATGGTGCTCACGTCGCTGGTGATGGTCAAGCTCAACTACGACCAGGGCGTGCCCGGACCGCTCGCCCTCGTCATCGGGATCGGCGTCGCGCTGCTGCTGGGCCTCGCGAACGGCCTGCTGGTCACCCGGCTCAACCTGCCGCCGTTCATCGTCACGCTCGGCACGCTCTCGATCTTCACGGCCGTCTCGCTGCTCTACGCCTCGGGGCAGACGGTCGCGCTCGACGAGGGCTCGTTCCTGCTGTGGACCGGCGAGACGATCAAGCTCGGAAGCGTCAGCGTCACCTGGGGGGTCCTGCTGATGCTCGTGCTGTTCGCGGTGCTGAGCTTCGCGTTGCGCGAGACGGCCTGGGGCCGGCACCTCTATGCCACCGGCGACGACCGGGAGGCCTCCGACCTCGCCGGCATCGACACCCGCCGGGTCCTCCTCAGCGCCTACGTCGTGGCCGGCGCAGCGGTCGCGGTCGCCGCCTGGATCGTGATCGGGCGCGTCGGCGGCGCCGACCCCAACGCGGGCCTCAACTACAACCTGCAGAGCATCACCGCGGTGGTCATCGGCGGCACCAGCCTCTTCGGCGGGCGCGGACTCGTCGTCGGCAGCCTCCTCGGCGCCCTGATCGTGCAGGTGTTCAACTCCGGGCTCGCCCTCGCGGGGGTCGACCCCAACTACCAGGTGCTCGCCACCGGCATCCTCGTGGTCATCGCGGTGACCGTCGACCAGTGGATCAGGAAGGTCAGGGCATGAGCGGCGACGTGGTCCTCGAGGCGGAGGGCCTCACCAAGCTGTTCGGACGCGTGGTCGGCCTGCGCGGCGTCGACCTCGAGCTCCACGCCGGCGAGGTGCTCGCCGTGATCGGCGACAACGGCGCCGGCAAGTCGACCCTGATCAAGTGCCTCTCCGGGGCGATGCAGCCCGATCGCGGCACGATCAAGGTCGACGGTCGCGAGGTGCAGATCAAGTCGACCCAGGAAGCCCGCGCCCACGGCATCGAGACCGTCTACCAGACCCTGGCGGTCGCGCCGGCGCTCGACATCGCGAGCAACCTCTACCTCGCCCGCGAGATCCGGCGTCCCGGACCGCTCGGCAAGTGGCTGCGCATGCTGGACAAGAAGGCGATGGAGGAGCAGTCCGCCAAGCACATCAAGGACCTCGGCATCACCACCCTGCAGAACATCCACCAGGCGGTCGAGACCCTCAGCGGTGGTCAGCGTCAGGTCGTGGCTGTCGCCCGCACCGGTGCGTTCGGCAGCAAGGTGGCGATCCTCGACGAGCCGACCGCGGCCCTCGGCGTGCGCGAGACCGGTCAGGTGCTCCGGCTGGTCAAGGACCTCAAGGAGCAGGGCCTCGGCGTGATCCTGATCAGCCACAACATGCCCAACGTCTTCGAGGTGGCCGATCGGATCCACATCCAGCGCCTCGGCGGCTGCGCCGGCGTGATCACGCCCGAGACCCACTCCATGGAGGACGCGGTGGCCATCATGACCGGCGCGAAGGAGCTGTCGAAGGACGGCTGAGCCTCAGGACCCGGCGCGCTTCGTCGGCTTCCTCGCAGTCGTCTTCTTGGCCGTCGTCTTCTTGGCCGTCGTCTTCTTGGCGGTCGCCTTCGTCGCGGTCGCCCTGGCCGTCGTCCGGCCGGCGGCCTTGGTGGTCTGGGCAGCGGCCGCGATCGTGCGCGCTGCGCGCTTGGCCTTGGGCTGCGCGACCGGGTCACCGGCCTCGAGGATCGGCCGCAGGAACGCGCCGGTGTGGCTGTCCGGGCTGGCCGCGACGTCCTCCGGCGTGCCCTGGGCGACGACCAGGCCACCGCGGTTGCCGCCCTCCGGACCCATGTCGACGATCCAGTCAGCGGTCTTGATCACGTCGAGGTTGTGCTCGATCACCATCACGCTGTTGCCCTGGTCGACGAGCCGGCCCAGCACGATGAGCAGCTTGCGGATGTCCTCGAAGTGCAGGCCCGTCGTCGGCTCGTCGAGGACGTAGACCGTCTTGCCAGTGGAGCGCTTCTGCAGCTCGGTGGACAGCTTGACCCGCTGAGCCTCACCACCGGAGAGGGTCGGTGCCGGCTGGCCGAGACGGACGTAGCCCAGGCCGACGTCGACCAGCGTCTTGAGGTGGCGGTTGATCGCCGGGACGGCGGCGAAGAAGTCCACCGCCTCCTCGATCGGCATGTCGAGCACCTCGGCGATCGTCTTGCCCTTGTAGTGCACCTCGAGCGTCTCGCGGTTGTAGCGCGCGCCGTGGCAGACCTCGCAGGGGACGTAGACGTCCGGGAGGAAGTTCATCTCGATCTTGATCGTGCCGTCGCCTGAGCACGCCTCGCAGCGGCCGCCCTTGACGTTGAAGGAGAAGCGGCCCTGGAGGTAGCCGCGCATCTTGGCCTCGGGCGTGGAGGCGAACA
>CAZKZQ010000136.1:0-10154 GCA_964557235.1 uncultured Nocardioidaceae bacterium
AGGGCCACGCCTGCCGTCCCGGACCGTCGGCCCTCGTCCACGCCCAGGACAAGGGCGTCATGCGGGCCAGGCTCGACGAGATCGACGTCCCGTCCCCTCGCCACGCGATCGTCGCCGACGTCGACGCGGTGTCCGCCTTCGCCGCCTCCGTGGGCGGCTTCCCCGTCATCCTCAAGACCACGCGCGGCGGGTATGACGGCAAGGGCGTCTGGGTGGTCGACTCACCGGAGGAGGCCGCCGACGTCTTCGGGCTCGCCGGCGACGTCGCGACCGCCGGGTCGCGGATGCTCGCCGAGGAGAAGGTCGACTTCCGCCGCGAGCTCTCCGCCCTCGTCGCGCGCTCGCCCTCGGGCCAGGTCGCGGCCTATCCCGTGGTCGAGTCCGTCCAGCGCGACGGCATCTGCTGGGAGGTCACGGCTCCGGCCCCCGACCTCGACGACTCGCTGGCCCTCGAGGCCCAGCAGATCGCGATGCGCGTCGCCGGGCAGCTCGACGTCACCGGCATCCTCGCGGTCGAGCTCTTCGAGACCCGTGACGGCCGGGTGCTGGTCAACGAGCTCGCGATGCGCCCCCACAACACCGGCCACTGGTCGATCGACGGAGCGGTCACCAGCCAGTTCGAGAACCACCTGCGCGCGGTCCTCGACCTGCCCCTCGGCTCACCCGCGCCGCGTCAGCGCTGGACGGTGATGGTCAACATCCTCGGCGGCGACAACGGCGCGCTGAGCGAGGACCTCTACGCGGCGTACCCCCACACGTTCGCGCGGGACCCGTTCCTGCGCGTCCACCTCTACGGCAAGGACGTCAAGCCCGGCCGCAAGGTCGGCCACGTGACGGCGTACGGCGACGACCTGGCCGAGGTGCGCGAGCGCGCCCGGCACGCAGCGGCCTGGTTCCGCGGCGACCTCGGCGAGGAGAGCGAGTGAGCATGGCTGCACGCGTCGGCATCGTGATGGGGTCGGACTCCGACTGGCCGGTGATGGAGGCCGCCGCCCAGGCGTGCGCGGAGTTCGACGTGGCCTTCGAGGCCGACGTGGTCTCGGCCCACCGCATGCCCGAGGAGATGCTGGCCTACGGCAAGGAGGCCGCCGGCCGCGGGCTCCAGGTGATCATCGCCGGCGCCGGGGGAGCGGCCCACCTGCCCGGCATGCTCGCCTCCGTCACCCCGCTGCCGGTGATCGGCGTCCCCGTGCCGCTGAAGTACCTCGACGGCATGGACTCCCTGCTCTCGATCGTCCAGATGCCCGCCGGCGTCCCGGTCGCCACCGTCGCGGTCGGCAACGCCCGCAACGCCGGCCTGCTCGCCGTCCGCATCCTCGCGGCGTCGGACCCCTCACTCCAGCAGCGCATGGTCGAGTTCCAGGCGTCCCTGCGCGACGCCGCCCACGCCAAGGGCGCGGTCGTCCGCGACGCGTCGCAGCAGGACTGAGCTTCCGGGCGGGTCGATCTGACAGCGGCAGAACCGCGCGCAGGCTTCCGTCGGGCATGCTGCGGTTCGGGCCCAGCATGTGGGTCCGAACCGCAGCACGCCTCGCGACGGTGCGCCATCAGCGGGGTCCGTGCTCCCGCCACTCGAGGAGCGGGCAGGTGTCCATGACCATCGGCATCCCGGCCGCGGCCGTGCGGTCGTACGCCGCGTGGTCGACGACGCCGAGCTGGAACCAGACCCCGCCCGCACCGATCTCGACCGCCTGGTCGGCGAACTCGCCGGCGGCCGAGGAGCGGCGGAACACGTCGACGACGTCGACCGGGAACGGGACGTCGGCCAGCGTCGCGTAGCCCTGCTCGCCCAGCACGACCGGAGCCGCCGGGTGCACCGGGACGATCCGCTTGCCCCAGCCGCGCAGGGCCGCAGCGACGGCGTACGCCGTGCGGGTCGGGTCGCCGGAGAGGCCGACGACGGCCCAGACGTCCGCGGCGAGCATGGACCGCAGGTGAGTGGGGTCCTGCCACGGGAGCGTCATACGGCGAGCACCTCGTGGGTCTCGGTGCGACTGAGCCGCACGATGCCCCACGTCACCAGGGCGAGCGCCATCGCCTCGACCACCAGCGAGAGGGGGTCGTGCCGGGGCACCTCGCCGAAGACGAGGACGCCGAAGGTGATCGAGACCGCGACGTTGAGGATGTGCAGGTGCGGCATCGAGGCGGACAGCGGCCCGGCGCGGTAGGCCGCCTGGTTGAGCAGCACGCCCGCGGGACCGAGGATCGCGACGGTGAGGAACGGCCACGTCCAGATCACCGACAGCACGTCGGTGACGGGTCCGCCGGAGAAGTCGGCGAGGTGGCCGGCGAGCTTCATCATCCCCGCGGTCAGGCCGAAGATGATGCCGGCGCCGAAGCCGAACCCGTGCGCGATCGAGCGACCGCCGAGCCGGTGGCCGACCACCATGCAGGCCGCGGCCCCCAGCAGGGTCGCCGGGATGAGCACGGCCGCCGTCGAGAGGTCCGCCTCGGCGCTGGGGGAGGGACGGGACACGACCAGGAAGAGCGCCAGGCCGAGCGCGGTCGCCGCGACGACGCCGGTCTCCGGCGGTGAGGGCCAGCGCCGGTCGAGCGCCGAGCGCACCGGCACCGCCATCACCACGCCGCTCACCTCGACCGGCTGCACGACGATCAGCTGTCCGAACTGGAGCGCCACCGCGTGCAGCACGAAGGAGACCATCGCGAGCACCTGACCGGCGACCCATCGAGGCGTCCGCAGCAGGGCTCGGAGGTGCCCCCCGGCCCCACCCGAGGAGACGACCCCGTGGTTGGCGTGGTGCTGCAGCGCGGAGGAGAGCGCGAAGCCGAACGCGGAGACCAGCGCGAGGACGAGTCCTGTCACGGCCTAGCCGACCGGGTCCTGCCACGGATAGAACGGCGGCATCTGCGAGGCGCGGCCGGTGTAGTCGGGGTCGCGCTTCTCCAGGAACGACGCGACGCCCTCCTTGCCGTCGCCCACGGAGGTGTAGAACACCGCCAGCGAGTCGACCCGGTGGGCCTCGAGCGGGTGGTCCTGGGCCGAGTTGCGCCACATCATCTGGCGCGCGAGGCCGAGCGCGACCGGCGAGCGGTTCCGGGTGAACTTGCGCGCCAGCTCGAGCGCGGCCGGGAGCAGGTCGTCGGGGGCGTGGACGGACCGGACGAGACCGAAGTCGAGGGCCTGCGCGGCGTCGAGGATGTCGGCGGAGTACACCAGCTCCAGCGCCCGGCTCATGCCGACGATGCGGGGGAGGAACCACGTCGAGCACGCCTCGGGGACGATGCCGATGCGGCCGAAGACCAGGCCGATCCGCGCCTTCTCCGACGCCAGGCGCAGGTCCATGGCCAGGGTCATCGTGGCGCCGATGCCGACGGCCGGCCCGTTGATCGCCGCGATGACGGGCTTGAGGCAGTCATAGATCGCCAGCGTCACCCGCCCACCGGTGTCACGCACCCCGCTGTGGATCGCCGGGTCGTCGAGCCGGTCGTGCAGGTCCTCCAGCGTCGGCTGCTGCTCCTCGTCGAGGCCGAAGACGTTGCCCTCCACCGAGAGGTCCATGCCCGCGCAGAAGGCACGCCCGCTGCCGGTCACGACCACGGCCCGCACCTCGTCGTCGGACGACGCGCGGCGGAAGGCGTCGACGAGCTCGTCGGCCATCTCGACCGTGAACGCGTTGAGCTGGTCGGGACGGTCCAGCCGCAGGACGAGGATGCCGTCCTCGTCGACCTCCCAGGACAGGGTGGAGTACGACGGGTCACTCACGACATCACGGCCTTCCGGTGGGGGTGCAGAGCTTCTTGCCGATCTCGTCGGCGCGGTTCTCGCGGATCAGGGTGAACAGCTTCTCGGAGCGCTCGGCGTCCCAGTTGACCGCGAGGTCGGCGATGGGCACGCCGCAGGTCAGCCCGTCCTTGCCGTTGACGCGGTTCATCGCCAGCGCGAACTGCCCGAGCGCGACGGGCCCGGTGCCGTCGCCGAGACGCACCGACTTGGCGCCGCCGGTCACCACGCGGAAGTAGCGGACCGGGTTGACGAAGGTCTTCCACGACAGCACCTCGTGGCCGATCGCGGAGACCACCTCGCGCTGGTGCTGGGCGCGCTCGATGTCGCCGAGGGCGAAGGCGTGCCGCGAGCGGGAGTAGCCCAGCGCGGTCTTGCCGTCGGCCTCCTGGCAGCCCTTGGGGATGTCGATCTCGGCGAGCTTGTCCTTGACGGCCTGCTTGGGGCAGATCTCGATCCCGCCGACCGCGTCGACCAGGTTGACGAACCCGGTGAAGCCGATCTCGACGTAGTCGTCGATGTGGATCTTGGTGTTGAGCTCGATCGTGCGGGTCAGCAGCCGCGGGCCGCCGTACGCGAAGGCGGCGTTGACCTTGGTCGTGCCGCGCCCGGGGATCTCGACGATCGAGTCGCGCGGGATCGACATCAGCACGTTGGGGCCCTTGCCGGTGTGCAGCACCATGATCGTGTCCGTGCGCCGGCCCGACAGGCCCTTGCGCGCGTCCGAGCCGACGATCAGGTAGTTGGTGCCGCCGCCGTCCTCGGGGCGGTCGCCCTTGGGCTCGAACTTCACCTTGGTCGCGCTGGAGTAGGCCCAGAGCGGTACGGCGACCAGGAACACCACCCAGGCGAGCAGCAGCCACTTGATCGTGCCGAGCCGGAAACGGGGACGGCGGCCACCGAGGCCGCCGCCGAGCGCACCGCGACCCGATCCGCCACCACGGCCACCCCGTCCCGACCCTTCGCGACCAGGCTCCGGCGCGATGCTCGTCGGGTGGTCGGCGCCGGGCCGGCGCGCCGACGGCGGCGGTCCGGCTGCGCCGGGGCCGAGGACCTGCGTGTGCTCGTCGCCACCCTGGGACGACGGCCCGGTGCGCTTGCCGTCCTTGCCGTAGAGCCAGTCGTAGTCGTCGTCGCCCGAGCCCTTGCCCGCTCCTCCAGCCATGCGCTGACGCTACCGTGCAGGCCATGCCCGAGCTCCCCGGCCACGCAGTGAGCCATCCCGACCAGCTGCCCCCCAGCTTCGCGCGGACCGCCCTGGCCGTGCTGATGGACACCAGCCACGTGAACCTGCTCGGCAACGTGCACGGGGGCGCGATCATGCGGCTGGTCGACAGCACGGCCGGCGCCGTGGCCCAGCGGCACAGCGGTGGCCCGGCCGTGACCGCCGCGATGGACGAGATGGCGTTCCTCCAGCCGGTCCACGTCGGCGACATCGTGCGGACCATGGCGCAGGTCAACTGGGCCGGACGCACCTCGATGGAGATCGGGGTGCGGGTGGAGACCGAGCGCTGGAACGAGGCGACCGGCCAGCCGTTGCACGTGGCGTCGGCGTACCTCGTGTTCGTCGCGATCGACGAGGAGGGCGCCCCTCGCCAGATCCCGGCCCTCGCGCCCGAGACCGAGCGGGAGCGCAGGCGGGTCCGCGAGGCCGAGATCCGGCGCGCGCACCGGCTCGCGCGCAAGCAGGAGATCGACGAGGGGCGCACCGGCGCGCCGTGACGGCAGAGCCGCCTGGGACTGGTGATACTGGCGGCCTACTTCGCGATCTTCCCCCCTGCGCGAAAGGCCAGTCATGTCGCTCCTGACCGCTCCCGAACGCCGGGACGACGCGACGACCCGTCCCTCGGGGACGACCCGCTCCGCGCCGGACCGCCACGCCCAGCGCCGCGCCGTCCTCGGACGGATCCGCTTCCGCCGCGCCCTGGTCCTCGTGCTCATGACGCTGGTCCTGCCGGGCTCGGCGCAGCTCGTCGTCGGCCGCCGCCGGGTCGGCCAGCTCGCCATCCGCGTCTGGCTCGGCCTCTGGGCGAGCCTCCTGCTCGTGGCCGGTGTCGGCTGGTTCTGGCACGGGCTGCTGTTCACCCTGTTCTCCAACACCTTCCTGCTCGCGCTGGTCCGCCTCGTCTTCATCGGGCTCGCGGTCGGGTGGGCAGCGCTGTTCATCGACGCCTGGCGGCTCGGCCGCCCGCTCGAGCTCGAGCGCAAGCACCGGCTGGTGATCGGCGGGCTCAACGCCACGCTGAGCCTCGTCGTCGCGGGCACGCTGCTGTTCGGCGCGCACCTGGTCAACGTGCAGCGCGACTTCATCTCCGCGATGTTCGGCGACGGCGTCGCCTCGGCCTCCACGCACGGGCGCTACAACGTCCTGCTCGTCGGCGGCGACTCCGGCGACGACCGCGAGGGCCTGCGGACCGACTCGATGACGAT
This sequence comes from uncultured Nocardioidaceae bacterium, assembly GCA_964557235.1. Taxonomy (GTDB): domain Bacteria; phylum Actinomycetota; class Actinomycetes; order Propionibacteriales; family Nocardioidaceae; genus Marmoricola_A. The sequence goes on from CAZKZQ010000136.1 coordinate 6,173, forward strand.
CGCCAGCATCGACGAGGACACCGGCCGGACGGTGCTCTTCGGCCTCCCGCGCAACCTGACGAACTTCACCTTCCCCGAGGGCTCGGTGATGGCGAAGTACTTCCCCGACGGCTACGACTGCGACGACTGCCTGCTGAACTCCCTGGCCACCTGGGCGGCCGACCACCCCGAGGCGTTCAAGGGCGAGGCCGACCCCGGCATCGCGGCGACGACCGAGGCGATCGAGGGCATCACCGGCCTCAAGATCAACTACTACGCGATGGTCAACCTCCAGGGCTTCCGCAACCTCGTGGCGGCCATGGGCGGCCTCAAGCTCAACGTCCGCGACCGCATCCCGATCGGTCTGCCGGTGACCTCCTACATCGAGCCCGGCGTCCGCAAGCTCAACGGCTTCGAGACGCTGTGGTTCGCCCGCTCGCGGCACGCCGCCGACGACTACTCGCGCATGGCGCGCCAGAAGTGCGTGATGAACGCGATGCTCCAGCAGCTCAGCCCCAAGATGGTGATCACCAAGTTCGAGGACCTCGCCAAGGCGAGCGAGTCGCTGCTCGAGACCAACCTGCCGGCCAGCGAGCTCGGCCGCTTCGCCGAGCTGGCGATGAAGGCGCGGTCTCAGAGGATCGCCTCGATCTCCTTCGTGCCGCCCCAGATCAGCACCTCCAACCCCGACCTGGACGAGATCCACGCGATGGTGAGCTCGGCGATCGACAAGTCGGAGTCCGGCGGCGGCGGCAAGAAGAAGGGCAAGAGCTTCTCGCGTCGCGCCCAGGGCCCGCAGACCGGCGGCTCGCTCGGCTCGATGTCCAGTGGCTACGCCGCCAACCAGTCCAGCGACCTGTCCCAGGTGTGCTGAGCACCACGGCCTGCGCGACCCCACCCCTGGGTAGGGTCGCCGCGTGAACGACCCAGCCCACGACGCCGTCGCCGGCCGCGTCGCGGCCGTGGTCGTGACCTGGAACCGCGCCGAGCTCCTCGAGCGGATCCTGCGCGCGGTCGACGCCCAGACCCACCGCCCCGAGGTGGTCGTCGTGGTCGACAACGCCTCCACCGACGAGACCCCGGCCCTGCTCGACCGGCTCACCGGCGAGCTCGGCGTCTCACTCGACGTCCTGCGGCTGCCGCGCAACACCGGGGGAGCGGGCGGCTTCCACGCCGGGCTCGAGCGCGCCCTGGGCACCGACGCCGACCTGTTCTGGCTGATGGACGACGACGGGTTGCCTCCCGCGGACTGCCTCGCCTCCCTCCTGCCGGCCCTCGCCGTCGCCGACTTCGTGGGCCCGGCCGTGGTCGCCGAGGGCGACCCGTCGCGCCTGTGCTTCCCGATCCGCATCCCCGGGAGCGCCCGCGTGGTGCACCGGCTCGACGACGTCGAGCGGGCGGCCCACGACGGGCTGCTGCCCGAGGTGGTGATCCCGTTCAACGGCGTGCTGCTCACCCGCGAGCTGGTGGAGCGCATCGGCACCCCGCGCGAGGAGTTCTTCATCTGGGGCGACGACGTGGAGTACCTCTGGCGCGCCAAGCGGGCCGGCGCCCGGGTCGCGACCGTGGTCGACAGCCACTTCGCCCACCCGGCCACCGACGACCTCGGCACGCCGATGATGTTCGGCCGCACCACCTACAACCACTCGCCCTCGGACCTCAAGCACTACTGCATGGCCCGCAACAACGTGGTCAACCTGCGCGAGTACGTCGGCCGCCTGGGCGTGCTCGCGTTCCTGGTCAAGACGCTGTGGTTCTACCTCTTCACCCGTCCCAGCCGGCACCGCCTGGCCCTGAGCGCGGAGGCCGTGCGCGCCGGCGTACGCCGTGACTTCGGCGGGCACGAGAGGTTCCTGCGGTGACCGGGGCAGCAGCACCCTCAGGGGGCACCGACACGGTCGCGGTCGTCGTCGTCACCTACAACCGGTCGGGGCTGCTCACCGGCTGCCTCGACGGGCTCGCGGCGCTGGAGCACCGGCCCGACGCGGTCTACGTCGTCGACAACGCCTCCACCGACGACACCGCCGCGGTGCTCGCCGAGCGCGTGGAGCGCGGCGACCTCCCGCTGCACGTGATCACCAGCGAGGAGAACCTCGGGGGAGCCGGCGGCTTCCACCTCGGCCTCGCGACGGCGTACGACGCCGGCTGGGACCGCATCTGGCTGATGGACGACGACGTGGTCCCGGCGCCGCAGTGCCTCGGCGTGATGCTCGCCCACCCCGGCCCCGCGCTCATCGCCGTCCGCGAGGACAGCAGAGGGCGGCTGTGCGAGAAGGCCGCGACCCGCTTCGACCTGACCAACCCGCTGGCGATCCGGCCCAAGCGCGCCATGGTCGAGGACGGCTGGGCGCGGCGCGAGGACATGCCCGCCGAGGTGCCGGTCGCCAACGTCGCCTTCGAGGGCTTCATGGTCCACCGCCGCGTGGTGGAGGAGGTCGGGCTGCCCGACCCGGGGTTCTTCATCTTCTACGACGACGTGGACTACGCCCTGCGCACCCGGGCGGCGGGCTTCCCGATCGTGGCCCTGCGCGACGCGGTGCTCGTGCGCCAGCTGGACTTCGACCAGCAGCACGACATGACGTCGTGGAAGGGCTACTACATGTACCGCAACCTGTTCGTGGTGCACCTGCGCTACGGCACCAACGTGCTCGTGCGGCTCAAGCCCTACCTGATCACCCTCGTGGTGCTCCTCCTCACCCCGGTGCGCGGTGGGCGCTCCGAAGCGGCCAACGTGGTCCGCGCGCTGCGCGACGCCCCCGGCGTGGCCCGTGTGCGTCCGCCCAGGGCGCCCGCGCGCCGGTAGACTCGCCCAGGCTCTCGACCCCCTCTCGACCCCTCTCGCACACAGCCTCGACACACAGGAGACGCCTCATCGTGGCCAACGCCAACCCTGACCTCGCACCGGACCTGGTGGTCGTCGGCTCGGGCTTCTTCGGACTCACCATCGCCGAGCGCTGCGCGACCGAGCTGGACAAGCGGGTGCTCGTCCTCGAGCGTCGCCACCACCTCGGCGGCAACGCCTACAGCGAGGCCGAGCCCGAGACCGGGATCGAGGTGCACGTCTACGGCGCCCACCTGTTCCACACCTCCAACGAGCGGGTGTGGGACTACGTCAACCGGTTCACCACCTTCACGAACTACCAGCACCGGGTGTTCGCGAAGTACCAGGGGCAGGTCTACTCCTTCCCGATGAACCTGGCGCTGATCAACGCCTTCTTCGGCAAGTCCTTCACCCCCGACGAGGCACGGGCGCTGATCGCCGAGCAGGCCAGCGAGATCGACACCGCGGACGCCGAGAACCTCGAGGAGAAGGCGATCTCCCTGATCGGCCGGCCGCTCTACGAGGCGTTCGTCAAGGGCTACACCGCCAAGCAGTGGCAGACCGACCCCAAGGACCTGAGCGCCGACATCATCACGCGGCTGCCGGTGCGCTACACGTTCAACAACCGGTACTTCAACGACAAGTACGAGGGCCTGCCCACCGACGGCTACACCGCCTGGCTCGAGCGCATGGCCGACCACCCCAACATCGAGGTCCGGCTCGAGACCGACTTCTTCGACGTCAAGGACGAGTGGCTCGGCAAGGTCCCGATCGTCTACACCGGCCCGGTCGACGAGTACTTCGGCAACAGCGAGGGTCGCCTGTCGTGGCGCACCGTGGACCTGGAGCCCGAGGTCATGGCGGTCGACGACTTCCAGGGCACGTCGGTGATGAACTACAACGACGCCGACATCCCGTTCACCCGCATCCACGAGTTCAAGCACTTCCACCCCGAGCGGGAGTACGCCGAGGCCAAGGGCAAGACCGTGATCGTGCGGGAGTACTCCCGCTTCGCGGAGAAGGACGACGAGCCCTACTACCCGATCAACACCGCCGAGGACCGCGCCAAGCTGCTGAAGTACCGCGACCTGGCCAAGGCCGAGCCGATGGTGCTCTTCGGCGGCCGCCTGGGCACCTACAAGTACCTCGACATGCACATGGCCATCGGGTCGGCGCTGTCGA
>CAZKZQ010000137.1:0-10147 GCA_964557235.1 uncultured Nocardioidaceae bacterium
AGGCCGAAGTGGATCGTCTCCGGGTCGCCCAGCGAGCGGCCCTCGGCGACCTTGATCGGGTCGATGTCGCCGATCAGGTCGGCCACCGACGTGTCCGGGGTGGCGAGCTTCTCGGCGTACCTCTCCGAGCGGTGTCGCCACGAGACCCGCAGGTCGTCGCCGTACGTCGCCGCGGCCTGCTGCGAGGCATGGCTGACCGGCTCGTAGGGGTGCTCGCCGAGCTCGCTGCCGGAGATCACCGGCGTCCACTCGTCGAGCAGCGTGACCAGCGTGCGCAGCAGGCGGGTCTTGCCCTGGCCGCGCTCGCCGAGGAGCACGACGTCGTGGCCGGCGATCAGCGCGCGCTCGAGCTGGGGGATGACGGTGTCCTCGAACCCGTGCAGGCCGGGCCAGGGGTCCTCGCCGGACCTGAGCTTGGCGAGGAGGTTGTCGCGGAGCTCGACGCGCAGCGGCTTGTGGACGTGACCGGAGGCGCGCAGCTGGCCGAGAGTGGCCGGGAGGTCCGAGGGAGCCGAGGAAGACGTGGTGATGGGGTCGCTCACGTCCACAACGCTAGTCCGGGACGGAAGGGCCAGGGTTCGGTAGGCTTGACGGTCGCCCGCACCACGGCAGAGCCACGGCAAGGAGCCGCACGTTGACCGACCAGTCCTCGCAGGACCTGGAGTCGCGCGAGATCGCCCATGAGCAGGCCGTCGTCGACCGGGTCTACGACCAGCTCGAGGTCGCGGCCCGCAACGCCCAGCTCCTCGCCGACGAGGGACACAGCCGCGCCCGCCTGGGCCACGAGGGCGGGCTGGTCGAGCGCGACGCGATGGTCTTCCAGGCGGCCAAGCGCATCGCCACCCTCGACGCCGCCCACGAGGGCCTCGTCTTCGGCCGCCTCGACCTCAAGGACCCCGCGACGGCAGCGAGGTACGTCGGCCGCATCGGCCTGCGCGACGACGAGCACGAGCCGCTGCTGATCGACTGGCGCGCCCCCGCGGCCGCGGTGTTCTACCAGGCGACCGCGTCCGAGCCCCAGGGCGTCGTACGCCGTCGGGTGCTGCGCTGCTCCGGCAAGCGCGTCGTCGGGGTCGAGGACGACCTGCTCGACGCCGAGGCCGACTCCGACCTGCCCGTCGTCGGCGAGGGTGCGCTCATGGCGCAGCTCTCGCGGGCCCGCGACCGGCGGATGCACTCGATCGTCGCGACCATCCAGGCCGCGCAGGACAAGGCGATCCGCGCACCGGGCCGCGGTGTCGTCGAGATCTCCGGAGGCCCCGGCACCGGCAAGACCGTCGTCGCGCTGCACCGCGCGGCGTACCTCCTCTACACCGACCGCCGTCGCTACGAGCGCGGCGGCGTCCTCGTCGTCGGCCCCTCGGGGGTCTTCATGCGCTACATCGAGCGCGTGCTGCCGAGCCTCGGCGAGACCGCGGTCGCGCTGCGCTCGCTGGGCGAGGTCGTCGACGGCATCGACGCGACCCGTCACGACCTGCCCGAGGTGGCCGCGGTCAAGGGCTCGGCCCGCATGGCCGAGCTGCTGCGTCGCGCCGCGCGCCAGCCGGTGCCCGGGTCGCCGCGCGACTTCCGCTACTTCTACCGCGACGACGTGCTGACGCTGACCGCCGGCGACCTCGGCCGTGCACGCCGTTCCCTGCTGGGCCAGGGCGCCGGTGGCGGACGCCGCAACGCGGTGTCCCAGGCCCGCGCGGGCAGCGTGCTCGTGGAGGCGCTGTGGCGTCAGGTCAGTGGCGAGCGCGCTCTGGAGCGCAGCCGCGAGGAGTTCGTGGAGACCGTCCTCAACGACGACCGCTTCCTCCTGTTCCTGCGCGAGTGGTGGCCGCCGCTGCACGCCGCCGAGGTGCTCGGCTGGCTGCGCGACCCCGACTTCCTCAGCCGCATCGGCGAGGGCGTGATCAGCATCGACGACGTGCGCGTGCTCACCCGCACCGACGCGTGGGGGAGCGACGCCGGGGACGTCTCGGTCGAGGACGTCCCGCTGGTCGACGAGCTGCGGCACCTGCTCGGCGAGGTCCAGGAGGATCCCGACCTGCTCGACGACCCGCTCGCGCACCTCGTCGACGCCAACCTGCCCGAGCTGACCACGATCAGCGAGCGTGAGTTCACCGGTCCGCGCGCCCAGCGCCGGATCGAGGACGACACCTACGCCCACGTGCTCGTCGACGAGGCGCAGGACCTCTCCCCGATGCAGTGGCGCATGGTCGGCCGGCGCGGTCCGACCGCGACGTGGACGATCGTGGGCGACCCGGCGCAGTCCTCGTGGCCCTTCCCGGCGGAGGCCGAGGCGGCGCGCGAGGACGCGATGCGCAACAAGCAGCGCTACCGCTTCCACCTCGACACCAACTACCGCAACTCCGCGGAGATCTACGGCTTCGCCGCGGCGTACGCCGACCGCGTGGGCCTGGCGATCGACCTGCCCGAGGCGGTGCGCAGCACCGGGGTGGAGCCGGTGGAGACCAAGTCCGGCGCCGACGAGCTGGGTGCCGAGGTGATCGCCGAGGCGCGCCGGATGCTCGACACCCTCCCCGGCACCGTGGGCGTCGTGTCGACCGCCGCGCGCGTGCCCGAGGTCGCGTCGTGGTTCGACGGCTGGGCCGAGCGGCAGGGCGGCGACCAGGCCCGGCTGGCGCTGCTCACCGGTCTCGACACCAAGGGACTGGAGTTCGACGGCATCGTCGTGGTGGCGCCGGGCGAGATCGAGGCGGAGTCACCGACCGGCCGCGCGACCCTCTACGTCGTGCTGACGCGCGCGACCCAGGAGCTCACGCTCGTCCACTAGCCGGTCGAGCTCAGTCGAGACCAAAAATTCAGCAGGGCCGCACCTACCCCCCTCGGTGGTGCAGCCCTGCTGAGCACATCGTCGGTCCGTGCGTGGTGCGGTCCTCCTGATGCACCCCCCGATCGATCAGCTGCGCTCTCCCCCGTGGACAGTCCCCCGCGGCCCCCCATGGTGGTGTCCCCCAGGCCCTTGCGCTGCCTCTCGACAGGGACAACTGTGGCCGAGGCCGGCAGCGAGGGACACGGCCCAAGCGCCGTGTTTGCGGGGTGCCTAGGTCCCGACCTGCGGAACCGAACGACGGAGCAGCATCGGCCGATCGGACGAGCCCGCCCGGGTGGTTCGCGGACCGGTAGCGTTCGCCCATGACCGGCTCCTCCCTCAGTCCCCGCGCAGCCCTCGACGAGGTGCTGGGGTGCGAGGCGTGGGCGGTCGTGCGGGTCAAGGACTCCGCCACGGTGACGCTGGTGGGCGGTCCGCGCTCCGAGGTCGACTCCCTGATGGACGTGCCGCTGGAGCAGGGGCCCCCGCCGGAGGGCAAGCGCTTCGACCGGCTCCTCGCGGTGCCGTTCCGGCAGGTGCGCGAGCGCGGCTTCGTCGCGCACGACGACGGCGCCCCGCTGACGGTCGTCGACGTGCAGGTCGAGCACGAGGTCCCCTTCGCCGACCTGCTCGCCGCGCTGCCCGACGTACCCGTCACCTTCGCCGACCGTGGCAGCTTCGAGACCTCCGACGAGGACTACGCCGACGTCGTGCGCACGATCATCGACGAGGAGATCGGCAACGGCGAGGGCGCCAACCTGGTCGTGGGCCGCCACTACCGTGCGCGGCTCGACGCCTGGGGTCCCGACCAGGCGCTCACCGTCCTGCGGCGCCTGCTCGAGCGCGAGCGCGGTGCCTACTGGACGTTCTGCTTCTTCACCGGCGAGCGCTACCTCGTCGGGGCGAGCCCCGAGCGGCACGTGTCGGTGCACGGCGGGGACGTGCGGATGAACCCGATCTCCGGCACGTTCCGCCTGCGCGGAGTGCCCGCCGCAGAGCGCAAGGCGCGGCTGCTGGAGTTCCTCGCCGACGAGAAGGAGATCTACGAGCTCTTCATGGTCGTCGACGAGGAGCTCAAGATGATGTGCGACGTCTGCAACGAGGGCGGCCAGGTGCTGGGCCCGTTCCTCAAGCCGATGACGCACCTCGTGCACACGGAGTACCTCCTGGCCGGTCGCACCTCCCGCGACGTCCGCGCGGTCGTGCGCGACACGATGTTCGCCGCCACCGTCACCGGCGCCCCGGTCGAGAACGCCTGCCGGCTGATCGCCGACTACGAGTCGGAGGGCCGCGGCTACTACGGCGCCGCCCTCGCCCTCCTCGGTCGCGACGCCTCGGGCGCGCAGACCGCCGACAGCCCGATCGTCATCCGCACCGCCGACGTCTCGCCCGACGGCCACCTCAAGGTCACCGCCGGCGCGACGCTCGTGCGCGACTCCGACCCGGCCTACGAGGTGGCCGAGACGTGGGCCAAGGCGGGCGGCATCCTCACCGCCTTCGGCCTGGCCGACGCCCCCGCCGAGCCGGTGACCGGCCTCGCCGAGCTGACCCAGGACGAGGACGTCATCGTCGCGCTCGGCTCGCGCAACCAGCGGTTGAGCCGGTTCTGGCTGACCGACCAGGGCGGCGCGGCACCGGTGCCGGAGCTCAAGGGCAAGCGGGCCGCGATCCTCGAGGGCGAGGACGACTTCGTCAACATGCTCGTGCACGTGCTCGAGGTGCTCGGCATGAGCGCCGTCGTGGTGCCGCACGAGGAGGCGACCCCGGAGACCTTCGACGGCGTCGACCTGGTGATCGTCGGTCCCGGCCCCGGCGACCCCCGCGACGGCGACCACCCCAAGATCGCGACGTTCCGCCGCGTGGTCGACCACCTGCTCGCCGCGGAGAGCCCGTTCCTGGCGGTGTGCCTCGGGCACCAGGTGCTCTGCGACCGGCTCGGGATCCCCCTTGCCTACAAGGACATCGTCTTCCAGGGCACCCAGTCGCGGGTCTCGCTCGAGCCCGTCATGGGCGACCGCGAGGAGGTCGTCGGGTTCTACAACACCTTCGTCGGCCGGCCCGACGGTCCGCTCCCCGACGGCGTCACCGCCGCGACCGACCGTGCGACCGGCGACGTCCACATGCTGCGCGGCCCGCACTTCCGGGGCATGCAGTTCCACGCCGAGTCGATCCTCACCGAGGACGGCTTCACGCTGCTGCGCGACCTCGTCGTCGACCTGCTGGTCCGGTGATCGAGCCCGGTCGAGATCTTCGTGTCGTCGTGGTCGACCACCACGACTCCTACACCTGGAACCTCGTCCACCTCGTCGCCGCGGTCACCGGCAGCCTGCCCGTCGTCGTCGAGCACGACGAGGTCACGGCCGAGGACCTCGACGGCTTCACCCACGTCGTCCTCTCCCCGGGGCCCGGTCACCCCGACGACCCGGCCGACTTCGCGGTCGGGCGCGGGCTGCTCCTCGCCGCCCGCACGCCCGTCCTCGGGGTCTGCCTCGGCCTGCAGGGCCTCGTCTCGGCGTACGGCGGCCGCGTCGCGCAGGTGCCGCCCGCCCACGGGGTGGTGGCCGAGGTCGAGCACGACGGCACGAGCGTCTTCGCCGGGCTGCCGTCGCCGTTCGAGGCGGTGCGCTACCACTCCCTGGCCGCCGTCGAGGTGCCCGACGTCCTGCGCGTGACCGCCTGGACCGGGTCCGGAGAGGACCGGGTCGTGATGGGCGTCGAGCACCGCACCCTGCCGCTGGTCGGCGTGCAGTTCCACCCCGAGTCGATCCTGTCGCGCCACGGCGAGCAGCTGCTCCGCACCTTCCTGGAGCGGCCGTGAGCGAGGTCGAGGAGTTCCGCGCGGCCGCGGCGGCGTCGGACCGGATGTTCTGGCTCGACGGTGGTGGCGCGACGCCGTGGTCGGGCACGCGCTCGGTGATCGGCACGCTCGACGAGGACGACGTGTCGCTCACCTTCGACGCCGGTCGCCGGGAGGTCGTGCGCCACCGGGGCGGGACGTCGGAGGTCGTGGGCGACGACGTCTTCGCCGTGCTCGACGAGCACCTCGCGGCCGACCGGGCCGAGGGGGCGGCGGACGTCAGCTGGGTCGGCTATCTCGGTTACGCCTGTCGCACCGACCTGCCCGGCCGCCCGTCCGCGGACCCGGCCGTGCCCGACGCGGTGTGGATGCGCTGCCGCTCGCCGCGCGTGCTCACCGGCCACCCGGCCCGGCGCCACCCGGCCTCACCCGACGCGGACGACGCGCCCGTCCCGGAGTGGTACTCCGATGCGTTCGCCGAGGTGCAGCGCCAGCTCCGCCTCGGCAACTCCTACGAGGTCAACCTGACCTACCGCGAGCACGCCGACTCCCCGCAGGACCCGGTGACGACGTACCTCCGGCTCCGCGAGACCAACCCCGCGCCGTACTCCGGCTACCTGCAGCACCGCGGCGTGCACCTGCTCAGCTCGAGCCCGGAGCGCTTCGCCACCCTCAACCGCCAACGCGTGCTGGAGGCCAGGCCGATCAAGGGCACGACGCCACGTGGGCGGGACGAGGCGGACGACGCGCGGCTGCGCGAGCACCTGGCGTCGGACCCGAAGTACCGCGCCGAGAACCTGATGATCGTGGACCTGCTGCGCAACGACGTCGGCATGGTGTGCGCACCCGGGACGGTCGAGGTGCCGCAGCTGATGGAGGTCGAGTCCTACGCGACCGTGCACCAGCTGGTCTCCTCGATCCGCGGCCGGCTCCGCGACGACGTCGGCCCGGTCGAGGCGCTGCGCGCGATCTTCCCGGCGGGCTCGATGACCGGCGCGCCCAAGCGCCGCACGATGGAGGTCATCGACGCGGTCGAGGCGACCCCGCGCGGGGTGTACGCCGGCGCCTTCGGCTGGCTCGCCCCCGACGGCCGCGCCGACCTCGCGGTGGTGATCCGCTCGCTCGTGGCCCGGCCCGAGGGCGAGGGCTGGCGCTACGCCTGGGGCACCGGCGGGGGCGTCACGGTGCAGAGCGACGAGCGCGAGGAGTGGGACGAGACCCGATGGAAGGCCGCCCGGAACCGAGCGGCCCTCCAGGGTCCTGACCGGCCGCAAGGGGGGGATGCGGCCAGGTAGGTCTGGCTGCGTCAGGGCCCCGGTCCGAGTCGCGGGTGCGACGCAGGACCAACTCTATCCAGGGAACCGGTGGCTCCCGCAAGACGGCACGCGGTCAGCTGTTGGAGCTCTCCACGTCGCTGTCGAGCGTCGCGTCCAGCGTCAGCGTCTTGCCGTCGCGCAGCACGGTCAGGGTGACCTTGTCGCCGGGGCGGTAGCCGCGGATGGTCGCGACCAGCGACTCGCTGTTGGCGATGGCGTCGTCGTTGACCTTGGTCACCACGTCGCCGGCCTTGAGCCCGGCCTTGTCACCCGCGGACCCGTCGGAGACCTCCTCGACGCCCGCGCCGGTGATCAGGCCGTTCTCGGTCGGGTCGGTGCTGCTGCCCTTGTCCGACACCGAGATGCCCAGGCGGGCGTGGGTCGGGGTCTGGCCGTTGCGCAGCTGGTCGACGACCGGCAGCACCTTGGAGATCGGGATCGCGAACCCGAGGCCGATCGAGCCGCCCTCGCTGCCGAGGTCGGAGGAGGAGCGGATCGAGGAGTTGATCCCGACGACCTCGCCGGCGAGGTTGACCAGCGGGCCACCGGAGTTGCCCGGGTTGATCGCCGCGTCGGTCTGGATCGCGGGGTAGGTCGTCTCGTCGCCACCGCTCTCGCCGCCGACCGACACCGGTCGGTTGAGCGCGGACACGATGCCCGAGGTCACCGTCGCGGCCAGGCCGAAGGGCGAGCCGATCGCCACGACGCCCTCGCCGACGTCGAGCTTGTCGGAGTCGCCGAGCCGGGCGGGGGTGAGCCCGCTGACGCCGTCGACCCGGATCACCGCGAGGTCGGTCACCGGGTCGTCGCCCACGAGCTTGGCGGGGGCGGTGGTGCCGTCGTTGAAGCTGACCGTCATCTTGCCGCCGTCCTTGGCGACCTCGGTGACGTGGTTGTTGGTGAGGATCTCGCCCTCGGCGCTCAGGACGATGCCGGAGCCGGAGCCCGCACCGCTGGTGCCGGAGACGTTGATCTTCACGACGCTGGGCAGCACCTTGGCCGCGACCGCCTCGGCCGAGCCCGCCGCCGCGGGCAGGTCCGTGCTGTCGGTGGAGCCGTCGTCGCTGGTCGTGCGGGTGGTGACCGTCGCCGTCGGCGAGCTCAGGGTGCTCGTCGGGTCCTGGTCGTCGTTGGCCGCGGAGTAGGCCGCGGCGCCGACCACGCCGCCCGCGCTGCCGAGCAGCAGAGCGCCCACGAGCACGCCGGCGGCGCGGTTGCGGCCCTGGCGGCGCTCCTGCCGGGCGACCGAGGCCGCGTCGGGCTCGGCGTCGTGGCGGAAGGTGAAGGGCCCGAAGGCCGTGGTGTCGTTCGGGGCGGAGGGGGCCTGCCAGCCGGCCTGGGAATCGGCTGGCGAGGCGCCCTCCTGTGACGCGGCGCGGCCCTCGCGGTGCCACGTCCCGACCGGGGGCACGTCAGTCGTGCGCTCCTCGTCGTCATTCGGGGCGTAGCGGTGCAGCCGCTCGTCGTGGTCCGGGGTCTGGGGGTCCCGGGTGTCGTCGTGCGACGTGGGCTGGTTCTCCTGCTGGGGGTCGTGCTCGGTCATGGCTCCATCGTGTGGGTCGAGGCTGAGTGGTCACTGAGAGGGCGGTTCGAAGGCGCTGTCGGGCTCCTGAGAGCTTTCTGTGCGGCCCGACGGCCCGTGCCGGACGCCTTGTCGGGAGCGTCGCCGGCCTCCGACCGGTCGGGCCGGCCGGGCACGGAGAACCAGAAGGCGGCGCCGCCACCGGGGGCCGTGCCCGCGTGGACCCGGCCGCCGTGGGCCGCGACGACCTTGGCCACGATCGCGAGGCCGAGGCCCGAGCCGGGCATCGTGCGGGCGTCGGCTGAGCGGTAGAACCGCTCGAAGACGTGGGGCAGGTCCTCCTCCGCGATGCCGCGGCCCTGGTCGAGCACCTCGAGCGTGCCCGCCCTCAGGCGCACGGTGACCGTGCCCAGCGGCGGGCTCCACTTGGCCGCGTTGTCGAGCAGGTTGGTCACCGCCCGCTCCAGGGCGTGGTCGTCGCCGACCACCCACCACGGGTCGAGGTCGACGTCGAACTGCAGCCCGCTCGCCCGCCGCCGCACCCGGTCGACCGCCCGCTCGACGACCTCGCCGAGCTCGACGCGCTCGTGCACCTCCTCGGGCCGGCGGTCGCGGGCCAGCTCGGTCAGGTCGCCGATCAGCTGGGTGAGCTCGTCGATCTGGAAGCGCAGGTCGTCCATCAGCTCGGCCCGCGCCTCGGGGGTGAGCGAGCCGGGCCGGGCCGGGTCGTCGGCCATCGCGAGCAGGTCGAGGTTGGTGCGCAGCGAGGTCAGCGGGGTCCGCAGCTCGTGGCCGGCGTCGGCGACCAGCTGGCGCTGGCGGGTGCGCGAGGCCTCGAGCGCGGCGAGCATCGAGTTGAAGGCCACGGCCAGCCGGGCGACCTCGTCCTGGCCCTCGACCGGGATCGGGGTGAGCTGCTCGGTGCGGCCGATCTCCTCCACCGCACCGGTGAGCCGGCGCACCGGCCGCAGCCCGTTGCGCGCCACCAGCCAGCCCAGGGCAGCGGCCAGCACGATGCCGGCCAGCCCGAAGATGGTGAGGACGGCGCCGACCTTGCGCAGCGCGTCGTACGTCGGGCGCAGGGACTGGGCGAGGATCAGGGCCGTGCCGGGCTCGGCACCGGGGACGGCCGCGACGCGGTAGCGCCCGTCGTCGGTCCTGATCGTGCGCTGGGAGAGCTCGGCCCTGCCCGTGGCGACCGCGACCTCGGGCGCCCCGAGCTGGATCCTGCCCGCCCCGTCCTCGACCGGGCCCGAGACGACGTCGCCGTCCTCCATGAGCACCGCGATCTTGATGTCACCGGCGCCGAGCGCCCACGACGGGACGCGCTGGGCGGTCAGCGACGCGAGCGTGCTGGTGCTCGCCGCCGCGGTGGCGCGCTGCTCGAGGGAGTCGTCGAGGGAGGCGTAGAGCTGGTGCCGGATGACGGCGTAGGCCGCGAGGGAGCCGAAGACGATCGACAGGGTCACCGCGATGGTCGCCAGCAGGCTGACCCGGCTGGCCAGCGTCCCGCGGAACCTCACCGCCTGCACGGGTCAGGACTCGCGCAGGACGTAGCCCACCCCGCGCACGGTGTGGAGCAGGCGGGGCTCGCCCTCGGCCTCGGTCTTGCGGCGGAGGTAGCCGACGTAGACCTCGAGCGAGTTGGCGGTGGTCGGGAAGTCGTAGCCCCAGACCTCCTCGAGGATGAA
>CAZKZQ010000138.1:0-10146 GCA_964557235.1 uncultured Nocardioidaceae bacterium
ACGTCGACGAACTTGCCGATCACCTCGACGTGGTGGGTCATCGGGAAGGCGTCGAAGGCCCGCAGCTCGGCCAGGGCGTAGCCGTGCTCGGCCAGGATCGCCGCGTCGCGGGCGAAGGCCGCCGGGTCGCAGCCCACGTGGACCACCGTCCGCGGGCCCAGCGCCACGACCTGCTCGAGCACCTTGCGCTTCGCCCCGACCCGGGGCGGGTCCAGCACCACCACGTCGTACGACGACCCGTGGTCGACCTCCATCGCGAGGACCTCGGCGACCGAGCCGGGCGACACCCGGGCCCAGGGATAGGTCGCGAGGTTGCTCGAGGCGAGCTGGGCGGCCACCTCGTCACCCTCGACCGCGAGCACGGCTCCGGCCTCCCCCACCGCGTCGGCGACCGGGACGGCGAAGAGCCCGACGCCGCTGAACAGGTCGGCGACCTGGTCGCCGGGCCGCAGCTCGGCCATCGCCAGGATCGTCTCGACGAACACCGACGGCGCATCCCGGTGGGCCTGCCAGAAGCCGGCCGCGTCGACGGCGAAGGCATAGGTGCCCACCTGCTCGATCACGGTCTTGGGCGGCTCCCACTCCCCCCGCACCGAGACGACGGCGTCGGGCGCCCGCACCAGGCAGTCCTCGACCGGGACCAGCCGGTGGGAGCGGTGGGCCCGCATCGCCAGGCCGCCGTCGCGGAGCCGGTGGAAGCCCACGCGGGTGCGCCAGCGCAGCCCGTCCTCGTCGGGCCGCAGGGGCTCGACCTCGACCTCGACGTCGATCGAGGCGATCCGCTGCAGCTGCTCGCGGACGATGCCGGCCTTGGCCTCGCGCTGGGCCTCGAGCCGCACGTGCTGCAGGTCGCACCCGCCGCACAGACCGGGACCGGCGACGGGGCACGGCGGCTCCACCCGGTCCGGGGAGGGCTCGTGCACCTCGACGGCGTCACCGCGCAGGAAGCGGTCGCCCACCGCCCCCTCGGTGAGCAGCACGGTCACCCGCTCGCCGGGCAGGGCGTGGCGCACGAACACGACCGTGCCGCCGACCTCGGGCTCGGCGGCGTCGATCCGCGCCACGACGTGACCGCCGTGGGCCCACGGCCCGCAGGTCACCTCGAAGCGTCGTCCGGCGGCGGACGGACCCTGCGGGGTCCGCTCGCGGGCGCGTCGGCTCAATCGAAGTCCTCGTCGAGGCCGCTCGACCAGTTGCCGCCGAAGGAGCGGCCGGAAGCGACCTGCTCGTCCTGGCGGGCCGCACGCTCCTCGCCGATGCGCGAGGACCGGAGCTGGAAGGGCACGGAGATCACCATGACACCCGGGGTGAAGAGCAGCCGGGTCTTGAGGCGCAGCGCGGTCTGGTTGTGCAGCAGCTGCTCCCACCAGCGCCCGACGACGTACTCCGGGATGAAGACCGCGACGACGCCGCGGGGCTGTGCGGCCCGGATCGCCTTGGCGTAGTCGACGATCGGCCGGATGATCTCGCGGTAGGGCGAGTCCAGGATCTTGAGCGGCACGTCGATCCCGCGCCGGTCCCACTGGTCGACGATGCGGTCACGCTCCACAGGGTCGGTCGAGACCATCACGGCCTCGAGCACGTTGGGCCGGCTCGCCTTGGCGTAGGCCAGGGCCCGCATGGTCGGCTTGTGCACCTTGGACACCAGCACCATCGCGTGCACCCGCGTGGGGAGGATCTGGTCGTCCGCGTCGACCTCGAGCTCGGCGCCGACCGAGTCGTAGTGGCGGCGGATCGACTTCATGATCATGAAGAAGGTGCCCATCGCCAGGATCGCGATCCACGCACCGGCCAGGAACTTGGTCAGCAGCACGATCACGAACACGACCGCGGTCATCGCGAGACCGAAGGTGTTGATCGCCCGGGACCGCAGCATGCGCCGTCGTTCGGCGGGATCGGTCTCGTTCTTGAGGTGGCGCGTCCAGTGCCGGATCATGCCGAGCTGGCTGAGGTTGAACGACACGAAGACGCCGACGATGTAGAGCTGGATCAACCGGGTGACCTCGGCGTCGAACGCGACGATCAGCACCATCGCGAAGACGGCCAGGATGACGATGCCGTTGGAGTAGGCGAGCCGGTCGCCGCGCGAGCCGAGCTGCCGCGGCAGGAACCCGTCCTTGGCCAGGATCGAGCCGAGCACCGGGAAGCCGTTGAAGGCGGTGTTGGCCGCGAGCACCAGGATCACGCCGGTCACGCCGACCACGAAGAAGAAGCCTGCGTCGAAGTTGTCGAACACCCCTCGCGCGATCTGGGCGATCACCGTGTGCTGGTCGTAGCCCTCGGGCACCGGGTCGCCCGACGCGGTCCGCAGGCGGTCGAGGTCGTGCGGGTCGACGTAGCGCAGGCTCATCTTCTTGGCGAGGACGATGACGCTGATCATCATCGTGATCGCGATGACGCCGAGCAGGAGCAGCGTGGTCGCGGCGTTCTTGCTCTTGGGCTTCCGGAACGCCGGCACGCCGTTGGAGATCGCCTCGATCCCGGTCAGCGCGGCACACCCCGAGGAGAAGGCGCGCGCCAGCAGCGCGACCAGCGCTATGCCGGTGATCGTGTCCTCGTAGGTCTTCGTCGGCTCGATCACGAGGCCGGCAGACTCCGCGTCGGGCAGGTCGCCGGAGAAGGCGCGCAGCATGCCCCAGGCGCACATGCCGAGGATCGCGAGCATGAAGCCGTACGTCGGCACGGCGAAGAACGCGCCGGACTCCCGCACGCCGCGCAGGTTGATGGCCGCCAGGACCACCACGAGGATGCAGGCGTAGAGCGCCTCGTGGCCGCGCACGAACGGCAGCGCAGCCGCGGCGTTCTGCGCGCCGGAGGAGATCGACACCGCGACCGTCAGGACGTAGTCGACGAGCAGCGCGCTGGCGACCGTGACGCCCGCGTTGGGGCCCAGGTTGACCGTCGCGACCTCGTAGTCACCGCCGCCGCTGGGATAGGCGTGGACGTTCTGGCGGTAGGACGCGACGACGGTCAGCATGACCAGCGCGACGGCCAGCGCGATCTTCCAGGACCAGACGTAGGCCGACGCGCCGGCCAGCGACAGCATGATGAAGACCTCGTCCGGGGCGTAGGCCACGGAGGACAGGGCGTCGCTGGCGAAGACGGGAAGGGCGATGCGCTTCGGGAGCAAGGTCTCCCCGAGCTGCGAGGAGCGGAGCTTGCGGCCGAGGATGATCCGCTTCGACACGTCGCCTAGACCCACGGCGCCAGGGTAGGGCACGCACCAGGGCGACAGACCACGAACGTCTCCCGAGCGCCCACGCGCGCCCCGTGCCCGTGTAGCGTTCCTGCCGTGCACGTCGTGATCATGGGCTGCGGCCGAGTGGGGAGCACGCTGGCCCGCGACCTCGAGGACCGCAGCCACACCGTGTCGGTCATCGACACCAACCCCGACGCGTTCCGGCGACTCGGCCCGACCTTCGGCGGCCGCAAGGTGATGGGCCTCGGCTTCTCCCGCGAGGTGCTCGAGGAGGCCGGCATCCGTGACGCCGACGCCTTCGCCGCGGTCTCCAGCGGTGACAACTCCAACATCATCGCCGCGCGCGTGGCGCGGGAGACCTTCGGGATCACCTCGGTCGTCGCCCGCATCTACGACCCCGGCCGCGCCGAGGTCTACCAGCGCCTCGGCATCACGACGGTCGCCACGGTCAAGTGGACCGCCGACCAGATCCTCCGGCGCCTGCTGCCCGTCGGCGCCGAGCCCGACTTCCGCGACCCGAGCGGCACCATCCGCGTCGACGCGATGATGGTCAACCCCAAGTGGATCGGCCAGCGCACCGTCGTGTTCCAGGAGCAGTCCAAGAGCCGCATCGCCTGGATCGACCGCCTCGGCGAGGGCATGCTGCCCACCCGCGAGAGCGTGCTCCAGGAGGGCGACATGCTGCACCTCGTGATGCGCGAGGAGAACGCCCAGCACGTGTACGACGTGTTCGAGCGCGGACCCGAGGAGGACTGATGCGCGTCGCCATCGCCGGCGCCGGAGCCGTCGGCCGCTCCATCGCCACCGAGCTCATCGAGAACGGTCACAAGGTCCTGCTCATCGACAAGGAGCCGCGCGCGATCTCCCCCGACCGCGTGCCCGGCGCCGAGTGGCTGCTGGCCGACTCCTGCGAGCTGTCCTCCCTGGAGGAGGCCCGCCTGGAGATCTGCGACGTGGTCATCGCCGCCACCGGCGACGACAAGGCCAACCTCGTCACCTCGCTGCTGGCCAAGACCGAGTTCTCGGTGCCGCGCACCGTCGGCCGGGTCAACCACCCCGACAACGAGTGGCTGTTCACCGAGGCCTGGGGCGTCGACGTCAACGTCTCGACGCCGCGCATCATGTCGGCGCTGGTCGAGGAGGCCGTCTCCATCGGCGACGTGGTGCGGCTGTTCACCTTCCGTCAGGGCGACGCCAACCTGGTCGAGATGACCCTGCCGTCGACCTCGCCGTTCCTCGGCAAGCCGTGCGGACTCATCCCGTGGCCCGACAACTGCACGCTGGTCACGATCCTGCGCGACGGCATGGTCTACTCCCCCGACCGCGAGCAGCCGCTCGAGGCCGGCGACGAGCTGCTGTTCGTCGCCTCGCAGGACGCCGAGCCCGTGCTCGAGCGCCTGCTCAACCCGGATCACCAGGAGAACGCCGGGCGCTAGCCCGGCGCCACCACCGGGGTGCGGTCGCGGCTGAGCAGCCACACCATGAAGGCCAGCGCGCCGATCTGCAGCGGCCAGCCCATCACCACCTTGAGCACGCCCAGCGCGGCGACGTAGGCGTCGGCGTCCTCGGCCGCTCGACCGGCGAGGTAGACCGGCCCCTGCACGAGCACGCGCAGCACGCACGGCACGGCCAGCGGCCAGGTCAGCTGGGTGCAGAGCCGGAGCACCTGCGGGTCGCGCCGCCACGCGACCGGGTCCTCGGCCATCGCGCCGACCATCGCGCCGACGACGGGGAAGCGCACCAGGATGCTCAGCGCGATCACCACGGCGTAGCCGAGGTTGTAGATCAGGCCGGGCAGGAAGTAGGCCAGCGCCTTGTGCGACTCGTCGCCGCCGTTGCGGCCGCCGAGCCAGACGAAGAAGACGCCGATGCCGATGCCGAAGAGCGCGTTGAGCACGAACTGCACCGAGCTGCGCTGCACCAGGCGCGCGGCCAGCAGCACCAGCGCCAGCCCGACGCTGACCGCGACGGCGACCTTGACGTCCTTGGTGGACACGAAGGTCGCGGTGAAGGCGATGGTGGGCACGGCCGCCTCGGCCATGCCCCGCTTGCCGCCGAGCGCGGTCGACAGCTGGCGGCGTACGGCGGCCTCGACGGTGTCGGTGCCGACGTGCACGTGGTGCTCGGGGTCCTCCTGGTCCTCGTGGACCGGGAGCCCGTGCCGGAAGGTGACGTCCTGGGCGCCGTCGTCCTCAGGGGTCTCGTGGGTCACGAGGCCCGCAGGTCGTAGCGCGGGTTGAACATCAGCCGCGTGTCGTCGTGCACGCCGATGCGGCCCTGGACCTGCAGCGCGCGGCCGGGCTCGATGCCGGCGATGCGGCGACGGCCCAGCCACACCAGCGTGAGGATGCCGCTGCCGTCGAACAGCTCGGCCTCGAGGGCGGGGACTCCCCCGCGCGGACGCAGCGTGACGGTCTTGAGGATGCCCTCGATCGCGACCATGTCGCGGTCCTTGGCCTCGTTGATCGGGCAGCAGCCGGCGCGCTGCGTGACGTCGCGAAGCTCCCGCGCCTCCTGGGTGGAGTGACTGGCCCAGCGGTTGAGGCTGGTGCGGAGACGACCTGGTCTGGAAGCCATGCTCCCAGCGTAACCGCGGTGCAGCGATCCGCGGACCTCGACCTCAGGACTGGCGCTGGGCCTCCGGCGGCAGCTCCAGCGGGAGCGCGTCGCCGGGCGGCATGGGCTGCCCGCCGCGGCGTACGACGACCTGGCGCAGCGCGGTCTCCAGGAGCCCCTCGGAGGTCCACTCGGTGGCCGGCCGGCCGTAGGCCGAGACCCGCAGCAGCCAGCGTGGCCCGTCGACGCCGAAGAGCAGGGTCGGCTGCTGGACGGTCTGGCCCTCGGGGGTCTGGCCCTGCACGAGGAGGTGCAGCGCCTTGCCGTAGGGGCCGTCGACCTCGGTGGCCCCGGCGCCCTGGCGCTGCAGGTCGGTGAGGATCTCGGCCCGGACGTCCTCCCACATCGCGTGGTGGCGCGACGCGGCGAACGGCCGCAGCTCGAGCGCACCGTCCTCGGCGACGAGCAGGGCGGCCAGGACGGCGCCGGAGGCCTCGTCGACCTGGAGGCGCACCTCGAGGTCGGGGTGGCCGGCGATCGAGAGCGCGCCGAGGTCGATCCGGGTCGGGTCGTCGTCCTCGAGCGGGTGGTCCTCGATGTCGTAGGGCCCCACGGCAGCGGCCGGGTCGGCCGGGACCTGCTCCTGCGTCCCGGTCCCGTCGGCCGCCTGCTCGGGGCTGTCCTTGCGGCGTCGTCTCATCGTGTCGTCTCGCTCGTGTCGGTGGGGGTGGGTGCGGGGGTGAAGCCTCCGGTCGAACCGTAGCCGCCCTCGCCACGGCTGGAGCCCGGCAGGTCGTCGACCTCGACGAACACCGCCTGCTCGACGCGCTGGATCACCAGCTGGGCGATCCGGTCGCCCTTGCTCAGCGCGACCTCCTCGCGCGGGTCGAGGTTGATCAGCAGCACCTTGACCTCGCCGCGGTAGCCCGCGTCGACCGTGCCGGGCGTGTTGACGATCGACAGCCCGCAGCGCGCCGCCAGGCCCGAGCGCGGGTGCACGAGGGCCACGAAGCCCTCGGGCAGCGCCATCGCCAGACCGGTCGGCAGGAGCGCCCGCTCCCCCGGCGCGAGGCGGACGTCGACCGTGGTGCACAGGTCCGCCCCGGCGTCGCCGGGGTGGGCGTAGGACGGCACCACGGCGTCCGGGTGCAGCCGTCGCAGGCTGATCTCGACCATCCCGCCACCCTAGGCGCCGGGGCCGGGTGACAGAATTCGGCCCGTGCCGCCCACCCCGTCCCCGTCGTACGCCGAGGTCCTGCGGGTGCCGCTGCGCTGGTGGGCGGTCGCGACGATGTTCCACGCCTCGGCGCTGCTGGCGTTCCTGGTCGCGGGGCTCGGGATCTGGGCCTACGTCCTGGGCGGGTCGCTGCTGGCGTTCAACGTCGGCGTCTTCCTGAGCTACGGCGGGGCCTACGTCGAGGTGCGGCGCGGGGTGCTCTACGCCGGCCGCGCGCACATCCCGCTCGCGCTCCTGGCCGAGCCGCGTGCCCTGGACGGCGACGAGGTGCGCTTGGCGCTGGGGGTCGACGCGGACGCCCGCGCCTACCTCCTGGTGCGTCCCTACATCCGTCGCGGGGTCCTCGTGCGGGTCGTCGACCCGGACGACCCGACGCCGTACTGGCTCGTCTCGAGCCGCCACCCGCGCACCCTGGCGTCGGCCATCGCCGCCGGGGTCACCGTTTCCGAGCAGACCGATCGGGCAGACTGAGCGGGATCCGCCCGCCCCTCAGCAGAAGGAGCAGCATGGCCGGCAAGTCCCAGAACGCCGTCGCCCTCGTGGCCACCCTCGGGGTGACCGCCCTCGTCAAGAAGGCCGTGGACGCCACCTGGAAGGTCGGGTCGAAGGGCAAGCCCCCGCCGACCGACCCCGCAGACCCCGACATCGAGGTCCGCGAGGCGATCCTCTGGGCCGTGATCAGCGGCGCGGCGATCAGCACCGCCCGCATGTTCCTGGCCCGTCGCCTCGCCCGCAACGACCGTCGGGCGTCGCGCGTCACCAAGGCCGTCCACCCCTGACCGGGCACGTCCCGAGCCCAGACGCAGCGAGGCCCCCGTCCGTCGGACGGGGGCCTCGTGGCTGTTCCAGGTGGTCCAGGTGGTCTGGTCAGGCGCAGTCGCGGCAGATCATCTTCTTGGCGTCCGCGAGCTGGCTGCGGTGGTGGACGAGGAAGCAGCTCATGCAGGTGAACTCGTCGTCCTGCTTGGGGCGCACCTCGACGGAGAGCTCCTCGTTGGACAGGTCGGCGCCGGGGAGCTCGAAGGACTCGGCAGCCTCGGTCTCGTCCTCGTCGACCTTGCCCGAGTTCTTGTCGTGTCGACGAGCCTTCAGCTCCTCGATGCTCTCCTCGCTGGCCTCGTCATCGGTCTTGCGCGGAGCGTCGTAGTCAGTAGCCATCGTGGTTCTCTCCCGTGTCGGTGGGGCACTCCCACCTGTGTTGCGTGGCGTCCAGGGGTGCGTCGCGAGTCCCGGCCTGCCCCCGCAGGTCGCGGTGAGCCTCGCGATAGCGGATTGTGCACCATGCACCCAAGAAATGCAGTACCGGGTCTCGCCGGTGGACTACCTCGGCGAGCCGGGCCCGTCCCCTGGGGTGCGGGGGCGCACCCCGCGAGGGGTTGAACCACCGGAGAGGAAGCCGCATTCCCGCGCGAGCGCCACCATCTCGTCGTACGACGAGGAGGGCGCCGCGAGCACGCACTCGCCGCCGCCGACACCGGGCAGGTGGCCGACCGTCGCCCCGGCCTCGCGGGCCACCAGGCCGCCTGCTGCGTGGTCCCACAGGCTGAGTCCCTCCTCGAGGTAGGCATCGGCACTTCCCTCCGCGACCCGGCACAGCTCGATCGCTGCCGACCCGTGCCGGCGGATGTCGCGCACCCGGGGCAGGAGGGCTGCGACGGCCCGACCTTGCAGACCGCGCAGCACTGCGTCGTACCCGAACCCGGTCAGCACCAACCGTTCGCCCATCGGCGGGACCGGACGCACCTGCAGGGGACGTCCGTCGCGGGTCGCCCCGTGACCCAGGCCGGCCGTCCAGCGGACGCCGGTGAAGACCTCGACCACGGCTCCGGCCAGGCACTCCTCGCCCCGGAGCGCGGCGACGCTGACCGCCACCGAGGGCAGGCCGTAGAGGAAGTTGACCGTCCCGTCGATCGGGTCGACGACCCAGGTGACGCCGGTCGTGCCGGTCACCTCGCCGCCCTCCTCGCCGAGGAACCCGTCCCCGGGTCGCTGGGACGCCAGCCGGCCCCGGATCAGGCGTTCGACCTCGCGGTCGGCCTCGGTGACCACGTCGACCGGCGAGGACTTGGTGGCCGCGACCTCGACGCCCTCGGCGCGACGCAGCCGGGCCACGGACGCGGCCTCGACCGCGACCTGCTCGGCGACGGCGCGGAGGACCTGCGGGTCGGCGTCGGCCGTCATGTCAGTCGGACCCGCAGGCGGCGGGTCGCTCCTCGCGCGGGTTGGCGCAGCACCTCGCCGGGCAGACGTCCCAGCTCGGGCCGAGCGAGCCGAGGGCGGGCCGCTCCGGCTCCTGGCCGGCCGAGCCGCGCTCGACGGCGGCGCGCTCGAGCAGCAGGTCGCCGACCAGGGCGACGAAGCGCGGGTCGATCCCGGCCGTGGCGGCGCGGACGAAGCCGATGCCGGCCTCCTCGGCGACCTGGGCGGCCTCGGTGTCGAGGTCGTAGATGACCTCCATGTGGTCGGCGATGAACCCGATCGGCACGACCACGACGGCGGGCACGCCCTCCTTGGCCAGCTCGCGGATGCGGTCGCCGACGTCGGGCTCGAGCCACGGGACCTGCGGCGGGCCCGAGCGCGAGCAGTAGACGAGCTCGTGGCGGACCCGGCTGCCGGTCTCGCGGCGGACCCGGTCGGCGACGAGCTGGGCGACCGACCGGTGCTGCTCGACGTAGGCCCCGCCGACGCGCTCGCCGTGCCTCCCGCTGGCGTCGTTCATGGACACCGGCACCGAGTGGGTGACGAAGAGCACGACGGTGTCGTTGCGCTGACGCTCGGGCAGCTCGCTCAGCGCGGTCAGCGTCGCGTCGACCATCGGCTCCACGAAGCCGGGGTGGTTGAAGTAGTGCCGCAGCCGGTCGAGGACCACGACGCCCTCGGAGTCGCTGCCGGCGAGGGCGTCGGCGAGGTTCTCGCGGTACTGCCGGCAGCCGGAGTACGACGAGTAGGCGCTGGTCAGGAAGCACGCGACGCGGCGGTGCCCGGCCTCGCGGATCTCCCGCATGGTGTCGGTGAGGTAGGGGTCCCAGTTGCGGTTGCCCCAGTAGACGGGGAGGTCGAGCCCCCGGCCGCGCAGGTCCTCCTCCACCGCCCGGCGCAGCTCGCGGTTGAGGTCGTTGATCGGGCTGCGGCCGCCGAAGAGGAAGTAGTGCTC
>CAZKZQ010000139.1:0-6879 GCA_964557235.1 uncultured Nocardioidaceae bacterium
ACGCTCATGCAGATCGCCTCGGCCCAGCTGCACCCCAGCGAGGGCGACGCCCACGTGCTCGGCGAGCGCATGGGGGCCACCGACGTGTTCGAGCTGCGGCCCCGCATCGGCCTGGCCAGCGCGTCCCTGGCCGAGCGCATCCCGCGGTCCGAGGCGGTGCGCGACGTCGTCGTCTCCGCGTCGTACGGCGTGGTCGGGCGCTGGCGCGAGGAGTACTTCCAGCCCGACCTGGAGCGGGCCGACGCGTTGATGTCGGAGCTCGGCGTCGCACGGCTGGCCGACCGCACCTTCGGCACCCTGAGCGAGGGCGAGCGCAAGCGCGTGCAGATCGCCCGCGCCCTGATGACCGACCCCGAGCTGCTCATCCTCGACGAGCCGGCGGCGGGCCTCGACCTCGGTGGACGCGAGGACCTCGTCTCGACGCTGTCGGTGCTCGCCCTCGACGGCGTCGCGCCGGCGATCGTGCTGGTCTCGCACCACGTCGAGGAGATCCCGCCCAACTTCACCCACGTGCTCATGCTGCGTGGCGGCAAGGTGGTCGTGGCCGGCCCGCTCGAGCACGTCATGACCGAGGCCAACCTGTCGGCGACCTTCGGCATGCCCCTGGTGCTCGAGCAGACCGCCGGCCGCTACGCCGCGCGCCGACGGATGCGTCGCCGGGCCCTCACCTCGTGAGTCCGCTGGAGCTGTTCCTCGTCGCCCTCGCCGGCGTCGGGGCGGGCTTCATCAACGCCGTGGCCGGTTCGGGCACGCTGATCACCTTCCCGACGCTGATCGCCCTGGGCGTGCCGCCCGTGACGGCCAACGTGTCCAACAACGTGGGGCTGATCCCGGGGAGCGTCGCCGGCGCCGTCGGCTGGCGCCGCGAGCTCGAGGGCCAGCGCCGTCGGGTGGTCAGGCTGGCGTCCGCCTCGGCGCTCGGGGCGCTCGTCGGCGCGATCCTGCTGCTCGCGCTGCCCAGCTCGGCGTTCGACTTCATCGTCCCGGGACTGATCCTCGTCGGGCTCGTGCTCGTCGCCCTCGGGCCCTGGATCAACCGCCGGGTCGCACGGGCCGCCGAGTCCCCGCACGAGCCGCGCGACGCCTGGTGGACGTGGCCGGCGACGCTCGGTGCGGGTGTCTACGGCGGCTACTTCGGTGCCGCCCAGGGCATCATCCTGGTGGGCTTCCTGGGGCTGGGCCTGGCCGAGAGCATGCACCGGCTCAACGCCCTCAAGAACGTGCTCTCGGCGCTGGTCAACACGGTCGCCGGGATCGTGTTCGTCACCGTGGCGCACGTCGACTGGCTGGTCGCCGGGCTCATCGGCGTCGGGTCGATCATCGGTGCCCAGCTCGGCGCCACGCTCGGTCGCCGGATGTCGGCGGCGCTGCTCCGTGGCGTGATCCTGCTGGTCGGCACGACCGCGCTGGTCGTCTTCCTCGTCCGCGGCTGACGCCGCTCTGCCGCGTCCGGGCGCGGACGCGTCATGGCGCGTTCGCAACCGGACGAGGCGGGGTCAGGCGGGCTCGACGTACGCCGTGAGCCAGCGGTCGAGCTCGGAGAAGACCGTCTCGCGCACCGCGGCCCGCGAGAGGGTGACGTCGTGCAGCGCGCCCTCGACCCGCACCAGGGTGAGGTGGCGCGACAGCTTGGGGGACCAGCGCGCGATCTGGGCGACGTCGAGGACGATGTCGCTGGCGTCGACGGACGGCTCCCACGCCTTGGGGAAGACGCTCTGCGCGGACGTCATGACCAGCACGGGCAGCGTGAGCGACAGGCCCTTGTGGACGGTCGCGTGCCCCCGCCGGATCGCGCGCAGCCACCCGGCGTAGACCGGCCAGCTGGCGACCGGCTTCCACGCGACGTCGAAGTCCCACTCGCCGTCGTGCTCGCGGTGCAGCGAGCGGGCGTAGAGGCCGCTCACCGAGCGGGGGATCTCCTGGTAGGGCCGCCGCCCGCCGATCTGGTCGATCGCGCGCGTGCCGGCGGTGCGCAGCAGGAACGAGCCGTGCATGTCGAGCCAGGGCGCGTTGAGGAACATGCCGGCCAGGTCGGGCCCGCGCGAGTCGGCCCAGAGCGCCCCGATCAGGCCGCCCGTCGAGTGGCCGCTGAGGACGACGTGGTCGTGGCCGTCGCGCTCGGTCACGCGCTGGAAGGCGAGGTCGATCTCGGGGAAGTACTCCGCGAGGTCGCGGGCGAAGTTGGGCGTCTGGTGCTCGCGCAGGGAGCGGCCGTACTTGCGCAGGTCGAGGGCGTAGAAGTCGTAGCCGCGGCTGACCCAGAAGTCGGCCGCGGCGGTCTGGAAGAAGTAGTCGCAGAAGCCGTGCAGGTGCAGCACGGCCCGCCGCGACTTCGCGCGACCGGCGCGGCGGCGCACGAGAGTGGCGACGACCGGGCCCTCGTCGTCGGGCGGCAGGTCCAGCGTCTCGGCGTAGTACGGCCGACCGAGGACGTCGACCTGCTGGGCGGGGGATGGCACACCCCAATCCTTCCGTACGACGTGAACCGGCGCGCGCCACACTGGGCAGATGCGCCTTCCCGAGCCGACGCGGCAGCTGTCCGACCGGGGTCGCACCGACGACCCGGACCACCTGCTCCCGTGTCCCGAGCGGGGCTGCGACGTGGCAGTGGCGATCCTGGTCGACGCTCGTGGATGGGTGCTGCTGCAGGAGCGCGACGACGCGGCGCCGGTCGCGCCGGGCCAGTGGGGCCTGGTCGGCGGGCACGTCGAGGCCGGCGAGCCGTTCGCCGACGCGCTCGTGCGCGAGCTGGCCGAGGAGACCGGCGTGCGGCTGCCGGAGGGCACCCTGCACGTCTGGTACGACGGCGACGAGACCCCGGAGCACAAGGTGCGGCCCGGGCTGTGGAACCACTGGCAGATCTGGGTGGGCCGCGTGGACCTGACCGACGACGACATCGTGTGCGGCGAGGGCCGTCAGATCGTGTTCGTGGACCCGGCGACGATCGGCGACCTGCCGCTGGCGGGCACGACGGCGTTCTTCCTGCCGCGGTTCCTCGCCTCCGAGGACTACGCCGCGCTCGCCGCCGTCAGGTGAGGTCGGCGACCGGGGCGCGCTGGTCGGAGAGCCGGGGGGAGTGCAGGGGCCGCGTCTCCCAGCTCACCGCGGCCTGACCGCCCTCGCAGCGGAGCCGCAGCAGGTGCGGGGTCTCGACCGCGGCGACGCGAGCCTCGAAGACCCCGGGAGCCGTCCAGCCGCCGGTCGCGACGAACGGCGCCGGTCCCTTGGCGGGCCAGTGCCCGTCGCCGCACGGCACGACCACCTGCGCGCCGCTCTCGACCACGAGGTCCCACAGACCCGGACCGGCGCGGTGCACCTCGACGGCGTCCACCTCGAGCTCCGCGGTGCTGTCGTCATGGGTGGAGCGCCACGGCCCCGGTCCCGCGGGCTCGGCTCCCTCGGCGGACGCGACCGTGCTCAGCGAGGCGTCGGCGAGCCGAGACTCGAGCAGCGCCACGGCTGCGGCGTCCTCGGGCAGCGGCTGGTCGGAGTACGCCGGGAGGAGGCAGTCCCAGACCGCGTCGAGCACCGCCTGCATGTCCTCCGTCGCGGCGGTCGTGACGACGACCGCGTCGAGCTCGGGCAGGACCAGGCAGAACTGGCCCAGTGCGCCGTCGCCGCGGAACGCCCCGTGCCGGCACCGCCACAGCTGGTAGCCGTAGCCCTGGCGCCAGTCCACGTCGCCGTCGTGCATCGAGGTGTCGGTGAGCGCCGAGGACGCTCGCGCGACCCAGCCCTCCGGCAGGAGGCGCTCGCCCTCCCACACGCCGTCCTCGAGCAGGAGCTGACCGAGGCGTGCGATCGCCTCGGTGCGCAGGAACAGGCCGCTGAAGCCGAGGTCGTGGCCGTCGGGCGCGGTGATCCAGCCGACCGGACCGACGCCCAGCGGCGTGAGCAGCCGGGGCTCGAGGAAGTCCAGGAGCCGCTCGTGCGAGGCGTCCTGCACCGCGACGCCGGAGACGAAGGTCGCGCCGTTGTCATAGGTGAACCAGGTGCCGCGCTCGGACTCGGGCTCCAGGGAGAGGTAGGTCCCGACCGGGTCCACCGACTCCAGGAGCGCGTCGAGGGTGTCGGCGCGGTGGCCGGTCGACATCGACAACGTGTCGTGGAGGGTGAGCTCGCGGACGCGGGGCCCGGCCCGGTGGGCGGCGTCGGGCAGCAGGTCGACCAGCCTGTCGTCGAGGCGGAGCAGTCCCTCGTCGGCGGCCAGCCCGGCGGCGCACGAGGTGAACGTCTTGCTCAGCGAGTAGACGAGCTGCACCCCGTCACGGGAGTACGGCGTCCACCAGCCCTCGGCGACGACGTTGCCGTGCCGCAGCAGCATGACGCTGTGCAGCTCGATCGACTCACGCTCGAGACGGTCCAGCCACGCGAGGACGGCCGAGGAGGACAGGCCCTGCGACTCGGGGCTGCATCGGGTCAGGGACATCGGGGAGATCGTAGTGCGGGATACTTGCCCCATGGACACGGGAGCGCCTGGCGCGGTGGTGGTGGGGCACGACGGCTCGAGGTTCTCGGACCGTGCGGTGAGGACGGCCCTGACCTGGGCCGACAAGGCCGGTCACCCCGTGCGCATCGTGCGCTCCTGGTCGCTCACGAGCGCGCCACGGCCCGAGACCATGAAGGCGGGCTACGTCCCGCCGCTGTCCGACTTCGCCGACGCCGTGCGCCGTGACCTCGAGTCCGACGTCGCCGAGCTCGTGCGCGAGCACCCGGACGTCGAGGTGACCTACGAGACCCCCCACAAGACGCCGGCCCAGGCGCTCGTCGACGCCTCGCAGGGAGCGGCGCTCCTGGTCGTGGGCACGCGGGGACGCGGCGGCTTCAAGGGACTGCTGCTCGGCTCGGTCTCCGACCAGGTGGTCCGGCACGCGTCGTGCCCCGTGCTGATCGCCCGCGGCACTGCCGGCGACGACGACCTCGACGAGGCCGGCGCCGAGCGCACGGTGCCGCTCGACGCCGCCTTCGACGAGTGAGCCCCCGACTGAGCCTCGAGGGCCCGCAGGGTCAGTGCTGGTAGGTCCCGTGCAGGATCGCGCGGGCCGCGGTCTTGAACGCCAGGTTGAACGACACCACGGCCGGGGTCGCGTCGCTGTCGACGCCCAGCTTCTCCTCCTTCACCGCGTGCACCACGAAGTAGTAGCGGTGGACCTGGTCGCCCTCCGGCGGAGCCGCGCCCATGAACGCCTTGCCGCCACCGTCGTTGCGGCACATGAAGGCGCCCTCGGGCAGGCCTGCTCCACCGTCGGCACCGGCGCCCGCGTCGAGCGACGTGACGTCGGCCGGGATGTCGCAGACCACCCAGTGCCAGAAGCCCGACGGCGTCGGGGC
The DNA here is from genome assembly GCA_964557235.1 of uncultured Nocardioidaceae bacterium. Taxonomy (GTDB): domain Bacteria; phylum Actinomycetota; class Actinomycetes; order Propionibacteriales; family Nocardioidaceae; genus Marmoricola_A. The sequence continues at coordinate 5,332 of CAZKZQ010000139.1, forward strand.
GTCCGGGTCGAAGCAGGTCACGACGAAGCTCTTGGTCTCCTCCGGGAAGCCGCTCCAGCTCAGCTGCGGCGAGGTGTCGCCGTGGGCGTTGACCTGGTCGTCCTTGAGCGGCTGGCCGTCGGTGACGTCGGTGCTGGTCACCTCGAACGACGGCACCTCGGGGAGCAGCGTGTAGGGGTCGGGACTCACGGGACGGTCGAGCGACATGGCTTCCTCTCGGGTCGGGCGTGCACAACACGGGCCTCGTCCGCACCCTGGTCCGCGCTCTGGTCGGCGGTCAAGGCCCACCGACGACCCTGCCCACAATGGCCGGGTGCATGCCGACCCCGTCTCCGTCCCCTATCCGGTCGCGCTCCAGCTGCGCGGCCGTGAGGTGCTCGTGGTCGGGGGTGGCCACGTCGCGCAGCGTCGGGTGCCGGGCCTGCTCGGCGCCGGGGCCGTCGTACGCCTGGTGTCACCGGAGGTGACTCCCGCCCTGGAGGGCATGGCCGGCGGGGGAGAGATCCGCTGGGAGCAGCGGGGCTACGAGGCCGGCGACGTGGACGGCGCGTGGTACGTCATCGCCGCCACCGACCAGCCCGACGTGAACGCCGCGGTGTCGGCCGAGGCCGAGGGCCAGCGCATCTTCTGCGTCCGTGCGGACGACGCCAGCCAGGCCTCCGCCTGGACGCCGGCGACCGGTCGTCACGAGGGGCTGACCGTCGCCGTCGTCGCCAACCGCGAGCCGCGGCGGTCCGCGGCCCTGCGCGACCGGATCATCGCCGGCCTGCGCGACGGCCTGCTGCGCGACCCCGGCTCGACGGCTCCGCACGAAGCGGGCGTCGTGCTCGTCGGCGGGGGACCGGGCGACCCCGACCTGGTCACCGTCGCCGCCCGCCGCGCGCTCGGAGAGGCCGACGTCGTTGTCACCGACCGGTTGGCGCCGCGCGCGCTCCTCGACGAGCTGTCCGCCGACGTCGAGCTGATCGACGTCACCAAGCTGCCGCGCGGACGCGCCGCCGCCCAGGAGGCGATCAACGAGGTCCTCGTCGACCGGGCCCGCGCCGGCAAGCGCGTGGTGCGGTTCAAGGGTGGCGACAACTACGTCTTCGGCCGTGGCTACGAGGAGGTGCTCGCCTGCGCGGAGGCCGGCGTCCCGTGCCGCGTCATCCCCGGCATCACCAGCGCGATCTCCGTGCCCGCACTCGCCGGCATCCCGGTCACCCACCGCGGCGTCGCGCACGAGTTCACCGTCATCTCCGGCCACATCCCGCCCGGGCACCCCGAGTCGCTCGTCGAGTGGGACGCGGTCGCACGGATGCGCGGCACGGTCGTGCTCCTCATGGCGGTCCAGAACCTGCCCGCGATCGCCGCTGCGCTGATGGCCGGCGGCCGCCCGTCGGACACCCCGGTCGCGATCGTCTGCGACGGCACGATGCCGACCGAGCGCACGGTCTGGTCGACCCTCGGCAAGGTCGAGCTCGACGCCGAGAAGGAGGAGGTCCGGCCTCCCGCGATCGTCGTGGTCGGTGACGTGGTCGCCGTGGCCAACCCCTCGGCGTACGACGT
>CAZKZQ010000139.1:6979-10134 GCA_964557235.1 uncultured Nocardioidaceae bacterium
CGATCGTCGTGGTCGGTGACGTGGTCGCCGTGGCCAACCCCTCGGCGTACGACGTCACGCTGGGCTGACGGCGTGGCGCAGCTGATCGAGATCGAGGACCCCGCGGACCCGCGGCTGGCCGACTACCGCGACCTGCGCGACGTCCAGCTGCGGCAGTCGCTCGAGGCCGAGGAGGGCCTGTTCCTCGCCGAGGGGGAGAAGGTCGTGCGCCGGGCGGTCGAGGCCGGCTATGCCGCGCGCTCGTTCCTCATGGCGCCGCGGTGGCTCGACGGTCTGGACGACGTGCTGTCGGCCAGCGACGCGCCCTGCTACGTGGTGTCCGAGGCGCTGGCCGAGCAGGTGACCGGCTTCCACGTCCACCGCGGCGCGCTGGCGTCGCTGCACCGCAAGCCGCTGCCCAGCCTCGACGAGGTGCTGGAGGGCGCGCGGACCGTGGTCGTGCTCGAGGACGTCGTCGACCACACCAACGTCGGAGCGATCCTGAGGTCGGCCGCTGCCCTCGGCGTCGACGCGGCCCTGCTCGCGCCACGGTGCGCGGACCCGCTCTACCGCCGCTCGGTCAAGGTCGCGATGGGCGCGGTGTTCTCGCTGCCGTGGACCCGCCTCCCCGACTGGTACGACGCCCTGCCGGACCTGGGCGCGCGCGGGTTCACCACGGTGGCGCTGACGCTCGCCGCGGACGCGACCGACCTCGAGGAGGCAGTGCACGGCCTCGACCGGGTCGCCCTCGTGCTCGGGTCGGAGGGCCACGGCATCTCGGACCGCTGGCAGGCCACCAGCGACCGGCGCGCGATCATCCCGATGGCCGCCGGCATCGACTCGCTCAACGTCGCAGCGGCGAGCGCGGTCGCGTTCTACGCCGCGCAGCGCCGCTGAGCGTCCGGAGCGGGGGTCAGCGACCTCCGACTGTCCCGTCGCGGCGGTGGTCGGCGCCGCCGACGAACCCACCCGGCACGACCTGGATGATCGACAGCCCGCTGATCAGCGTCTTGACGATGTTCACCGTGTGGCCGCGCTCCCGCAGCGCGGCAGCGAGCCCCTCGGCGTCGTAGGCGTCCGTCACCCCGGGGATCGGCGCCTCGAGCTCGGTCGCGGCGTTGCGGTTCTGGTGGTGCGGCACGTTGATCGCCTGCTGCGGGTCGAGCCCGAAGTCGATGATGTTGACGATCGACTGGGCGGTGTAGCCGATGATCGACGATCCGCCCGGCGAACCGGTCACGAGCTCCACGTCGCCGTCGCGGTCGAGCACGATCGTCGGCGACATCGAGCTGCGCGGGCGCTTGCCGCTCTCCACCCGGTTGGCGACGGGGGTGCCGTCGGGGTTGCGGGCGACGAACGAGAAGTCGGTCAGCTGGTTGTTGAGCAGGAACCCGGCTCCGGGGACCATCACGCCGTTGCCGAAGGCGCTCTCGACGGTGGTGGTCATCGACAGCGCGTTGCCCCACTTGTCGATGATCGAGACGTGGCTCGTGCCGTGCTCGGTGTCGGTGCGCTGCGGCGAGGCGGGGTCGAAGTCGCCGGGCGGGGTGCCCGGGGCGGCGGTGCCCATGTCCTGCTCGCCGATCAGGTCGGCGCGCGAGGCGAGGTAGTCCTCGTCGAGCATCCCCTCGACCGGCACGGTGACGTAGTCGGGGTCGGCGACGTACTTGTTGCGGTCGGCGAAGGCGAGCCGCATCGCCTGCGAGAACAGGTGCACGAACCGCTCGCCGAGCGGGTCGTCGCCCAGGTCGAAGTGCTCGAGGATCCCGAGGATCTGGCCGACGGCCAGCGCACCGGACGACGGCGGGCCCATGCCGCAGACGCGGTGCCCGCGGTAGTCCATGCAGACCGGGTCGCGCTCGACCACGCGATAGGCCTTGAGGTCCGCGACGGTCAGGTCGCCGGGGATGGCGCGGTCCGTCTGCACCGCCCTGGCGATCGAGGCCGCGATCCTGCCGGAGTAGAACCCGTCGGCGCCGCGCGTGCGCAGCGTCTCGAGCGTGCGGGCGTACGCCGGGTTGCGCACCCGCGTCCCGGCCGGCTTCGCCGCGCAGCCGCTCGTCCTGCCGTTGGTGTAGTAGGCGAACGCCGTCGGGTCACGGAAGTAGAGCCGGTCGGTGCAGCTGGTGTTGAGCGCGAGCAGCTGGTTGACCGAGTCGGCGGTCAGCTTCGTCACCTCGTAGCCGCCGCGCGCCAGCCTCAGGGCCGGCTTGAAGAGCCTGCGCCAGCCGAGGCGGCCGTGCTCGTCCTGGACGCGCTCCATCAGGCGCGGGGCGCCGGGCACGCCGACCGACAGCCCGGACTGCCAGGCGTGCGGGAAGTCGAGTCCCTCGAAGCGGTCCTCGGTGGCGGCCTTCGGCGCCTTCTCGCGCGCGTCGTACGTCGTGAGCTCGCCGGTGCGGCCGTCGCGCCAGACCAGGAACGCACCTCCGCCGAGGCCGCTCGACTGCGGCTCGACCAGGCCCAGGACGGTCTGGACGGCGACCATCGCGTCGGCCGCGTTGCCACCCTGGCGCAGCACCTTGGCGCCGGCGGCCGTGGCGAGCGGGTTGGCGGTCACCACCATCTCGCGGTGGGTCCGCACCGCTGTCGGGGGCGAGGTGCCACTGTCGGCTGCGGCCGGGCCGACCAGCCCGATCGTCGTCAGTGAGACAAGGACTGCCAGGACACGGCGCACGTCGACCTCCCGAGGTTGTCTGTGCGTCCCCTTACCCCTCGCGTGGGACCTCAATCGGCGTCGACCGCGGGCCAGCCCTCCGGGAAGTCCTCGGCCACCGACTCGTGCTGCTTGGTGAGCTTCTTCAGCGAGCGCTTCGCCAGCCGGTCGCCGAAGACGGTGCCGTTGGTGTGGTCGGTCTCGTGCTGCAGGCAGCGGGCCAGCAGGCCGGTGCCCTCGTAGTGGACGGGCTCGCCGTCCAGCCCGGTCCCGTCGACGGCCGCGAAGTCCGGGCGGGCGAGGCCGATGAACGCGCCCGGGAAGCTCAGGCAGCCCTCGTCGCCGTCGTCGAGCCGGCGGTCGCGACCCTCGGGGAGGGTGACCGCGGGGTTGCAGACGACCCCGCGGTGGAACACGCCGTCCTCGTCGGGGCAGTCGAAGACGAACACCGCGAGGTCCACGCCCACCTGGCAGGCGGCCAGGCCGACCCCGTCGGCGGCGTACATCGTGGCGACCATGT
>CAZKZQ010000140.1:0-9972 GCA_964557235.1 uncultured Nocardioidaceae bacterium
TCGGCAAGCTCAAGGAGCTGATCCCGCGCCAGCAGTTCGAGGTGCCGATCCAGGCGGCCATCGGCAGCCGGGTGATCGCCCGCGAGACGATCCGCGCGATCCGCAAGGACGTCCTCGCCAAGTGCTACGGCGGCGACATCAGCCGCAAGCGCAAGCTGCTGGAGAAGCAGAAGGAGGGCAAGAAGCGGATGAAGATGGTCGGCCGCGTCGAGGTCCCCCAGGAGGCGTTCATCGCCGCGCTCTCCACCTCCGAGGGCGTGGCCAAGGACAAGAAGTAGCGGGTCGGCGGCCCGTGTCGCCCCGTGTTGCCCCGTGTGACGCAGTCGGTCGCCGGGCGGCCCGCGTGTCCGGTGGAGTCCGGTTCGTGACTTTGAGACTGTGACACCTGGGACTCGTGTGACCAATGTGCTGGGTCCCTCTCGGACCGACCCACCACGAAGGACCCCCGATGTCGCTCCCGACCCGTCGCCCCCTCCACGTGCTGCTGCTCCTGGCGCTCGTCCTGGGACTGCTCGCCGGTGCCACCGGCGGGGGAGCGCAGGCGGCCCCCGCGTCGGCGAAGGTCGCCACCACCCCCGCGGAGCGTGAGCCGGCCGTCGCCGAGACGGTCGCCTGGCTGCAGCGCCGGGTCCAGCGCACGCACCTGGTGACCGCGCCCCCGCGTCACTACAAGGTCAAGGTCCGCCCCGCACCGGGCAGGAAGGCCCGCTGGGTCCGCCGCAGCAAGCCGGGGCCGGCGTACCCCGGTCTCAGCATCGACGTCGTGACCGCGCTGCGCCGCCTCGACCCGGGCGGCACGACCCAGGCCGCGATGGTGCGGGCGCTGCAGCGTCCCGCCGAGCGCTACGTCTCCTGGCGGATCGGGCCCCTCAACGGTCGCTACGCCGACGCCACGGCACGGCTGCTCCAGGTCGTGGCCGACTCCGACATCCCGGTGCGGTCCTACGCCGACGGCAGCCTGCGCCGCTCGCTCATCGGGATGCTGCGCAAGGAGCCGGGCGACCCGCAGCGCGGCCGCGCCGTCGACTCCGGTTGGGCCGGTGACACCAGCAGCACGGTCTCCCAGGCCTCGGTCGTCCAGGCGCTCGCGGCGCTGGACAGCAAGTACCTCCCCATGGCGGCGCGCTTCCTGGCCAAGCAGTCGTGCCCGGCCGGTCACTTCCGCCTCTTCATGGACTCCCCGGACTTCACCTGCAAGGGCAGCGCCGAGCAGCGCAACCGGATGAGCAGCGTCGACGCGACCGCCTCGGCGATCCTCGCGCTGCGGTCCGCCCGCAGCCACGGGGTCAAGCACCTCGGTGACGAGATCTACTGGGCCAGCCGGTGGCTCGCACGTCAGGTGCCGCCCAGCGGCGGCGTGGCGGAGGCCGGCGAGGTCAACGCGCGCACGACGGCGCTCACGGCCCTGGCCCTCAAGGCCACCGGGCGTCTCGGCGCCGCGGGCAACGCGGCCGCGTGGCTGCTGCGTCAGCAGGTCGACGCGCAGGTGGTCAGGCGCAACCCGGCACTGCGGGGTCAGCGCGGTGCGATCGCCTGGAACGCCAAGACCCTGACCCGCGCCAAGCGCGAGGGCATCAGCCGCCGCGACCGCAGGCTGTGGCTGCAGTCCACCGCGCTCGGGGCCCAGGGGCTGAGCGCCCTGCTCCCGGAGCGCACGCTCACGATCCGCACGGCCGTGCGCGGCAAGCGCCTCGTCGTGCGCGTGAGCGGGCTGGTCGTGGGGGAGCGCTACACGCTCAAGCGCGACGGCCGCGTGGTCGCACGAGGTCTCGCCGGCAAGCTCGGCCACGTCGCGGTCAAGCTGCGCCGACCGCGGCACGAGGTGCGCCTGGCCGTCTGGGGCGACCGCAAGGTGCGCTCCGGTGTGAGAGTCGTCTCCCCGCGCTGACAGGCCTGGGCGAGGCCGGGGCGGCCGCGATCCCGGTGTTATCGTGAGCCGCCACCACGAGGTGGCACACAACCTCACCGCACGTGTCAGGGGAAGCCGGTCCGAGTCCGGCGCTGACCCGCAACCGTAGCCCTCTCCGCACCTCGGGGAGGGGAGCCGGAGCACCTGGCCGAGCGGAGACCTACCTCACGCTGTCGTGGATCGCAGGGTGGGACCGAGACGCTCGAGTCCTTCCCTCAGTTTGCAGCGGGAAGGACTCCTCGCATGTCGCTCATCCCCACGCGCGCCCGCTCGCGCACCGCCCGAGCCCTCGGCGGCACCGTCGCCGCAGTGCTCGCCACCTCCCTCGCCCTGCCTGCGGCCCAGGCCGCGGGGTCCGCCGCCGAGACCGAGGCGCGGGCCACGGCCGAGTCGCGCACGGCCGGCTGGCTGCACCGCGAGGTCTCCGACGTCTACGACACCTACGGGCTGGGCGTGGACTTCTACCTCGCGCTCCTCGCCCTCGACGGCTACCCGGCCGACCGCCGGGCGGCGATCGACGCGATGGCCTCGCGCGTCGACTCCTACACCGCCGACCGGACCAACGCCGGCAAGACCGCCAAGCTGACGCTCGCGGTGGTCACCGAGGGACGCGACCTCGCGACGTACTCCGGCGGCAAGCTGGACGGGACGCTCGAGGACCTCGTCATCGACACCCCCGGCAACGAGCTCGGCCGTGCCAAGGACTCCGGCGACACCAACTCCACCAACACGCTGGGCCAGGCCTACGCCGTCCGCGCGCTGGCCAACCTGGGCTCGGACGAGCTGGCGGCCGCCACGTCGTTCCTGCTCAAGCAGCAGTGCAGCGGCGGATGGTTCCGCGAGGACATGGAGTCCGCCGACAACACGTGCGACGGCGGCACGCCCGAGCAGAGCGGCCCGAGCATCGACGCCACCGGTCACGCGATCGTCGCGCTGGCGCGGGCCAGGTCGGCGGGCGTCCCGGGCGTCGCGGTGGCGATGGAGAAGGCCGCCGACTGGCTGGAGACCCAGCAGGCCTACAACGGCTCGTTCCAGGCCTTCGGCCAGGCGAACTCCAACACCACGGGCCTGGCCGGGTTCGCCCTGCGTCGCGCCGGCCACCGCGGCTCGGCGGGCAACGCCGCGGCGTGGATCCGCCGGCACCAGGTGGACGCGACGATGATCGCGAGGTTCCCCCAGCTGCAGGGCGAGGGCGGCGCCATCGCCTACAGCGACGACGACCTGGCCTCCGCCAAGAAGGACGGCATCACCGACGCCACCCGCATCGGCTGGTGGTTCGCCGCCCCCGACGCCGCCCAGGCCCTGCCCTCGCTGCTCGCCTCGAAGACCCTCGACGTCGCCGTGCCCGGCAGCGCGCGCCGCGGTCAGACCATCCAGGTCACCGTGCGCGGGCTCGTCGCCGGCGAGCGCTGGTTCGTCAAGCGGGGCTCGACGGTCGTGAGGAAGGGTCTCGTGCCCGCCTCCGGCGTCGTCGTCACCAACGTCACCATGCTCGACGCGCGCGGCACCGCGACCATCGCGGCGTACGGCTCCCGCAACGGCCGCAACGGCGTGGAGCGGGTGCCCGTCGGATGACCGACCCCGGCCGGCGTACCCACGGTCGCGCGGCGCGCAGGTCGCGCCGTGCGGCCGCGGTCGCGGCGTCCCTGCTCGGCCTGCTGGTCGTCCTCGGTGGCCCACCGGCCGCCGCGGACGGCGCGGCGTGCTCGGGCACGACCGGCGTCAGCGTCGTGGTCGACTTCGGGCCGCTCGGAGGCGGCACGCAGCAGGTGTGCGTGCCCTCCGGGGCCGGTCGCAACGCGATCGAGGTGACCTCGGACGCCGGCTTCGCCGTGACCCTCACCTCCGACGGCCAGCCGTTCGTGTGCCGGATCGACGGGCGTCCCGCGCCAGCGCAGGAGCCGTGCGACGACACGCCACCGGGCAACGCCTACTGGGGCCTGTTCTGGAGCGACGGCTCCACGGACTGGAAGTACTCCACCCGCGGGGCCGCAGCCCTGGAGGCCGACGACGGCTGGTCGATCGGCTGGCGCTTCCAGGACGGCGGCAAGCTCGAGTACCCGTCAGACGGACCTCGTCGCGGCACGGCTCCGAGCCCGTCGCCGTCGCCGACGAGCAGCAGTCCCAAGCCGACGCACGCCCCGGCACCGACCGCCACCCGCACCCCGCGGCCGTCGTCGCCGTCCGCGTCGTCGTCGAGCGCGGCCGCACCCTCCGCGTCCGCGGAGCTGCCGGTGACCAAGGGGCCCAAGCAGGCGACCCGCTCCGACGAGCCGTCGGCGAGCCCGTCGGCCTCGGAGTCGCCGAGCGAGTCCCCGACCGACCTGCCGACCGAGGACGAGACCGACTCCGCTGACGGCTCCCTCGGGAGCGTGACCGACCCCGACGACACCGGTGGACCGGGCGACGACACCGGCGTCGCGGCTGTCGCGGGTCTCGGCGGCCTCGCAGTCCTCGCGGGGTCGGCTGCGGTCGTGGCCTACCGCCGGCAGAGGTCCTAGGCCGTGTCGCGGCTGTCGACCCGCGACCTGCACCCGCTCGCGTGGTGGGTGTGGGCGCTGGGTCTGGCAGCAGGCGCCTCGCGCACCACCAACCCGCTCCTCCTCGGGCTGGTGATCGGCGTCGCCTGCCTCGTGGTGGTGCTGCGTCGCACCGACGCCCCGTGGGCGCTCGGCTTCCGGCTCTACCTCGTGCTCGCGCTCGTGGTCGTGCTGCTGCGCCTGGTGTTCCGCGTGGTCTTCGGGTCGTCGTACGTCGCACCGGGCGCGCACGTCCTGCTCGACCTGCCGCAGGTGCCGCTCCCTGACTGGACGACCGGGCTCACGCTGCTCGGACCGGTGACGGCCGAGTCGCTCGGCGCCGGGTTCGCCGACGGCCTGCGGCTCGCCACGATCCTGGTCTGCGTGGGCGCGGCCAACACGCTGGCCAACCCGCGTCGGCTCCTGGCCGCGCTGCCCGCCGCGCTCTACGAGGTCGGGGCGGCCGTCGTCATCGCCCTGTCGCTGTTCCCGCAGCTGGCCGAGAGCGTCGACCGGGTCCGGCGCGCTCGCCGGCTGCGTGGCGACGTCGGTCGCGGCATCGGCGCGCTGCGCCGCATCGTGGTGCCGGTGCTCGAGGACGCCCTCGACCGCTCGCTCGACCTGGCCGCAGGCATGGACGCCCGCGGCTACGGCCGGCGCGGGAGCGCGACCCCGGCCCAGCGTCGTCGTACGGCGACCCTGCTGCTGGTCGGGCTGCTCGGCCTGTGCGTCGGGGCCTACGCCGTCCTCGACGCGACCACGCCGCGCTGGCTCGGCGGCCCCCTGCTCCTCGTGGCCGTCGTGGCCTCGGTCGCGGGGGTCGCGTCGGCGGGCGCGCGGGTCGAGCGCACCCGCTACCGCCCCGACGTCTGGCGGGTGCCCGAGTCGCTCGTCGCTGCCTCCGGGGCCGGGGCGTGCGCGCTGGTCGTGCTGCTCGCCCACCGCGACCCCTCCGTCGCCTTCCCGGCCCCCACGCTCCTGCCCCCGCTCACCCTGACCGGGCTGCTCGTCGCGGTGGTCGGGCTGCTGCCGCTGCTCGTCGTGCCGGACCCGCGCGTGGACACCACACCCGTGCTCGTCCCGGCCCCGCCGACCCGGGGGGAGGTGGCCAGCCGTGATCAGGTGGCGTGACGTGCACTTCTCCTATCCCGGTGCGGAGGGCGAGGAGCCACGCACCGTCCTCGACGGGGTGAGCGCCGAGGTGCCCGAGGCCGAGCTCGTGCTGCTGGCCGGCCGCACCGGGTCGGGCAAGTCGACCCTGCTGCGCACCGTCAACGGGCTCGTGCCGTCCTTCACCGGCGGGCTGCTCACCGGGACCGTGGAGGTCGGGGGAGAGGTGGTCAACGGCGTCGCTCCCCGCGAGCTGGCGCACCTCGTCGGCCTGGTCGCCCAGGACCCGCTGGCCGCCTTCGTCACCTCGACGGTCGAGGAGGAGCTGGCCTACGGCATGGAGCAGCTCGGGGTCGACCCGGGCACGATGCGCCGCCGCGTGGAGGAGACCCTCGACCTGCTCGGCATCCACGACCTCCGCGACCGGCCCCTGCGTGCCCTGTCGGGTGGCCAGCAGCAGCGCGTCGCGATCGGTGCGGTCCTCACGATGCACCCGCGCGTGCTCGTGCTCGACGAGCCGACGTCGGCCCTGGACCCGACCGCCGCCGAGGACGTGCTCGGCACCCTGGCCCGGCTGGTCCACGACCTCGGGCTCACCGTGCTCGTCGCCGAGCACCGGATGGAGCGGGTCGTGCCGTTCGCCGACCGGATGCTGGTCCTCGAGGACGGCCGTCTCACCGAGGGACCGGCCGCCGAGCTCCTGCGCGACTCGGCCGTCGCCCCGCCGCTGGTCGAGCTCGGCCGCCTGGCCGGGTGGCAGCCGCTGCCCCTGACCGTCCGCGACGCGCGACGGCGTACGTCGTTGCTGCACGAGCGCCTCGCCGACCCCGTCCACCGCACGGCGCCTGACGGCGCGGTCGTGCTGGAGGCGCGCGACGTGGTCGTGCGCTACGGCCGGACCACCGCCGTCTCCGGGGTCTCGCTCGAGGCCCGGGCCGGCGAGGTGGTCGCGCTCATGGGCCGCAACGGCTCGGGGAAGTCCTCGCTGCTGTGGGCGCTGCAGGGTGCCCGCGCGCGTGCCGAGGGCACCGTGACCGTCGACGGCCGCGACCCGGCCGCCGTGCCCGCGGGGGAGGCACGGCGGCTCGTGGGGCTGGTGCCCCAGACCGCGTCCGACCTGCTCTACCTCGACACCGTCGCGGGGGAGTGCAAGGCCGCCGACCACCAGGCCGGCGTGCCGGACGGCACCTGCGCGGTGCTGCTGGACCGGCTGACCCCCGGCGTCGACCTCGGCCGTCACCCGCGCGACCTCTCCGAGGGGCAGCGGCTCGCCCTCGTGCTGGCGGTCATGCTGTCCGCCGACCCGGCGGTGATCGCGCTCGACGAGCCGACCCGCGGGCTCGACTACCAGGCCAAGCGCGCCCTCGGGGCCGTGCTGGCCGAGCTCGGGGCGGAGGGCCGCGCCGTGCTGGTGGCGACCCACGACGTCGAGTTCGCCGCCGAGGTGGCCGACCGGGTGCTGGTGCTGGCCGGGGGAGAGGTGGTCTCCGAGGGACCGGCCGCCACCGTGCTGGCCGAGTCCCCGGCCTTCGCCCCCCAGGTGACCAAGGTGCTCGGTGCGCCGTGGCTCACCGTCACCGAGGTACGCCGCGCGCTGAGGCCGATCCCGGGAGGTGCGGCATGACGCGCATCGGGCCGCGGACGGCGGCCACCCTGACGCTGGCGTCCATCGCGGCGCTGGTGATGTTCTGCTGGCCGCTGCTGCTGACGCCGCCGGCGGGGGCCGAGCAGGTCACCCCGCCGTTCCTCTTCCTCGCCCTGCTCCCGCTCGTCGTGGTCGTCGTCCTCGCCGAGCTGTCCGAGGGCGGCATGGACGCCAAGACCCTTGCCCTGCTGGGCGTCCTCACCGCCGTCAACGGTGCGCTGAGGTCGCTCGGGGCCGGGATCGCCGGGGTCGAGCTGGTGTTCTTCCTGCTGATCCTCGCCGGGCGCGTGCTCGGGCCGGCCTTCGGCTTCGTGCTCGGCGTGACGTCGCTGTTCGCCTCCGCGCTGCTCACCAGCGGCGTCGGCCCGTGGCTGCCCTACCAGATGATGTGCTCGGCCTGGATCGGCCTCGGGGCCGGGCTCCTGCCCCGTCGTACCGGACGGCGCGCGTGGCGCGGGCGCCGCGAGATCGCCCTCCTCGTGGCGTACGGCGTGGTGTGCGCCTACGGCTTCGGCCTCCTGATGAACCTCTCGTCGTGGCCCTACGCCGTCGGCATCGCCGTGCCGGGCCACGAGGGCTCGCTGTCCTACGTCGCGGGCGCGCCGGTCTGGGACAACCTGCACACGTTCGGCATCTACACGCTGCTCACCTCGACCGGCAGCTGGGACACCGGCCGCGCGATCACCAACAGCCTCGCGCTGGTCCTGCTCGGGCCGGCGATCCTCGGCACGCTGCGCCGGGCCGAGCGGCGCTCGCTGGTCCACGCGCCCGCCCCCACTACCGTGGCCTGATGCCGCTCACGCTGCCCGACGGGGTCCTCGGGATGGCCGAGCGGTCCCCGGCCTGGGCGGCGTGGGTCGACTCGCTCCCGGGCACCGCGGCGGACCTGGTCGAGGAGTGGTCGCTGGAGCCCGACGGCATCCCGATGCACGGCTTCGTCGGGCTCGTGCTGCCCGTGCGCACCGACGAGGGGCGCACCGCGATGCTCAAGATCTCCTTCCCCGACGACGAGACCGCCCACGAGCACCTCGCCCTGCGCCGGTGGGGCGGCCGCGGGGCGGCCGTGCTGCTGCGAGCCGACCCGCACCGCCGGGCCCTGCTCCTCGACCGCCTGGGGGAGCGCAAGCTCACCGAGATCGACGTCGACGACGCGTGCGAGGCCGTCGCCGAGCGCTACGCCGACCTCCACGTGCCGGCCACCGAGCAGTACCCGCGCCTGTCCGAGCAGGCCGCCCGGTGGGGCGAGGCGCTGGCGGCCCTGCCCCGCAGCGCGCCCCTGCCGCACCGGCTGGTCCAGCAGGCCGTCTCCCTGGCCCGGGACCTCGCCGCGGACGACGCGACCGACGGGACCCTGGTCCACGGCGACCTGCACTACGACAACGTGCTCGAGGCCCCCGAGGGCAAGGGGTACGACGGGGACTGGGTCGTGATCGACCCCAAGCCGCTGAGCGGCGACCCGCACCTCGAGCCCGCCCCGATGCTGTGGAACCGCTGGGACGAGGCGGTGGGCACCGGCGACGCGCGGGCCGCCGTACGCCGCCGCTTCCACACGCTCGTCGACGTCGCCGGGCTGGACGAGGCCCGCGCCCGCGACTGGACCGTGCTGCGGCTGATGGCACTCGGCCTGCAGCAGCTGGAGGAGCCCGAGGACCCCGACGACCTCGTGACGGTGGCGGTCACGGTCGCCAAGGCTGTCCAGGGCGACGACTGACCGCGGAATGAGCACGACTCTCGCCCGGGCGTGCGAGACGATCGGCCCATGAGCGCACGTGTGGTCTCGGTCAACGCCGCCCTGCCGCGCACCCTGGAGGAGAAGCCCCGGCTGGTCTCCGCGATCGACAAGGTCCCCCGCCAGGGCCCGGTCACCGTCGGCAACCTCAGCCTCGAGGGCGACGACGTGGCCGACCACAAGCACCACGGCGGGTCGTTCCAGGCGATCTACGCATATGCCGCGGAGGACCTCGCGCACTGGGAGCGCGAGCTCGGCAAGCCGATCCGCCCCGGCCTCATCGGGGAGAACCTCACGACGACGGGCATCGACCTCAACCAGTGCGTCGTGGGCGAGGAGTGGATGATCGGCACGGCGCGCCTCGCCGTCGCCTCGGTGCGCACCCCGTGCCAGAAGTTCGCCCGCTGGATGGGGCTCAACGGCTTCGACAACGAGCACTGGGTCAAGCGCTTCGGGGCCTACGGCCGGCCGGGGATCTACCTCGCGATCATGGGTCGCGGCTACATCCAGGCCGGTGACCCGATCGACGTGATGCACGTGCCCGAGCACGGCGTGACGATGGGGACGGTCTTCCGGGCGATCCACGGTGAGCCCGCGCTGCTGCCGCTGCTGCTGGAGGTCGACGGCTTGCCTCCGCACGTCTATGACCGTGCGCAGGCCTATGTCGACCGGACCGGCTAGGCTCCAGCCCATCCCGTCGGAGCTAAGAAGAGGGTTCCTGTGTCCCCTGTCGTGATCGATCAGAGCACGATCGACAACCGTCCCATGACCGTGAGCCGCCAGTTCCTGGACCGGGTGAAGTCCAGTGGCGACCGCGAGGCCTACCGCTTCCCCGTGGGCGACCACTGGGAGTCGATCACCTGGAAGGAGACCGGCACGCGGGTCTCCCACCTCGCGGCCGGGCTCGTCGCCCTGGGCGTCGAGCCCGAGCAGCGTGTCGGCATCGCCTCCAACACGCGCTACGAGTGGATCCTGGCCGACCTCGCCGTGATGTGCGCGGGCGCCGCGACCACGACCGTCTACCCCTCGACCAACGCCGAGGACGTGGCCTACATCCTGG
>CAZKZQ010000141.1:0-1865 GCA_964557235.1 uncultured Nocardioidaceae bacterium
GGGCACACCGGCTCGCAGGCGCCGCAGTCGACGCACTCGTCCGGGTGGATGTAGAGCATGCGCTTGCCCTCGTAGATGCAGTCCACGGGGCACTCGTCCACGCAGGCCCGGTCCTTCAGGTCCACGCAGGGCTGGGCGATGACGTAGGTCATCAGGTCCTCCTCGGCAGCGTTCTCGCGACTCAGGTGCGGCTGAGCACAGACTAGTCACCGCACGGGGCCGCGTCGTCGGCAACCTCGCCCCCTGGAACGATTGGCTCCATGGAATCGGCTCCGACGTCCCTGGGCCCGGCCTGCATCGGGCTCCGCGTGGTGGTCCGCCACCTCCTCCCGGGTGAGACCGGACCGTCGGGTGGACCCCGCATGACCGACGTCCTCGGCGTGATGGAGACCTGGGCCGGCGGGGTGACCCGCATCCGCACCGAGGGCGGACCCGTGTCGGTGGTCATCGCGGACATCGTCTCCGGCAAGCCCGTGCCGCCGAAGCCGTCGGTCCGCCTCCGTGAGCCGCTGGCGACGATGGAGCGCCGGGCGAGCCAGGACTGGCCGGCCGAGGAGGTCGAGCCGCTCGGTGAGTGGCTGCTCCGGGCGGCGGGGGGCTACTCCCGCCGCGCCAACTCCGCCCTCGCGCTCGGCGACCCCGGGATGCCGATGGCGGACGCCCTGCGCCACGTCGAGGAGTGGTACGCCGCCCGCGGGCTCCCCGCGATCGTCCTGACCGTGCCCACGGAGCCGGTGGCCGACCAGGTCGCCGCTGAGGGGTGGACATCGTTCTCCGACGACGTGCTCTTCCAGGTCTCCGGTGTCGCCGCCGTCCTGCGCATGCTCGAGGAGCTGTCCCCCGACGCCGCCGCCACCGCCGACCGGGTCACGATCGACGACGACGTCGACGAGTCGTGGTGGGTGGCCGACCACGACCCGCCCTTCAGCGACCACGTCCGGGCGGTGCTCACCGGCCCCGAGGAGGTCGGGCTCGCGCGCATCGAGGTCGACGGCGCCGTCGTCGCCCGCGGACGAGGGGCGATCAACGTCGGCTCCGACGTGCGGCTCGGGCTGAGCACCCTGTGGACCCGCCCGGACCTGCGCGGCCAGGGCCTCGGCGCCGGTGTGCTCCGCGCGCTGGTGGAGTGGGCCGCCGAGGGCGGGGCCACGTCGGCGTACCTCCAGGTGGAGGTGGGCAACACGCGCGCGGTCGCGCTCTACGAGCGGCTCGGCTTCATCACGCACCACTCCTACCGCTACCTGCGGTCCCCGCACTGACGCCTCGTCCGGTCGCGGACGCGCTGGAGCGCGTGCGCACCCGGACGAGGCGGGGAGTCAGCCGAGCAGGTCCTCGACGGTGGCCTTGAGGCCGACGTCCAGCGCGACCGGCTGCAGACCGAACCGCGCGCGGGTGTCGGTGTCGTCGACCAGGAACGGCGCCTCGAACTGGTGGCGGGTCTCGTCGAGCTCACGCATGAAGGGCAGCACCCGCAGCGCGGCACGCGCGACCCCGGCGAGCTCGACGACCCGGGGCTGCGGGCGGCCACGGAGCGCGGCGACCCGTTCGGCGACCTCGCGCAGCGTCGCCGACTCCGACGGCACCATCCAGGGGCGACCCCAGACGTCGTCGTCCTCGCAGACCGCGATCGTCGCGGCCAGCGCGGCGATGTCGTCGAGGTGCGTCCAGCTGTGCGGGGCGTCGGGCGAGCCGAGGACGAGGCGCACGGTGCCCTTGGAGGCGGCCGGCTTCACGACGTAGTCGTTGAGGTAGCTCGTGCCGTTGGCGACGCCCGGGCCGTAGTAGTCCGAGGCGCGGAGCTCCACCGCGCGCAGGCGCCCGGCGCGATCGGCCGCCTCGAGGTCCTCCCACATCGTCCGGCGCAG
>CAZKZQ010000141.1:1965-9904 GCA_964557235.1 uncultured Nocardioidaceae bacterium
TCGACCGAGGTGCTGCCCGAACGGGACGCCAGGTCGACCTCGTGGCCGGCGGCGACGAGGCGGGTGGCGGTGAGGCGACCGATGCTGCCGGCGCCGAGGACGAGGATGCGGGACACGAGGACCTCCTGGGGGTTCAAAGTGCGAACGCTGTTCGCACTTCTAGTGAAGCACCGCCCTCGGCGAAAAGCAAGAACATCGTTCGCACTTCTGGACCGGAGTGCCTAGGGTGGGGCCATGAGCACGGACGAGCAGCCCCCCACCGGGGTCCGCGCACGCCGCCGCGCCGAGGTCGAGCGCCGCATCGTCGAGGTCGGACGCGCCCACCTCGCCCGGCACGGGGCGGCGGGTCTCACCGTGCGCGGGGTCGCGCGCGACCTGCAGATGGCCCCCTCGGCGCTCTTCCGCTACGTCGACGGGCTCGAGGACCTGCTGACCACGCTGATCGTGACCTGCTACGAGGAGCTCGGCGACCGGGTCCTGGCCGCCGACGCGGCGACGGACCAGCACGACGCGCACGCCCGCTGGTGGTCGCTGGCGCGCACCTGCCGGGCCTGGGCGCTCGAGCACCCGCACGACTGGGCGCTGCTCTACGGCTCCCCCGTGCCGACGTACGACGCCCCGCCGGAGGTCACCACGCCCGCGGGGACCAAGGTGACCGACCTGCTGCTGCGGATCGGCCACGAGGCCGCCGACGACGCCTGGACCGAGCCCGTGCTCGAGGGGCAGGAGCAGCGCGCGGACGCGGCGGTCGGCCCCCTGGTCGCCGAGGGACTCGCCGGGCCGTTGTCGCCGGTGCAGCTCCTCCAGGGCATGACCGCCTGGACCCTGCTCGTGGGGGCGGTCAGCGCCGAGGTGTTCGAGATCTTCGGCGCCGACAACGGCGACCCCGAGGCTCGCTTCGAGCACGCCGCCGCGGTCGCCGAGCGCGTGCTGTTCAGCCGCCCCTGAGAGCGGGGGCCCGGCCTCGTCCGGGTGCGGACGCGCTATGGCGCGTCCGCGAGCGGACGAGGCGGGTCCGGCGTCAGCCGGCGTACATGGCCTCGATCTCGGTGCGGTACTTGTCGTGGATGACGGGGCGCTTGAGCTTCATCGTCGGGGTGAGCTCGCCGGAGTCGGGGGTCCACTCGTTGCCGAGGACGGTCCACTTCTTGACCTGCTCGACCTTGGCCAGCTCGCTGTTGCCCTCGCGGACCGCGCGCTCGACCTCGGCGAGGACCTTGGGGTCCTTGGCGCCGGCGGCGACGTCGGTGGGCACGTCGTGCTGGGCCGCCCACACGGGGTAGGCCTCGGGGTCGAGCACGATCAACGCGCTGACGAACGGCTTGTCGTCGCCGTAGACCAGCATCTGGCCGACGATCGGCGACTTGGTCTTGATCGCCTCCTCGATGTTGTTCGGGGAGAGGTTCTTGCCGCCGGCGGTGATGATCAGCTCCTTCTTGCGGCCGATCACCTTGAGGTAGCCCTCGTCGGTCAGCGAGACCAGGTCGCCGGTGTGCAGCCAGCCGTCGACCAGCGTCTCGGCGGTGGCCTCGTCACGGTTGAGGTAGCCACCGAACACGTTGGGGCCGCGCACGAGCAGCTCGCCGTCGTCGGCGACCTTGATCTCGATGCCGGGGATCGGCTTGCCGACCGTGCCGGCGCGCGCCTCGCCGGGCGGCGTGTAGGCGATGATCGCGTGGGTCTCGGTCATGCCGAACGCCTCGGAGATCACGATGCCGAAGCCCAGCCAGGTGGCGAGCAGGTCCTTGGTGATCGGGGCGGCGCCGGTGAGGCCGAGCACGGTCTGGTCGAGGCCGATCGCCTCGCGCAGCTTGGCGTAGATGATCTTCTCGAACAGGCCGTGCTGCAGCGACAGGAGCAGACCGGGCTGCCTCTGGTCGAGGGTCGCGATGCCGCGCTGGCGGGCGACCTCGACCGCACGCAGGCCGAGGATCTTCTTGAGCCCGGACTCGGCCTGGAGCTTGGTCACGATCGCGGAGTGGAACTTCTCCCACACGCGCGGCACGGCCAGGAACGACAGCGGGCGGACCTCGGGGAGGATCTCGGCCATCTTGGTCAGGTCGCGCACGAAGCGGGTGCGGCCGACGGCGTACTGCGCGGTGTAGAAGCTGAAGATGCGCTCGGCGATGTGGGCCAGCGGGAGGTAGGACACACCCCGCGCGCCGGCGGGGGCGGTGTAGGCGACGCCGTCCTTGACCAGGCCGAGGTCCTTGGCGCGCGGCAGGTTGTCGGACTTCTCCGCCAGGATCTCGAGGCAGGCGCGCACGTTGAACAGCAGGCCGGCGTGGCTGAGGATCGCGCCCTTGGGCGGGCCGGTCGTGCCGGAGGTGTAGATGATCGTCGCGGTGTCCTCGCCCTTGAGCTGCGTGGCGATCTCGTCGAGGTCCCCGCGGCCCTCGGCCAGCAGCTCCTTGCCACGGGCGAGCAGCGACTCGAAGGTCACCGCCCCGTCGACCTCGCCGACCGCGCCCACGATGACGACCGCGGCCAGGTCGAGCTTGTCGCGCAGGGTGCGCCACAGCGGCATGAGCGCCTCGTCGACGAAGGCGACCTTGGTGCCGCAGTCCTTGGCGACGTAGGTCAGCTGCTCCTCGGTGAGCGTGTAGTAGAAGGACACCGGCGTCGCGCCCGCACGCAGCGCGGCGGCGTCGGTGATCGCGTGCTCGGCCCGGTTGACCATGTGCATGCCGACCGCGTCGCCCTTCTCGACGCCCAGCTCGCGCAGGGCCAGCGCCAGCCCCTGGCTCAGGTCCCGCAGCTCGGACCAGGTGACCGAGGCGAGCGCCCCCGCCTCGGGGTCCTCCAGGGCGACGAAGTCACCGAAGTCGTCGGCGTTGATGTCCTGGATCTCCAGGAAGGTCTGCGCGGCGCGACGCCGGTCGCTGTCGGTCGACGGGGCCTTGCTCAGGTCGGTCAGCTCGGTAGTGCTCACAGGTCTCCTCGGGCAGGTCGGGGTGGCACGCCCCCGCTTGTTGGCGGAACGCTAACAGTGGGACTGTCACGGTCCAAGAGGTGGACGAGACAGTTCAGCGTCCTCTCAGGCGGGCGACCTCGAAGGTCACCACGCGCCTGCCCTGCGGGCGGCGTACGACGTCGAGGAAGCCCGCGACGACCTCCTCGCGGAGGTACTCCACCGCCTGCGCCGGCGCCAGGACGCGGTCCTCGACCCGCAGGTCCCGCGAGCCGGTGCCCCACGTGCTCCGGACCCGGCCGAACAGCGCCCACAGCCGGTCGCCGTCGACCTGCGGCCGCAGCCGTCCGCCCGCGGCGCTCACGCCCAGGGCGTCGGCGAAGTCGTCGGGGCGCACCACGACCCGCAGGCGCCCGAAGCGATAGGTCACCGGCCCCGAGACCGCCGGGTTGCCGAACGCGGTCATCACCCGGCTGACCTCGCTCGTGCCGACCGCAGGGGCGGTGTCGTCGAGGCGCAGCTCGACCGCCTGCCCCGTCGAGGGGTACGACGACACGAGGGCCTGCGCGGCCGCCTCGCGGTCGAGCAGGTGCCCGACACGGGGATAGACGGCCCGGGCGCGGCCGTCCTCGAACACGACGTCGCCCTCGACCACCGGCTCGTCCACCTCGTCCGCGATGCCGGCGACGCGGCGCTCGACCCCGTCGCCGACCGCGACCACCTGCAGCGGCACGTCGGTGCTGGCGACCAGGGCCTCCCACATGTCGCGCGGGTCCCAGGAGCGCCCGACCGGCACCTGCGCGACCGAGCCCGGCACGTCGACCTCGAGCCCGACGTCGGCCGGCCGGATCCGGAAGGACCGGTCCTCGACGACGACCTCGAGCGGCCGGGCGGCGAGCTCGGCGGTCTCGCGGGCGAGCTTGCGCCGCGCGGCCGCGGGGCTGAGCCCGCCGACCCGCACGTCGCCGACCGTGGACCCGCGCGGCAGCTTGTCGCTGGTCAGGGCGTATCCGCCGGCGTACACCCCACCGATGAGCAGCACCAGCACCACGAGGACGACGACGAGGGCACGCCGGTCACGGCGCCGGTCGTCCTCGACGACGTCGTAGGAGCTCACCCGCGGGGTCGCGCTCAGACGCCGAGGCCGGCGAACAGGTCGTTCTCCCAGCCGCGCTCGTCGACAGGACCCTGGGTGCCCTTGGCGAGGCGGTACTCCTCGAAGCCCCAGGCCGCGTGGCCCAGGTTGTTGGACAGCGCGAAGAACGGGCCGTCGGTGGTGATCTGCGTGGCGTGCGCGCGCAGCGCCGCGATCTTGGCGCCGGCGAACTCGCACCCGTCGATCTGGGCGGCCACGGCGGCGTCGTCGGAGAACAGCGCCTTGCGCATCGCCTCGCCCATCTCCTCGAAGGGCGAGTCCAGCCCCTCGGCGCGCAGCTTCTCGATGTCGGCCTCGACGCGGGAGAGCGACATCGTCACCCAGTAGATCTTGGCGATGTCCCAGGGCTCCCCCAGCTCGAGGCGGTACGACGGCACGGCGGCCAGCTGGGCGGCGTACATCGCGACCCGGTGGGCCTGGATGTGGTCGGGGTGGCCGTAGTTGCCGAACTGGTCGTAGGTGACGAGCACCTGCGGCCGCACCTCGCGGATGATCTCGACGAGCAGGTCGGCGGCCTGGGTGAGGTCGGCGCGCCAGAAGGTGTCGTCGCGCACGGTGGCCTTGGGCCGGGCGGCGCCGCTCTCGTCCCACTCCATGCCGGAGTCGCGGAAGTGGCCGGGTCCGCCGAGGAAGCGGTGGTCGGTCACGCCGAGCGCCTCCATCGCGGCGGTGAGCTCGCCGATGCGGTGCTCGCCGAGCGTGTCCTCGGCGTCGGCGGCCAGGTGCACCAGGTCGGGGACGAGGACCTCGCCCTCCTCGCCGAGGGTGCAGGTCACCAGGGTGACGCCGGCTCCCTCGGAGACGTACTTGGCCATGGTCGCCCCGTTGTTGATCGACTCGTCGTCGGGATGGGCATGCACGAGGAGAAG
Organism: uncultured Nocardioidaceae bacterium; assembly: GCA_964557235.1. Lineage (GTDB taxonomy): Bacteria > Actinomycetota > Actinomycetes > Propionibacteriales > Nocardioidaceae > Marmoricola_A. The sequence goes on from CAZKZQ010000141.1 coordinate 6,902, forward strand.
CCGCCGGTCACTCATGGGCCCAGCGTAGGGGCGGCAGAATCACGGGAGGAGGTGACATGCACGACGGACCACGCGGAGCGAACCCGCTCGAGCACGCCACCCTGCACCGCGGACCCGACCGCGGGCCGGAGATCGACGCGCTCGTGGAGCTCGGGGCCGAGCGCGTCGGCCTGGCCGGGGTGCTGGCGCACCTCAACCGCACCGGCGAGCGGGCGCTCGACCGGCTGAGCGGGCTGACCGGGGTCGCGGAGGCGTTCACCTGGCAGGCCGAGGACCGCGCGAGCCGCCGCTGGTGGCCGCAGGGCATCACCACCTCGGCGGACGCGGTGCCCGACCTCGACGACGACGGCCGTGCCGACGACCCACCGGTGCTGCTCACCTCGGCCTACGCCAAGCCCGTGCGCGGGGTCTCACAGGGGTCGCGGATCAGTGTCGTGGACCTCAGCGACGCGGCCCGTCCGCGCTACCGCCAGGTCCTGCTGGTCGACGTACGCCGCGACGCGGAGGGGGCGCTGACCCTCGGGCCGGTGCGGGCGCACGCCGGCGGCATCGTGTGGCACGGCCCGTGGCTGCACGTGGCCGCGACCGCCCGCGGCTTCTGGACCTGCCGCCTGGACGACCTGCTGCGGGTCGACCCCGTCCCGGACGGCGACCGGATCGGGATCGGGCCGGACGGCATCGCGACCCACGGCTACCGCTACGTCCTGCCCGTGCGGCACGCGCACGCCTCACGGACCGCCGAGGGTGGCAGCGACCCGCTGCGCTTCTCGTTCCTCTCGCGCAGCCACGGCTCGCCCGACCAGGGCGCGCCCGAGCTCCTCGCGGGCGAGTACGGCCACGGGTCGATGACCACGCGCCTGTGGCACTACGGCCTCGATCCGCAGACCCACCTGCTGGCCGCCGACGGCGACGGCGTCTCGCGACCGCGGCTGTCCGACGTCGCGGGCGTGCCCCGCATGCAGGGCGCGGTCGTCGCCCACGGGCGGATGTACGTCACCACCAGCCGCGGCCGGCTGCGCCGCGGCAGCCTCTGGGTGCAGCGCGGCAGCGTGCTCGAGGAGCGGCAGTACGCCACGCCACCGGGCCCGGAGGACATCGCCTACTGGCCGGCGCGGGACCAGCTCTGGTCGCTGTCGGAGCACCCGCACAGCCGCTACGTCTTCGCGCTCGACCGGCGCCGGCTCGGCTGAGTCCCTCCGGCGGCCTGAAGCCACTCGCAACAAGTCGCACCGCACGAAGTCGCAGCGCCACGATCGTTCACTTCGACGCCCCTCGGGGTGAGGATCTTGCTGCTCCCGTCCCACCCCTCGCGAAAGGCTCCTGCCTGCATGCGCACCACCTCAGCCATCGGAGCGGCCGCCCTGGCCGCCGCCGGCCTGGCCACCCTCAGCCTCCCCACGACCGCCAGCGCCGCCCCCGGCGCCACGTCCGGCACCACCTCCCGGGCCGCCCTCAGCGGTGACCTCGCCTCCTCCGCCGTCCGCGCCCTGCGGGCCCACCCCACCGTGGGCCACGTCGGCGCGAACCAGCAGTTCCAGGTGACCGACGCGCTGGTCGACCCCAGCGGCGCCAGCCACGTGCGGATGACCCGCACCTACCTCGGCCTGCCCGTCCTCGGCGGCGACCTCGTGGTCCACCGCGCGGCCGACGGCTCGTGGCGCGGCCTGTCCCAGACGCTGCGGGCCACCCCCGCCGGCTCGGCCAAGGCCTCCGTCGCCGGCGCGCTGGCCGAGGCCAAGGCGCTCGCCGCCCCGGCCAACGCGCGCGTCTCCGGCGAGAAGGTCTCCTCGCGCACCCTCGTCCTCGACGCCACGTCGGGCACGCCGCGCCTGGCGTGGAAGGTCCTCACCGGCGGGGTCCAGGCCGACGGCACGCCCAGCCGCCTGGCGACGTACGTCGACGCGCACAGCGGCGCGCGCCTGCGCAGCGAGCAGGAGATCGTCAACGTCGACGGCTCGGGCCAGTCGCTCTACACCGGGACCGACCCGCTGCAGCTGACCCTGTCGGGGAGCACCTACCAGCTCAAGGACCCGACGCGCGGCAACACCTACACCACCGACATGAACAACAAGTCCGACAGCCTGGGCTGCCAGGTCTTCGGGTTCGGGTGCTCCAACGGCACGCTGTTCACCTCGCCGGACAACCTGTTCGGCAACGGCTCGACCAGCAGCCGCGAGTCGGCCGCGGTCGACGCGCAGTACGGCACCAACGTCACGTGGGACTACTACAAGTTCGTCCACGGGCGGAACGGCATCTTCGGCAACGGCACCGGGTCGTTCAACCGGGTCCACTACGGCAACGGCTACGTCAACGCCTTCTGGGACGGCAAGAAGATGACCTACGGCGACGGTGACGGCACGAGCTACGGCCCGCTGGTCTCCCTCGACGTGGCCGGCCACGAGATGTCGCACGGCGTCACCGAGAACTCCGCGAACCTGACCTACTCCGGCGAGTCCGGCGGCCTCAACGAGTCGACCTCCGACATCTTCGGCACCCTGGTGGAGTTCTACGCCAACGAGACCACCGACGACCCGGGCGACTACCTCATCGGCGAGGAGTTCGACCTCAAGAAGCACGTCGGCTTCCGCCGCATGGACAACCCGTCCTCCGACGGCTCGTCGGTCAACTGCTGGTCCTCCGGCGTCGGCAACCTCGACGTGCACTACTCCTCGGGCGTGGGCAACCACTTCTTCTACCTGCTCGCCGAGGGCTCGGGCGCCAAGACGATCGGCGGGGTCGCGCACAACAGCACGACCTGCAACGGCTCGACCGTCACCGGCATCGGTCGCGACGCGGCCGGCAAGATCTGGTACCGCGCGCTCACGGTCTACATGACCTCGAGCACCAACTACTCCGGTGCGCGCCAGGCCTCCGTCAAGGCGGCCAACGACCTGTACGGCGCCGGCAGCGCGCAGTCCAACGCCGTCGCTGCGGCGTGGAGCGCGGTTAACGTCAGCTGACCGCTGACGACCCGGCTGACGACCCGGCTGACGACCCAGGGCG
>CAZKZQ010000142.1:0-6382 GCA_964557235.1 uncultured Nocardioidaceae bacterium
GCCGATGCCCTCGGCGATCTCGGCCAGCTCGGCGACCGTCTTGGCCGAGCCGTGCTCGGAGCCGGCCATGCGGGAGATGGTCTCCTCCATGAGGGTGCCGCCGAGGTCGTCGCAGCCCGACTGCAGCATCAGCCGCGTGCCCTCGACGCCGAGCTTGACCCAGCTCGTCTGCACGTGGTCGATGCGACCGTGCAGCAGGATGCGTGCGGCGGCGTGGACGGCGAGGTTGTCGCGCAGCGTCGGGCCCGGGCGGGCGACGCCGGCGAGGTAGATCGGCGCGCTGGTGTGCACGAACGGCAGCGGCACGAACTCGGTGAAGCCGCCGGTCTCGTCCTGGATGCGCTGCAGCACCCGCAGGTGCGTGACCCAGTGGTCGGGCCGGTCGACGTGGCCGTACATCATCGTTGCGCTCGAGCGGATGCCCAGCTGGTGCGCCGTGGTGACCACCTCGACCCAGGCGCTGGTCGGCAGCTTGCCCTTGGTGAGGATCCAGCGGACGTCGTCGTCGAGGATCTCCGCCGCCGTGCCGGGGATGGTGTCGAGACCGGACTCCTTGGCCTTGAGCAGCCAGTCGTGGATGGTCAGGCCGGTCCGCGAGGCGCCGTTGACGACCTCCATCGGCGAGAACGCGTGGACGTGCATCTCCGGCACGCGACGCTTGACCGCGGCGGCGATGTCGAAGTACGCCGTGCCGGGCATCTCGGGGTCGATCCCGCCCTGCATGCAGACCTCGGTCGCGCCCAGGTGCCAGGCCTCCTCGGCCCGGTCGGCGACCTGGTCGAGCGAGAGGGAGTAGGCGTCGGCGTCGGTGCGACGCTGGGCGAACGCGCAGAAGCGGCAGCCGGTGTAGCAGACGTTGGTGAAGTTGATGTTGCGGTTGAGCACGTAGGTCACGTCGTCGCCGTTGACCTCCCGCCGCATCGCGTCGGCCAGCCGGCGCACCTCGTCGAGGTCGGTGCCGTCGGCGGTGAACAGTGCCAGCGCGTGCGCGTCGGTGAGCCCGCGCGGGTCGCGCTCGGCCTGGGCCAGCGCGGCCCGCACGTCGCTGCTCACCCGCCCCGGGGCGACCGCCCCGGCGTCGGCGCTCACCTGCTCGCGCAGGAGCGCCCAGTCGCCGTACACGTCGGAGAAGTCGGTACGTCGATCAGCGGTCCGGCCGGTCGTGTCGATCGTCTCGTGGAGGTCGGTGCGCCCCCAGGACCCGGACTCGGCCCCGCCGTCGGGCTCCTGCCACGGCAGCCCGACGGGACGGACCCCGTCGCGCAGCAGGCCGGACGAGTCGGCCAGCGCGACCACGTGGGGACGCACGCGCGGGTCGATCCACGGCTCGCCGGCCCGGGCGTACTCCGGGTGGGCGGTCAGCCTCGCCTGCAGCGTGAACCCGGCCTCAGCGGTGACCGTCCGCAGCGTGTCGAGGGAGGGCCAGGGGCGCTCGGGGTTGACGTGGTCGGGGGTCAGCGGGGAGACGCCGCCCCAGTCGTCGACGCCGGCGGCGAGGAGGTCGCGGCACTCCTCGAGGTCGACGAGGTTCGGCGGTGCCTGGATCCGCATGCGGGGGCCGAGCACCAGGCGGGCGACCGCGACCGCGGCGAGGTACTCCTCCAGGCCGAGGTCGTCGACGCCGCGCATCGCCGTGTCGGGCTTGGCGCGGAAGTTCTGGATGATCACCTCCTGCACGTGGCCGTACTGCCGGGCGACCTTGCGCAGGGCGAACAGCGACTCGGCCCGCTCGACGACGTTCTCGCCGATGCCGATCAGCAGGCCGGTGGTGAAGGGGACGGACAGGCGGCCGGCGTCCTCGAGCACGCGCAGCCGGACGGCAGGGTTCTTGTCAGGCGAACCAAAATGCGGCTGGCCCTTGTCGGTGAACAGCCGCTCGGAGGTGGTCTCGAGCATCATGCCCATGGACGGCGCGACCGGCTTGAGCCGGTTGAGCTCCTCCCACGACATCACGCCGGGGTTGAGGTGGGGCAGCAGGCCGGTCTCCTCGAGCACGCGCACCGCCATCGCGCGGACGTAGTCGAGCGTGGAGTCATAGCCCTTGGACTCGAGCCACTCCTGGGCCTCGGGCCAGCGGTCCTCGGGTCGGTCGCCGAGGGTGAACAGCGCCTCGGCGCAGCCCAGCGCAGCGCCCTGGGTCGCGATCGCGATCACCTCGTCGGGGGAGAGGTAGGGCTCGCGGCCCTCGCGGGCGGCCTGGCCCGGGGTCTCGACGAAGGTGCAGTAGTGGCAGCGGTCGCGGCACAGCCGGGTGAGCGGGATGAACACCTTGGGGGAGTAGGTCACCACCCCGGGCCGGCCGGCGGCCTCGAGCCCGGCGTCGCGGACCCGGGCGGCGTGGCCCATCAGCGTGCGGAGGTCGTCGCCCCGAGCCTGCAGGAGCACGGTCGTCTCGGCCAGGTCGAGCGTCGCCCCCCGGGCAGCCCGAGCCAGAGCCCGGCGCACCTCCTGGGGAGTCGGCGGCGTGCCCGGCGCGGTCGACGTGGTCGAAGCTGTCACCGCCCGAGCCTAACCAGGCCACGGGCGTTGTCAGTCGACGGACCAGCGGGTGACCCCTCAGGCCTGCCAGGAGCGCCAGAGCGCGGCGTAGGACCCGTCGTGGGCGACCAGCTCGTCGTGCGTGCCGATCTCGGTGACAACGCCGTCCTCCACCACGGCCACCCGGTCGGCGTCGTGCGCGCTGAACAGCCGGTGGGCGATCGCGACGACGGTGCGCCCCTCGAGAACGCCGGCGAGCGACCGCTCGAGGTGCCGGGCCGCGCGCGGGTCGACCATCGAGGTCGCCTCGTCGAGCACCAGCGTGTGCGGGTCGACCAGCACCAGCCGGGCCAGCGCGACCTGCTGGGCCTGGGCGGGCGTCAGCGTGCGGCCGCCCGACCCCACGCGCGTGTCGAGGCCGTCGGGCAGCGCCGCGACCCAGCCGTCGGAGTCCACCGCGGCCAGGGCGCTCCAGATCTCCTCCTCCGAGGCGTCCTCGGGCAGGGCCAGCGCGAGGTTGTCGCGCAGCGTGCCCGCGAACAGGTGGTTCTCCTGGGTCACCAGCGCGACGTGCCCGCGCAGCTCCTGCAGCGGCAGCTCGGTCAGGCCGACGTCGTCGACGGTCACCGTGCCCTCCCGCGGCGGGTGGATGCCCGCGAGCAGCCGGCCCAGCGTCGACTTGCCCGCGCCCGACGGCCCGACGACCGCGAGGCGCTCGCCGACCCGCAGGTCGAGGTCGAGCCCGTGCAGGACGTCGCGCTTCCCGTCGTAGGCGAAGCGCACCCCGTCGGCCCGCACGTGCTCGGTCTGCGGCCGGCGGTCGGTGGTCGTGCGGTCGTCGGGGACCTCGCGCACGCCGAGGATGCGCGCGAGCGAGACCGACCCGGTCTGGAGCTCGTCGAGCACCGAGACCAGGCGGTCCATCGGGTCCGACAGCATCTGGACGTAGAGCGTCGCGGCCGTCACCGCCCCGAGGTCGACGTCCCCGCGGAGGTAGAGCCAGCCTCCGAGCAGCATCGTCCCGGCGACGGGGATCGCACTGACGGTGAGCTCGAAGACGGGGAAGAACCTCGTGCGCAGCCACAGGGTGTAGCGCTCGGCGGTGTAGGACTCCGCGATGGCGTGGGCGGTCCGCCGACGGCGACGCTCCTGCAGCCCGAGCGCTTCGACCGTGCGCGCACCCTCGGCGGTCTCGGTCAGCGACGACGCGATGCCGGTGTAGCTCTCGTGCTCGCGGAGGTAGCCGTCGCGGGCTCGCCTGAGGTACCACCGCAGCGCGGCGGCCAGCAGCGGCATCCCGAGCAGGATCGGCAGCGCCACCCACCACCCGACGAGCAGCGCCGCTCCCACGGTGAGGACGACCTGGACGGTCGCCACGACCGTCTCGGGCAGCGAGTGCCGGGCCAGCCACTGCAGCGCGTCGACATCGCGCGTGGTGCGGTTGACCAGCTCGCCGTTGCCGGCGGCCTCGACCGCGCCGAGCGGCAGCGCCAGGCTGTCGCGCACGAACCCCTCGCGCAGCTCGGCGAGGGTGACCTCGCCGAAGACGAACCCGCGGTAGCGCGCCATCCGGGTGAGCACCGTCTGCGCGACCAGCGCCGCGAGGAGGAGCAGCAGGATGCGGTCGACGTACGCCGTCGTGGTGCCGTCCCGCACCGCCTCCACCAGGCGCCCGATCAGGGCGGGCGCGGCCAGCCCGGCCAGCGTGGCCAGGCAGTGCAGCGCGATCATCGCGCCGACCAGCCGGCGCCGGCGCGAGACCAGGGCGGCGACGTAGCGGTTCACCGTGCGCTGCGACGCGACCGGGAGGGACGTGCTCACACTTCCACCGCCTTCGCTCCGCTCGGCGGCGGAGCCAGGTGTGAACTTTGGTTCGCTCCGCTGCGCTCGCTCACACCCCCACCTCCTCGGACCTGGTGACCACGGCGGCATAGGTCGGCGACTCGCGCAGCAGGTCGTGGTGGCGACCGGTGGCGTGGACGACCCCGTCGGCGAGGAGGACGACGACGTCGGCCCGGTCGAGCACGAGCGGGCTGGAGGTCGTGACGACCGTGGTGCGGCCGCGCCGGGCCCGGACGAGCCGGTCGGCGATGCGCGCCTCGGTGTGGGCGTCGACCGCGGACGTCGGCTCGACCAGGACCAGCACCTCGGGGTCGCGCAGCAGCGCGCGAGCCAGGACGAGTCGCTGCCGCTGGCCACCGGAGAACGACCGTCCGCGCTCGGTGACGCGGCCCTCCAGCCCACCGGGCAGCGCCTCGAGGACGTCGTCGGCGACCGCGGTGTGGATCGCGTCGAGCACGGCCGCCTCCTCGCGGCCGAGCACGTCGAGCTCGTCGCCCAGCGGCCCGCTGAACAGCATGCTGTCGGTGTCGCTGACGACGATGCGGCGCCGCACCTCCGCCAGGGGTACGGCGTCCAGGCGCGACCCGCCCCAGGTCACCTCGCCGGGGGCGAAGCGGCCGAGCCGGTCGGCCAGCGCCGCGGCGTCCTCCGGGCGCGTGGCGACGACCGCGGTGAGCAGGCCGGGCGCGACGTGCGTGCCGGTGTCGCCGTCGACCAGCTCGGCGAGGGCCGGGACCGTGTCGGGCGCGGAGCCCTCGATCGAGCCGTGCTCGCGCTCCTGCTGGAGCACGCGGCAGACCCGGCCCGCCGCGACCCACGCGCCGATCGCCTTGCCGACGAGCTCGGTCGCCGTGCGCAGCGGGATCATCAGGAAGGCGGAGTAGCCGTAGAACGCGACCAGCTCGCCCACGGTGATCCGGCCCTCGACCGCGAAGCGCGCGCCGAGCCAGACGACCGTGACGACGAAGACGCCCGGCAGCGCGACCTGCGCGGCGTCGAGCAGCGAGTGGACCCGGCCGTAGTCGATGCCGGAGCGCTTCACCCGGCCCGACTCCTCGGCGTACTTGCGGAGGAAGACGCGCTCGCCGCCGATGCCGCGGAGGATGCGCAGGCCGGCGACGATGTCGGCGGCCAGGTTGACCAGCTCGCCGTAGTGCTCGCGCTGGCGGATCGCGCGCCGCTGCAGCGGACCCATGACCGGCCACAGCGCGAGCACGAGCAGGGGCACCCCGACGAGCACGAGGGCACCGAGCACCTTCGACGTGCCGAGCAGCAGGAAGGCCACGACCACGAACGACACGAGGGCGCCGCTGCCGCGGGCGGTGACGTCCATCAGCTGGCCGATGCGGGCGAGGTCGGAGGTGCCGATCGCGACGACCTCGCCGGTCGAGACCTTGCGCGGGAGCGTGGCCCCCAGCTCGATCGCGTGGTCGCTGGTGACCTGCACGGTGCGGTAGGCCGAGGTGAGCCAGTTGGAGACCGCGCAGCGGTGGCGCAGGATCGCCGAGGCGGCCTGCAGCAGCCCGAGGCTCAGCAGGGCCAGGCTCATCCAGAGCAGGACGTCGCGGTCGCGGGCGACCAGGCCGTGGTCGATGGTGAAGCCGACGAGTGCCGGCATGACCGCCTGGCAGCACATCCACACGATGCCCCACCACATGCCCGCGGCGAGGGTCTGCCACTGGTGGCGCGCCACCCAGAGCAGGAACGACCCCGGCCCGCGGGAGTCCGCAGGGCCGGGGTCGTCGAGATGTCGTGGCCGCACCGCCCCAGGCTAGGAACCGGCGCCGACGAAAGCGACCGAGTTTCCGCCCGCAACCGACGCGATCAGCGTCGGCGCAGCGACCGTCCGAGGCTCGCCACGAGGGCCACCAGGCCCGACGCGATCAGCACGATGGAGAAGGCCACGCCACCGTCGCCGACGTCCATCACGCCCTGGTCGGTGAGCAGCCACATCAGGGCCAGCCCGATCGCCAGCAGGCCCACCACGAGGTATCCGGTCTGCAGCGGGTGGAACGGGCTGTCGGCGTCCTCGTCCTCCTCGACCTGCCGGCCCTGCCACTGG
>CAZKZQ010000142.1:6482-9823 GCA_964557235.1 uncultured Nocardioidaceae bacterium
GTAGGTCTCGTCACGCTCGGTCATGTCAGCCCCTCCTCACGTCGATGTGGCCGAACCCGGCCTCCAGGTCGAGCTCGAGCGGCGCGCTCGGCGAGCCGGCCCCGCCGCGGTAGGTGTTCTCGATGGTGGTGCCCCACCCGTCGTGGGTCAGGCCGTCAGGGGTATCGATCGCGCCGCCGTAGCGGATCTCGGCGTCGACGGTGACGTCGAGGTAGCCGGGGACGATCACGACGATCTCGCCGGCGTTCACGTCCACCTCGAGGGTGCGTCCCGCGAGCCCCGCGGGCTCGCTGACGTCGGTCAGGTCGATGACGATCTGTCCGGCCGGCACGGAGTAGCTGCTCTGCAGGTCGCCCGACGAGGTCGGGCGGATCGTGACGTCCCGCGAGCCGTCGTAGGACGGCTCGGCCACCGCCGTGGCGCCGAGCGCCCCGAGCGAGATCAGCCCCAGCAGGATCAGCCCGCCGGCGCGGCCGAAGAACGAGCCGACCACGAGCATGGTGCCGACCGTGCCGAGCGCGAGTGCGGCGTAGGCCGCGTCCGGGACGTTGGTGCCCTGGCTGTCGAGCAGGCCGAGGACGCCGGCGCCGAGCGCCACGAGCGCGAGGGTCGGCATGAACAGCAGGGGACCGCGGCGCCTGCGCGCCGGGGGGTACGGCGGCGGGGGAGCCGTCCAGCTGCCGCCGGGCGGCGTGCCGTAGGGCGTCGAGGACCAGCCCGAACCCGTCCAGGTCGAGCCGGTCGGGCCCATGCCCGTCGCGGTCCCCGTCGCTGTCGTGGAGTACGTCGCCCCGGAGGCCTCCGCGGTCCACGTGGTCGCGCCCGGCTGGCCCTGCGCGGCGTGGGCCTCGCGGTGCTGGCGGCGCGACTGGCGGATCAGGTGGAACGCGAGCGCACCGACCGCCACGACACAGATGAACCAGACGCCGCCGCTGTCGCCGCCGACCCCGGTGGTCAGCGCGATGAGCGTCGCGACGACGAGGGCGACGATGACCAGCACGTTGCGGGTCGAGTCGTCGCTCGGGACGACCACGTGGCCGTCGCGCTCGTCGGGGACGAGGAGCCACAGCACGCCGTAGAGCAGGATCCCGGAGCCGCCGAAGAAGGCCAGGACGACGAACAGCACCCGCACGAGCAGGGGGTCGATGTCGAGGTGGCGGGCGAGGCCACCGGCAACGCCGGCGACCTTGCGGTCATAGGCGCTGCGTCGCAGCGAGCGGTAGTCGCCGAGGGCGGAGGTGTTCATCCCGGCGCGGGGACCCTCGCCCGACGGACCGGGGCCCGAGGCGCCGGGAGGCGGCTCGTGCGGCGGGGGTCCGGGCGGCGGCGGGGTCGACCCGGGAGGGGGCGGTGTGGACACGGTCTCGTTCATGGCTCCACCGTCGCCCCTCTCCTCGCGTGCGCACCATCGGTGAGGCCCCTGATCATGCCCTGCCCACCCCCTGAACCGGTCAGGGTCGGATCAGGGTCGCGCCTCATGTGCCGGCCCTCCTCGCTCTGCGACGATGACGGGGATGAGCCAGACCACGCACCCGCAGCCCCCTGCCCCGGGACCGACCCCGGGCACGGGTGAGGCGTGGGTGCCCCGCAAGGCGCACCGCAGTCGCCGCGACAGCTACGTCGCGGGCGTTGCCGGCGGGGTCGCCGAGCACCTCGGGGTCGACGCGGTCCTGGTCCGCGGGTTCTTCGTCATCTCGACCCTGGCCGGCATCGGGATCGTCCTCTACCTCGCGCTGTGGCTGATGCTCCCGATGGACACCCGGCCCGAGGCCTCGAGCCCCGGGCTCGAGTCGGCCTCGCGTCGCGGGCTGCGACCCGGCCGCGGCGAGGGTCGTCGACGGGACGCCGGGACGCTCCTCGCCCTCGCCGTCGTCGTGATCGGTCTGACCGGTCTCACCGACATCGCCACCGGCAGCTTCCACCTGTTGTGGCCCGCGGCGTTCGCGGTGCTCGGGGTCGTCGTGCTGTGGCTCCAGGCCGACGAGGCGCAGCGCGAGCGCTGGCGCCACACCTCCGACCGGGTCGGCATCAGCCGCATCCTGCTGGGCAGCGGGGGAGCCGCGGCCTGGGCGCGGCTGGTCGCCGGTGCCGGGCTCCTGGTCGCCGCACTGGTGCTCTTCGCCGCCCAGTCCGGGCAGATCTCGGTCGCGCGCGACATGGTGGTCGCCGGCGTCCTCGGCATGGCCGGCCTCGCCGTGGTGCTCGGGCCGTGGCTGTTCAGCCTGGCCTCGGAGCTGACCGACGAGCGCGCCGAGCGCATCCGCACCCAGGAGCGCGCCGACGTCGCGGCGCACCTGCACGACTCGGTGCTGCAGACCCTCGCGATGATCCAGCGCAGCTCCGCCGACCCGGCCACCGTGGCCCGGCTCGCGCGGGCGCAGGAGCGCGACCTCCGGCAGTGGCTCTACGGCGACCAGGCCGCCCCCGAGGGCACGCTCGCCGGCTCGCTGCGCACCGTGGCCGCCGAGGCCGAGGACCTGCACGGCGTGCCGGTCGAGGTGGTCACCGTGGGCGACCGCCCGACGACGACGCAGCTCGTGCCGCTCGTCGGCGCGACGCGCGAGGCCGTGCTCAACGCCGTACGCCACTCGGGGGCGCCGCGCGTCGACGTCTATGCCGAGGTCGGCGACGAGCGGGTCGAGGTGTTCGTGCGCGACCGAGGTCGCGGGTTCGACCTCGCCTCCGTGCCGCAGGACCGCCAGGGCGTCCGCAACAGCGTGGTCGGCAGGATGGAGCGCCACGGCGGCACCGCCGAGGTGCGCAGCAGTCCGGGCGGCGGCACCGAGGTGCGGCTCGGCATGCCGGTCAGTCCCGTCGTCACCCAGCAGGAGGAGGAGTCATGAGCGACCCGGTCAGCGTCGTCGTCGTCGACGACCATGCGATGTTCCGCTCGGGCGTGCGCGCCGAGCTCGCGTCCTACCCCGGCCGCGTGACGGTGGTGGCCGAGGCCGACGACGTCGACTCCGCGGTGGAGCAGGTCAAGGCGCACCGTCCCGACGTGGTGCTGCTCGACGTGCACCTGCCCGGTGGCGGGGGAGTCGAGGTGATGCGCCGCGCGGCGCCGCGCTGCCCCGACACGAGGTTCCTCGCCCTGTCGGTCTCCGACTCCGCCGAGGACGTGATCGGCACGATCCGCGGCGGGGCGCGGGGCTACGTCACCAAGACCATCACCGGCCCGGAGCTGGTCGACGCGATCGGGCGGGTCTCCACCGGCGACGCGGTGTTCTCCCCGCGTCTGGCGGGCTTCGTGCTCGACGCCTTCGCGGGCTCGATCGCGGTCGCCCAGGTCGACGAGGACCTCGACCGCCTCACCGAGCGCGAGCGCGAGGTGATGCGGCTGA
>CAZKZQ010000143.1:0-5833 GCA_964557235.1 uncultured Nocardioidaceae bacterium
TCCTCGAGCGCGGCGACCACCGACCAGTCGGGGCACCACACGACCATCACCCTCATCCGGTCGCCTGATGCACGGGAGCCACGGGGGAGACCCGACGCGCGTCCCGGTCGACGCGGACGACCCCCGGCCAGCTGAGGTCGGCGCGCTGCGGCGGCCGCGCCCCGCGGTGCACGAGCACCCGGGCGCGTCGCTCCTCGAGCCGCCCGCCTCCGGTCGCCGGGCCGCGCCAGGCGGACTGCTCGACGCTCAGGCGAGCCTCGACCCGGGGCCAGTCGCCGTGGACCACCAGCACCGCCGAGCGTGTGCGCAGGCGGGAGTCGAGGACCGACGCCGTGCGTGCGTCGACGGACGCGGGGGGCCGCAGCACCACCACCCGCAGCACGTCGACCAGCGCCGCGGTCACCTCCAGCCAGTGCTCACCCGGGTCGGGCACCAGGACCGTGCGGGCCAGCTCGATGCCGAGCTCGGCCGCGGCCTCGGCGCCGAAGTCGGAGCACCCGGCGAACCCGACCCACTCACCCGCCCGTGACGCCCCCGCGGCCAGCGCGAGCCCGAGCGAGGCCGAGTCGACGGCGTACGTCGCCCCGGCGTGCAGCTGCAGGATGTCGGCGATGCCGGGCAGGGTGGGGACGGGCTCGAGGGCGGTCCCGCGCTCCATGGCCGCGACCCGCTCGCGCAGCTGCTCGACGACCGAGCGCCTCGGGTCGAGGGCGGTGGCGGCGGGACCTGGCATCCACCAAGGATCGAACACATGTTCGAACGAGTCAAGCGGATCTGCGGACTGGGGCGTGACCGTGCACGTCGAGCGCTGCCGGTGAGGAATCCCGATGGCGGGGGGCCACCTGCCGGGCAATCAGGGCCAAGGTGCCTGGCGGGGCCCGGGACCACGCAGGAGAATGAGCACGGCGGACCCGACTGCGTGGGGAGGCCCATCGTGGAGAGCCGAGTGATCGACCTCGCCGGGCTGCAAGCCCTGATCGACGCGCTCAGAAGGCGCGGCTGCACGGTGCTCGGCCCCACGGTGCGCGACGGTGCGATCGCCAACGCACCGGTGACGACCGTCGCCGACCTGCCGGTGGGCTGGGGCGACGAGCAGGACGCCGCGCACTACCGGCTCCGGCGCCGCGAGGACTCCAAGGTGTTCGGGTTCGCCTCGGGCGCCCAGTCCGCCAAGCCGGTGTTCTTCCCGACCGAGGAGGTTCTCTGGCGGGGTCGCCGCACCGCGGAGGGCTTCGACGTCCAGGCCGCCGGCCCTGACCTCGACGGACCATACGCGCTGCTGGGGGTCCGCTCGTGCGACCTGCACGCGGTGGGCATCCAGGACACCGTCCTGCGCGACCGCGGCCACCAGGACGGGGCGTACGCCGCCCGCCGCGAGGGGGCGTTCGTCGTCGCGGTGACCTGCGGCGACCCCGGTGGCACCTGCTTCTGCGTCTCGATGGGGACGGGGCCGAGACCTCGTCAGGGACACGGGGCGCCGTTCGACCTGGCGCTCACCGAGCTGCTGGACGAGGAAGGCCACCGGTTCCTGGTGGAGGTGGGCAGCGACCGCGGAGCCGAGGTCGCCGACGAGATCGGCGCCGCGCCGGCGGGTCGGCCCGACGTCGAGCTGGCCGACCGGGTCGCCGAGGACGCCGCGACGAGGATGGGGCGACACCTCGACACCACGGACCTGAGGGACCTGCTCTTCGCGGCTGCCGACAGCCCGCTGTGGGACGACGTCGCCGAGCGGTGCCTGGCCTGTGGCAACTGCACCGCGGTGTGCCCGACCTGCTTCTGCACCGACGTTGAGGACGTCAGCGACCTGGCAGGGGTGGGCTTCGAGCGGACGCGGGTGTGGGACTCGTGCTTCGACGCCGACTTCTCCCACCTGCACAGCGGCAACGTCCGCCAGACCACACGGTCGCGCTACCGGCAGTGGATGACGCACAAGCTGGCGTCCTGGATCGACCAGTTCGGGATGTCGGGGTGCGTGGGGTGCGGCCGGTGCGTCACGTGGTGCCCGGCCGCGATCGACATCACCGAGGAGGTGGCCGCCCACCGGCGTGCCGCGGAGGCGGAGGGATGACCGTGCGGACCATCGCCGAGCAGCTCCCCGAGCACCCCTTCTTCGCCGGGCTCGACCCGGCCACGCTCGAGCTGGCCGCGGGCTGTGCGACGATCGTGCACTTCCGGCCGGGCGAGCTGCTCCTGCGCGAGGGCGACCCCGCCGACACCTTCTACGTGCTCCGGCACGGCCGGGTCTCGCTCGGGACGCGGACGGCGACCCACGACGTCGTTCTCGACACCGCGCACGACGGCGACGTCGTGGGGTGGTCGTGGCTGGTCGCGCCCTACCGCTGGACGTTCGATGCCCGGGCCACCGAGGACACCAGTGCGATCGCCTTCGACGGCGAGTGCCTGCGCGGCAAGTGCCAGGAGGACGCCACCCTGGGCTACGCGCTGCTCCAGCGGGTGGTCCAGGTCATGTCCAGGCGGCTGCACTCGGCCCGGGTCCGGCTGCTCGACCTCTACGGGAGCGGTCCGTGAACGCCGAGCCGGCGACGACGAGGGACATGCTGCCGCGGCAGTACGTCGTGCGCACCTCTCGGCGGGAGACCCGCGACACGCGCTCGCTGGAGCTGGTCCCGAGCGACGGCGTGCCGCTGGCCTTCGCGCCAGGACAGTTCACGATGCTGCTCGCGTTCGGGGTGGGCGAGGTGCCGATCTCGATCAGCGGCGACCCTGCGCGTCCGGAGGTGCTGCAGCACACCGTCCGCGACGTCGGCTCGGTCACGCACGCCCTCGCGACGGCAGCGCCTGGTGCGGCGGTCGGGGTGCGGGGTCCCTTCGGCAGCGGCTGGGAGGTCGAGCGTGGGCGCGGTGGCGAGGTGGTGGTGGTGGCCGGTGGCATCGGCCTGGCGACGCTGCGACCGGTGATCCTGCGGGTCGCCGCGGACCGCGACGCCTACGGCAGGGTCTCGTTGCTCTACGGCGCCCGAGGTCCCGACGAGGTCCTCTACGCGGACGAGCACCGGGTGTGGGCCGACCAGCACGACATCGACGTCGAGGTGATCGTCGACAGGGCTCCCCGCGGCTGGCACGGACGGGTCGGACTGGTCACCCAGCTGATCGAGCGGGCGAGGGTCGACGCCCCCGCGAATGCGCTCGCCCTGGTGTGCGGGCCCGAGGTGATGATGCGGCACTCGGCCCGCGCCCTGGTCGACCGCGGGATGGCACCCGAGCGGGTACGCCTGTCGCTCGAGCGCAACATGAGGTGCGGGGTCGGGCTCTGTGGGCACTGCCAGGTCCGGGAGCTGTTCAGCTGCCTGGACGGGCCGGTGCTCGGCTACGACCGTCTGGAGCCGCTGATGGGACGGGCGGAGCTGTGAGGCGGCCCACGCTGGCGGTCTGGAAGTTCGCGTCCTGCGACGGCTGCCAGCTGACCCTGCTCAACTGCGAGGACGAGCTGATCCCGTTGGCGGGAGAGGTGGAGATCGCCTACTTCCCCGAGGCCACCAGGGCCGTCGTCGAGGGCCCCTACGACGTGTCGCTGGTCGAGGGCTCGGTCACCACGCCCGACGACCTCGAGCGGATCCAGCAGGTGCGCGAGGTGTCGGGCCGGTTGGTGACGATCGGGGCCTGCGCGACCGCGGGCGGGATCCAGGCGCTGCGCAACTTCGCCGACGTCGCCGAGTTCCGCTCGGTCGTGTACGCCCATCCCGAGTACGTCGAGACCCTGGCCCGGTCGACGCCGATCGCCGCCCACGTGCCGGTCGACTTCGAGCTGCGCGGCTGCCCGGTCGACAAGCAGCAGCTGCTCGAGGTGCTGGCCGCCGAGCTCCAGGGGCGCGCGCCACGGATCTCCACGCACAGCGTCTGCGTGGAGTGCAAGCGACGAGGCAACGTGTGCGTGACGGTCGCGCACGGGACACCGTGCCTCGGCCCGGTCACCCAGGCCGGCTGCGGGGCGCTGTGCCCGAGCTTCGCCCGGGGCTGCTACGGCTGCTTCGGGCCGCAGGACACGCCCAACACGGCGTCGATCGCCGGCCGGCTGAGCCTGCTCGGGATGAGCGAGCCCGAGGTGACCCGGGTGTTCCGGACCTTCAACGCCGCCTCGGAGGCCTTCCTGCGGGAGAGCACGCGGCACGAGCAGGTCCCGGGGGAGGAGGCCCGATGACCCACCAGCACAAGGACGGTGGGCACGTCCTGCACGTCGGCACCCTGGCCCGGGTGGAGGGCGAGGGTGCGATGCACATCGCCTATCGCGACGGCGAGGTGACCGACGTACAGCTGCGGCTCTACGAGCCGCCGCGGTTCTACGAGGCGTTCCTGCGCGGCCGTTCCTTCACCGAGCCCCCCGACATCACCGCCCGGATCTGCGGCATCTGCCCGGTGGCCTACCAGATGAGCTCCTGCTGGGCTGTCGAGGACGCCTGCGGTGTGGGCGTGAGCGACGAGATCCGCACGCTGCGACGGCTCCTCTACTGCGGCGAGTGGATCGAGAGCCACGCGCTGCACGTCTTCCTGCTGCACGCCCCCGACTTCCTCGGCTACGACGGGGCCATCGACATGGCCGCGGACCATCCGGCCGTGGTCGAGCAGGGACTGCGGCTCAAGAAGGCCGGCAACCGGGTGATGCAGGTGGTCGGCGGCCGCTCGGTGCACCCGGTGAACGTCAGGGTCGGCGGGTTCTACCGGTTCCCGACCGTCGAGCAGGTGCGAGGGCTCCGACCCGACCTCGAGCAGGCGCTGGAGGACGCGCTCGCGACGGTCCGCCTGGTGGCGGGCTTCGACTTCCCCGACTTCGAACAGCCCCACGAGTACCTCGCCCTGCGCGGCGAGACCGGCTACCCGATCGAGGGCGGCACCCTGGTGAGGACCACCAGGGGCACCGTCTTCCCGGTCAGGGACTTCGCCGAGCGGATCGAGGAGGTGCAGGTGAGGCACTCCCATGCCCTGCACGCCCGGCTCGACGGCGGGGCCCACGGCCCCTACGCCGTCGGCCCTCTCGCCCGCTACGCGCTCAACGCCGACCTGCTCTCCCCGCTCGCCCGTGACGCGGCTGCCGGCGCCGGGTTGGGGGAGAGCTGCCGCAACCCCTTCCGGTCGATCATCGTGAGGGCGGTCGAGCTCGTGGAGGCCTGTCACGAGGCACTCCGGATCGTCGACGGCTGGGACGGCACAGGCGACCCGAGCGTGCCCGTCCCGGCGCGGGCGGGGGAGGGCTTCGGTGCCAGCGAGGCTCCGCGCGGCGTGCTGTTCCACCGCTACGTGCTCGACGACGAGGGGATCATCCAGGACGCCCAGATCATGCCCCCCACCTCGCAGAACCAGAGCGGGATCGAGGCCGACCTGCGCGCGATGGTGGGTGCCTGGAGCGACCTCGACGAGCACGCGCTGCAGCACCGGTGCGAGGCCGCGATCCGCAGCTACGACCCGTGCATCTCCTGCGCGACCCACTTCCTCGACCTCACGGTGGACCGGGCATGACGCGCCCCCTGGTGATCGGGCTGGGCAGCTCCGACCGCGGGGACGACGCCGTGGGCGGACTGGTCGCTCGCGAGGTGTCCACCCGGCTTCCGGCGGTCACGGTCGTCGAGCACGAGGACCCCACCTCCCTGCTCGACGTGTGGGCCGGGCACTCCCCGGTGGTGGTGGTCGACGCTGTCCGCTCCGGTGCACCCTGCGGCACCGTGCACCAGCTCGAGACCCGGCCGACGGCGGAGCCGTGGGGTCAGCCCGCGTGGGCGCGCAGCGGCAGCACCCACGCGATCGGGCTGGTCGAGGTCGTCGAGCTCGCCCGTGCCCTCGGCCGGCTGCCCGATCGGCTCGTCGTCGTGGGCGTCGAGGC
>CAZKZQ010000143.1:5933-9762 GCA_964557235.1 uncultured Nocardioidaceae bacterium
AGGACGCCGTGGATGAGCACCGAGGCGGTCACGGTGAACGCGACGGTCGACCACAGCCAGTCCGAGGCGAGCTCGGGAGCCTCGCCGATGCCGTAGGCGAGGTAGTAGACCGACCCGATGCCGCGCACCCCGAAGAACGCGATCACGCCGCGCTGACCGCGGTCGAGGCTCGACTTCGTGCCGAGCAGCGCCAGGAGACCGCTGAGCGGACGGATGACGAGGATGAGTCCGAGTCCGATGACGACGCTGCGCCAGTCGAGGTTCTCCAGCAGCCCTCTGCTCAGGGCGACGCCCAGCGCCAGCAGCAGCACCAGCGTCAGCAGCCGCTCGAGCCGCTCGGTGACGTCGTGCATCGCGGCGTGGTAGTCGTGGTGCCGCTCGGAGGTTCGGAAGGTCATCGCGGCGGCGAAGACCGCCAGGAAGCCGTAGCCGTGGGCGACCTCCGCGAGGCCGTACGCCGTGATCAGCGCGGCCAGGGCGGTCAGCGACTCACCCCGCTCGGCGACGCGCAGCGAGTTGCTCTGGGCGTTGAAGGCGACGTGGGCCAGCACCCGGCCGACCACGATGCCGACCGCGACCCCGACCACGACCTTGCCGACGAGGTACCACGAGACCCACTCCCACCAGGGGAAGCCCCCGGCACCGCTGGCGGCGACCAGGGTCGCGCCATAGACGAACGGGAACGCCAGCCCGTCGTTGAGGCCCGCCTCGCTGGTGAGGGCGAAGCGCAGCTCGTCCGGCTCGTCGACCTCGGTGTCACCGGTCTGCGGGCCGGCGACCTGGACGTCGGAGGCCAGGACGGGGTCCGTGGGGGCGAGGGCGCCCGCCAGCAGGAGCGCTGAGGCCAGCCCGAGTCCGAGCCACATGCCCAGCAGCGTCACCGCCGCGATCGACAGGGGCATCGCGATCGCCAGCATGCGCCACGTGGGTCCCCACGACCGCCAGGACGACCAGCGGCGCAGCCGCAGGGGACGGTCCAGGGCGAGCCCGACGCCCATCAGCGCGACGATGACGGCGAGCTCGGTGACGTGCTCCACCAGGGCCCGGTTGTCCGCGGGGTCGACGGTGACCCCGTCCAGCAAAGGGGTCAGGCCGACCGAGAAACCGACGCCGACGAGCACCATCGGTGCGGAGACGGCCCAGCGTTCGAGCATGACGGGAAGCACGATCGCGAGCAGGAGACTGAGGCCGACCACGACGTAGAAGACGTCTGCCTTCACGCAGTCACTCCGGGCGCCGTGCGGGTTGTGTGGGGGATCACCTCATGGGCGTACCCCCAGCGTCGGGTCGCATGTCACCGACCCGACGTCGCGTTGGTCACGCGCGTTTCGGGAATCAGCTGCTCGAGGCGCGGGCGAACTCCTTGGGGGTGAAGTTGCCGTCGCGCAGGTGCCGCTCGATGTCCTCCAGGCTGTGGCCGGTGAGCTCGGGCAGCTTGACGTAGACGAACACGAACGCCGCCACGTTGAACCCGGCATAGATCCAGAACACCTGGCCCACTCCGAACAGGTCCATCATCGTGAGCAGCGTGAGCGTGATCAGCAGGTTGGTCGACCACAGCGACGCCGACTGCAGGCTGGTGCCGGCGCTCCGGACGGCGAGCGGATAGATCTCCGAGCCGACCAGCCAGCCCATCAGCTGGATGCCGCCGGCGGTGAAGGCCATGAAGGCGATCAGGCACGCGATGATGTACGGCGTGCTGTCCTTCGTCACGTTGTCGGTGACGAAGAAGGCGCCGAGCACGATCAGGGACAGCGCGGCCCCGGGAGTCATGATGAGCGTGAGCCGGCGACGTCCGACCTTGTCGACCAGCCACAGGCCGAGGATCTGCAGGCTCAGGTAGGTCACGCCCAGTCCGACGCTCACGTTGAGCGCGGTCGAGTCGGAGAACCCGTTGTCGGTCAGGATCGTGGGGGAGTAGTAGACGACCATCTCGATGCCGCTCAGCTGGGTGAAGATCGCCAGACCGCAGCCGGCGACGACCGCGGGTCGCACCCAGCTGCGCTTGAGGCCGTTCCAGCCGCGCTCGCGGGCCTTGGTCTCCTTCTTGCGCTCCTCGAGCTCGACGATGTCCCGCACCTCGGGGTCGATGTCGTAGCCGTCGGGGCGCACGCTGCGCAGCACCTCCTCGGCCTCCTCGCGGCGGCCGTGCTTGATCAGCCAGCGGGGGCTCTCGGGCAGCCGCAGCTGGAAGACGAGCATCAGCGCGGCAGGGACGGCGGCGGCGCCGATCGCCAGGCGCCAGTCCACCGACGACGTCGCACCGACGATGGTGGCGATCACGATGCCCACGCCGATCGCGAGCTGGAAGCACAGCACCAGGCGGCCGCGGATGGCGGTGGGGGACAGCTCCGCGACGTACATCGGGACCGTCTGCGTCGCGCCGCCGACCGCGAAGCCCAGCACGATGCGCGCCAGCGCCAGCACCACAGCGCTCGGCGAGATCGAGCACAGCAGGCTGCCGACGACGAAGATCGCACAGATCATGAGGATCGTCTTGTGCCGGCCCCAGCGCTCGGAGAGGAGGCTGCACGTCAGGGCGCCGATCACGGCGCCGAGCAGGATGCCGGCGGCGATGGACTGCTCCATCCCGTTGCCGGTGTCGAACTCGTCGCTGATCTGCAGCAGGGCACCGGAGATGATCCCGGTGTCATAGCCGTAGAGCAGGCCGGCGACGGCCGACACGATGGCGGCGGCGAGCATCTTGCCGGTCAGCAGCCGACCTGTCGCCTCCCCGGTGCGCGATCCGGTGGTCTCGTGATCGGTCGTCTGGGTCATGGCTGTCCTTCCGAGAGGAGGGCCGCACCGCGGCGGTGTCCCGGGCAGACCCTCGGGGCAGGCTTTCCCCGCCGGACCGGATGAGCAACGCGGGGCTGGCATAGTGAGCGTGAATCGCTCATCTGAGCGCTCCTTCTCGGGAGGCACCCATGACCTCCGGTCGCGACCACGAGCTGCTCACCCTCGACGTGTGCCGCCGGTTCCACCTCGACGGCTGGACCAAGAAGGCGGTGGCCGACCACTACGGCCTCAGCCGCTTCCAGGTCGCCCGCATGCTCGAGCGGGCTCGCGAGTGCGGGTGGGTGCGGGTCCAGGTCGACGCGCCCGCGTGGGTGGACGCCGAGCTCGGCGACCGCGTGCGCGACCGGCTGGGGCTGCGCCACGTGGTCGTGGTGCGCACGGAGCCGGGGGTCGCGATGGGTCGTGACGAGCTGGCCTCGGCGACCGCCCACCTCCTGGAGAGCGTCCTCGACACCGGCGACGTGCTCGGGCTGGCGTGGTCGCGCACGATCGCGGCTGCCGTCGACCGGTTGCAGCGCGTGCCGCGGGTGCCGGTCGTGCAGCTCACGGGCGCGCTGCCCCGGGCCGACGAGGGCGGCTCCGTGGAGCTCGTGCGGCGCTTCGCCGCCGCGAGCGGCGGGCCGGCGTACGTCTTCTACGCCCCGATGATCCTCAGCGACGACCGCGCCGCCGACGCGCTGCGACGACAGCCCGAGGTGGCGGGGGCGGCGGAGCGTCTCGCGTCGGTGACGGTGGCCGTCGTGGCGGTGGGCAGCTGGGCGCCCGGCGCCTCGACCCTGTACGACGCGATGACGGCGGCCGACCGCGCCGAGGTGGCCGGCCACGACGTGGTCGGCGAGGTCTCGGGGATCTTCCTCGGCCCTGACGGAGCGCTGACCCCGCCGCCGCTCGGGCGGCGCGTGCTGTGCCCGCCGGCGGCCGAGCTGGCCGCCGTGCCCCACGTGATCGCGGTCGTGCTCGGCGAGCACCGCGACGCCGTCGTGCGGGCGGCCGTGGCGAGCGGGATCGCGGACTCCGTCGTGATCAGCCG
>CAZKZQ010000144.1:0-2658 GCA_964557235.1 uncultured Nocardioidaceae bacterium
GGAACTCCTTCTCCCACGCGAGCAGCCGCTGGTGCTCGGCGTAGGACTCCTCGACCGTCGTGT
Organism: uncultured Nocardioidaceae bacterium; assembly: GCA_964557235.1. Lineage (GTDB taxonomy): Bacteria > Actinomycetota > Actinomycetes > Propionibacteriales > Nocardioidaceae > Marmoricola_A. The sequence continues at coordinate 64 of CAZKZQ010000144.1, forward strand.
AGGTGAACATCTCGACCTTGTCGAACCAGTGCACGCGGATGATGCCGCTGGTGTCCTTGCCGTAGGAGCCGGCCTCCTTGCGGAAGCACGGGCTGAACGCGGCGTAGCGCAGCGGCAGGCGCGACACGTCGAGGATCTCGTCGGAGTGGTACGCCGCCAGCGGCACCTCCGAGGTGCCGACGAGGTAGAGCTCCTCGCCCTCGATGCGATAGACGTCGTCGGCCGCCTGGCCGAGGAAGCCGGTGCCGTCCATCGCGCGCGGGCGCACCAGCGCCGGCGGGATCACGGTGGTGAACCCGGCCGCGCGGGCCTGGTCCATCGCCAGGTTGACCAGCGCAAGCTCGAGGTCGGCGCCGGCACCGGTGAGGTAGTAGAACCGCGCACCCGAGACCTTGGCCCCGCGCTCGATGTCGATCGCGCCGAGGATGCGGCCGAGCTCGACGTGGTCGCGCGCCTTGAACCCCTCGGCCTGGAAGTCGCGCGGGGTCCCGACGTGCTCGAGCACGACGTAGTCGTCCTCGCCGCCGGCCGGGGCCTCGGGGGCCGCCGGGTTGGGGATCGCGCGGACCGCGTCGGCGTACTCCGCCTCGGCGTCGGCCTGGGCGGCCTCGGCCTCCTTGACGGCCGCGGACAGCGCCTTGGTGCGCGCGAGCAGCTCCTGCTTCTCGTCGCCCTGGGCCTGCGGGATCTGCTTGCCCAGCGACTTCTGCTCGGCGCGGAGGCGCTCGAAGTCCGCGATCGCCGTACGCCGGCGGGCGTCGGCGGCGACCGCCCGGTCCACGACCTCGGACGACAGCCCACGGCGGGCCTGGGCCTCGCGGACGGCGTCGGGGTTCTCGCGGAGCAGACGTGGATCGATCACCGGGCAAGCCTACGGGCGACGTGACGCGACGCACCCCTCCGGGTGCGACGGGGCTCACGGTTGTCCGACGCCCGTGCGGAGATACTTGGTCGGATCCCTCGGCCGTTCGCCGGGAGGGCCGGCCCGACAGACCCCCAGCACGACACGAGGTGACCATGACGTTCAGCGCGGAGACGCGCCAGCGCCTGCTGTGGGGCGGGCTGACCAGCCTCGCCGTCCTCATCGCCGCCTCGCTCCTGGTCGGGCTGTCCCCCGAGACCGCCGACCGGATCGACGTGTGGTTCGGGGAGCCGCTGGCCGCATTCGCCGACCGGCACCCCGGGGTCGAGCACGCCGCCAGGGTGCTGGCCGACCTGTTCCGGGTCCCCCCGGTCGCGCTCTACACGCTCGTCATCGCCGGCTTGCTGCTGTGGAAGCGTCACGTGCGGCCCGCGGCCTGGGTCGTGAGCGTCACGCTCGTCACCACCCTCGTCACGACGGTCATGAAGACGGCCTTCGAGCGTCCTCGCCCGACGTATGCCCACATGCAGCTGCTCGACGGCGCCTTCCCCTCCGGCCACTCCAGCGGGACGGCGTGCCTGGCCGGCATCTTCATGGTGCTCGCCACGATGTTCCTGCGACGCCGCAGCCAGAGACGCCTCGTCGCGGTGGCCGGCATCGCACTGGCGCTCCTGATCGGCCTCGACCGACTCCTCCTCGGCGTGCACGGGATCACCGACGTGGTCGCCGGCTTCGCCCTCGCGATCACGGTGCTGTGCGCGGCGACGTACCTCGCGGACCCGACGCCGCGCGCCAAGCCCGTGGTGCCGCTGCCCACCACGCACCCGAGCAACCACACGCTCGCCGTCGTGCTCAACCCGATCAAGGTGGAGAGCGTCGAGGCCTTCCGCGCCCTCGTGGACGCCCGCGCCGCCGAGCTGGGCTGGAACCCCCCGCTGTGGTTCGAGACCACGATCGAGGACCCGGGCCGCAGCATGGCGGCCGCGGCTGCCGAGGCCGGCGCCGAGGTGGTCGTCGTCTGCGGCGGCGACGGCACCGTCCGCACGGTCTGCGCCGAGCTGGCGGGCACCGGCATCCCGGTCGGAGTCGTCCCTGCCGGCACGGGCAACCTGCTCGCCCGCAACCTCGACCTGCCGCTCTACCTCAATGCGGCGATCGAGGTCGCGCTCAACGGCCAGGACCGCGCGATCGACCTCGTGCACATCTCCGGCGACGGCATCGGCGAGGACGAGCACTTCCTCGTCATGGCCGGCATGGGCTTCGACGCCGCGATCATGGAGGGCGCCAACGAGCAGATCAAGGCCAAGGTGGGCTGGCTGGCGTACGTCGTCTCCGGCCTGCGCAACCTGATGTTCCCGGCCGCCTCGGTCGAGATCTCCGTGGACGACGGCGAGTTCACCAAGCACCGCGCCCGCACGATCGTCGTCGGCAACGTCGGCTTCCTCCAGGCCGGCCTGCCCCTGCTCCCCGACGCCACCCTCGACGACGGCAAGCTCGACGTCGTCCTGATCAACCCGGCCCGCTTCCTGCACTGGCTGCTCGTCGTCGTCCGCGTGATCACCCGCGGCAAGAAGCTCGACGAGACCGTCAACCGCATGACCGGCCGCAAGGTCGTCATCCGCGCCTCGAGCGAGATCCCCCGCCAGATCGACGGCGACTTCATCGGGCTGGGCCACGAGATCACCTGCGAGTGCCTCCACGGAAAGCTGCTCGTCCGCGTCCCCCGGTAGCGC
>CAZKZQ010000144.1:2758-6430 GCA_964557235.1 uncultured Nocardioidaceae bacterium
GGAGTCAGGAGGAAGACCTTGATCTGCCGGTCCGTCCGCTCCTCGTACTTGCGGTAGTTCGGCCACGTCTTCTGCATGAAGAGCCAGGCCTCCTCGCGCTCGGCGTCCTCGAGCCGACGGGCGAGCATCGGCTTGGTCTTCCCCTTGATGGTGATCTCGCACTCGGGGTTGGCCTCGATGTTGACCACCCAGACGGGCTGCTTGGGGCCGCCGAAGTTGGAGCCGGCGATCAGCCAGTCGTTGCCGCGGGGGACGGCGAGCAGCGGCGTGGAGCGCGGCTGGCCGCTCTTGCGGCCGATCACGGTGAGCGTGAGGTTCGGCAGGCCCGCGATGTCGAGGATGCTGACCCGCCCGCGCGTGGCCTTCTGGAGGGCACGGTCGGTGGCGACGATCTGCGGCAGGTAGTTCGGCATGAACTCGAGCGCGCCGATGCGCACCGCGAGCGGAGTGAGGAGACCCATGCGCCCAGGGTAGGCGGGTGGAACGTGTTGCAGAACCGAACGGGACTCAGGTCACAGCGTGCAGGGGGTCACGCCGAGCGGGTGTCGTTCTCGGAGCCCTCGGAGCGCACGACGACCTCGCTGGCGGCCTGCTCGAGGACGGCCTCGTCGGGGTCGGTGCGCCGTCCCACCTTGGCGCGCGGACGGGCGGGGGTCGGGCCGGGCAGCTCGCCGAGGCTGCGGGCACGGGCCGAGGCGATGACCGCGTCCTCCTCCGGCGAGAGGGGCTGGTCGGACTCCCAGTCGACCAGGCTCTTGGCATAGGACCGCGCGTCGCTGCGTCCGTGGATGGAGGTGAGCACGACGCCGGTCCCGGCCTCGTCGACCAGCGCCAGCGACCACGACAGGCGTCCGCCCATGTCGCCGAACGCGTCGTAGCGCAGCACCTCGGGCTGGCGCAGCGCGAGCCGGCTCTGCTCGACCAGCGCGGCGACCTCGGACCTCAGGCCCTTGACGTCGGTGGGCAGCTCGGAGGACGCGGCGCGTCGACGTCGGGCGCTCTGGTGGCGGGCGCCGGAGAGCGCGACCGCCAGCGCGACGCCGGAGAGGGCGAGCGCCAGGAGGACCAGCGAGGTCAGGGTCGAGTCCGTCACCCGGTCAGGGTAGGACCGGCCTCAGGCTCCGTCGCGCAGACGCGCCAACCAGGCCGTCGCCCGGTTGAACTCCTCGTCGGTCGTGCCCGGACGGATGACCGGCGCCTTGCCGTCGTGGCGCTCGTAGGACCCGAGGAAACGTACGTCGGCACAGATGCGTCGCAGCCCCATGAGGGCCTCGCCGAGGCGGCGGTCCTCGATGTGCCCCTCGGCGTCGACCGAGAAGCAGTAGTCGCCGAGGGCGTGGCCCGTGGGGCGCGACTCGATGCGGGTCAGGTTCACCCCACGCGTGGCGAGCTGCTCGAGGATCTCCAGCAGCGCACCCGGGTGGTTCTCCCGCATGAACAGCACCATGCTCGTCTTGTCGCGGCCGGTCGGCTCGCTGGGGCGGCCGGGCCGCCCGACCAGCACGAAGCGGGTGATCGCCTCGGCGTTGTCGCCGATGCCGGTCGCGACCGCCTCGAGGCCGTAGCGCTCGGCCGCCAGCGGCGCCGAGATCGCCGCGTCCCACAGGGGCTCGGAGCCGGGTTCGGCCAGGGCGGCTGCTGCGGCGGCGGTCGACGTGGCGTGCACGACGGTCGCCTCGGGCAGGTGCTTGGCGACCCAGCCGCGGGTCTGGGCGTCGGCGTGCGGGTGGGTGCCGACGACGCGCACGTCCTCGAGGCGGTGGCCCGGGCGGACGAGCAGCGAGAACGCCACGGGCACGGTCATCTCGCGCAGGATCATCAGGGGCTCGCCGGTGGCCAGCTCGTCGAGCGTGACGGGCACCGAGCCCTCGACGGAGTTCTCGATCGGGACGACCGCGGCGTCGGCCTCGCCGTTGCGGACCGAGTCGAGCGCGAGGGTGACGGTGGCGAGCGGCACGGTCTCGACCTCGTCCGCCTCGGGCAGGGTCCGCAGTGCCTGCTCGGTGAAGGTCCCCGCGGGCCCGAAGTAGGACCAGCGGCGGGGACGGTCGAGGGGGGTCTCGGTCACCGCGTCAGCGTAGCGGCGGCGCGCCCGTTGACCTGCTGCCAGAACGACGAGGTCAGCTCGGTGCTCTGCGCCGGGTCGGCCCGCAGGTCGGTGGGCAGGTCGCGCCGGCACTGCGGGCCCGCGCACGCGGCGTACTCGTGCCAGAGCGTGCGCAGCTCGTCGACGACGTCGGAGTACTGCGGGAGGTCGACGACGTTGGCCATCTGGTTGGCGTCGACCCGCAGGTCGTAGAGCTCCTCGGCGCCCTTGTCGTAGCGGACGTAGGAGTAGCGAGGCGTGCGCAGCCCGACGTAGGAGACCTGGGAGGTGAAGCCGACCTTGCGCCGCGCCGGCTCGTCGGTCGCCGGCCACAGCCGGCCCTCGGTCATCACCGGGAACCGCCAGCCCTGGTCGCCGTCGAGCAGCGTGGTGAGGCGGCTGGTGCCGTCGAGCGGGTGGTCGGGGGTGATGAACGGGACCGCGCGGGCCATCTCGAGGATCGTCGCGGTCAGGTCCACCGTCGTGATCGGGTCGTCGCGCTTCGTGCCGTCGCGCATCCCCGGGCCGGTGAGGAGCAGGGGCACACGGGTGGACGGCTCGTAGGGCTTGATCTTGCCCTTGAGGTGGCGGTGCTCCCCGAGGAAGAAGCCGTTGTCGCTGGTGAGCACGAGCACCGTGTTGGCCCACTCGCCCCGGGCCTTGAGCCTGGCGACGAGACGCTTGACCTGCAGGTCGACGAGGAACACCGACTCGGCGCGCTGCCGTGCGGACTCCAGCGCAGCCAGCTCCATCGAGCGGTTGGGCTCGACGTGCGAGCGCATGTAGGCCGGCTTGTCGCTGATGTCGACCTCGCTCGGGTCGTCGTCGCCGCCGAAGCCCGGTGCCTTGGTGATCAGCTTGTCGAAGCGGCCGCGCACCCAGGCCGGGACGTACGGCGTGCCCAGCGTCTCGCGCCGCCCGTCGGGCAGCACGAACGACGGGTCGTCGGGCTCGTGGGGGTTGCCGAAGTGGGGCGCGACGAACGCGAGGTACATGAAGAACGGGTCGGCCCCGGCGGAGTAGCGGTCGACCAGCGAGGTGGCGATGTCGCCCGTGGTGGCCGTGGAGTAGCGGTGGCGGTGCAGCTCGACGCGGCCGTCGTGGTTGATCGGCTGGTCGGTGTAGTTGTAGGTCCCGCCGGGGATCGGGTTGCCGGGGGGCGGGTCGAAGGCGGCGTACCAGTCGGTCCAGCCGGGCGGGACGTACCTCATGCTCGGAGCGCCGTTGAGGCGCTTCTGCTCGCCGTAGCCGTTGAGGTACTTGCCGACCAGGGCGGTGCGGTAGCCCGCGGCCTTGAGCGCGGTCGCGATCGTGCCGCGGTCCTTGAACGCCCGGAAGCCCCAGGGCGGCAGGTGCGAGATCACGCCGTGGTTGTGGGACAGCTGGCCACTGAAGAACGACGCCCGCGCCGGGCAGCAGAGGGGGTTGGGCGAGAACGAGTTGCGGAACTCCACGCCGCCGGCGCGCAGCTCGCGGCGGACGGTGGGCATCCAGCGCACGTCGTCCACGCGCATGTCGTCGGTCATCACCACGACGACGTTGGGCTTGGCGCCGAAGCGCGCCCGCGCCTCGGGGTTGCCGACCGG
>CAZKZQ010000144.1:6530-9748 GCA_964557235.1 uncultured Nocardioidaceae bacterium
CCGTCGCATCATTTCCAGATGCTGAGCGTGATGGTGCTGCTGCTGATGATGGTCGCGATCTTCTGGCCCGCCTACCGGGTCACGCGTCCCGCGCTCGCCACTCCCGCACCCGGACCCGCTGCCCGTCGTACGCCGGACGTGAGCACGCCGGCCCCGGAGGAGCCGGCGATGCTCGTCAGCCGACTCGACGACTACATCCAGCAGGGCCTCGTCGACCTGCGGATCATGCTCGTCCAGTCGGCGCGTCGTCAGGAGCGCGGGTAGGCGCTGTCCTCCAGGCTCTCCTCGATCGTGGAGTCGGAGCCGTTCCTCACCTTCTGCGCGGCGACCTCGGCGGCGCCGACCACCTTGTCCTTGACCACGGGAGCAGCCTCCTTGACCGCGTCCGCGGCCTGCGTGGCGGCGGCCTGGACCTGCGGGCTCTCCTTGACGCGCAGGGACAGCCTCCGGATCTGCTCGTAGCGCTCACGGCCGGCGGCGGAACCCGCCACGTAGCCGATGCCGAAGCCGATGATCAGCAGCAGTCTCTTCACGGTTCTCTCCTGTCGTCCGGGTCGGTGGACCCGGTGGTGTCGGTGGTGCGGGTGTTGTCGGACCCGGTGTCGTACTCGGCGGCGACGCTGCCGTCGGGGTCGTTGGCCTCGCGGATCTGGCGACCCAGGGCGATGTCCTTCTGCTCCTTCTCGCGCGCCTTCTCGATGTTGCGCACGTCGCGAGCCGGGAGCTGGAGCTCCTGCTCGGCCGGGATGCCGGCCTGCAGCTCGCGACCCCGCTCGAGCTCGGAGTCGAGCTCGGCCCCGAAGAGCAGCGAGAGGTTCGTCAGCCACAGCCACAACAGGGCGACCACCACAGCGGCGATCGAGCCGTAGGTCTTGTCGTAGCTGGAGAAGTTCGCGACGTAGAAGCCGAACGCCACCGAGACGAGGACCCACAGGAGGATCGCTGCCCCGGCGCCGACCGAGATCCAGCGGAACTTCGGCTGCTTGACGTTGGGGGTGGCGTAGTAGAGCAGCGCCACGATCACGACCACGAGCAGCGCGAGGACCGGCCACTTCGCGATCGACCAGACGGTCACCGCCTGCGAGCCGAGGCCGATGACGTCGCCGATCGACTCGGCCAGGGGTCCGCTGACCACGAGCATGACGAGCACGACCGCGCACAGCAGGACGGCGATCAGCGTGACCAGGATCTGCACCGGGCGGAGCTTCCAGAACGGGCGGCCCTCGTCGATCTCGTAGATCGAGTTCATCGCACGGGAGAACGCGCCGACGTAGCCGCTCGCCGACCACAGCGCACCGGCGAGGCCGACCACGAAGCTGACTCCGGCGGCGTCGGACGCCGCCATCGACTTCAGCGTCGGCTCCACCAGGTCGAGGGTGTCCTTCGAGACCAACGGACGGAGCACGTCGAGGGTCGTCTTGAGGACCTTCGCGGGGTCGGCGACGAGCCCGATGATCGAGAGCAGCGCGAGGGCGGCCGGGAAGAGCGCGAGAACGGAGTAGTAGGTCAGCGCGGCAGCCTTGTCGGTGCACTGGTCCTCGCTGAACTCGCGGAACGTCTTGCGCAGGACGTAGATCCAGGACCTCTTGTCCAGGTCCGTGGGGGAGTCCGGCTTGTCCGTGTCGGGCGTCGAGGCCTCGTCCCGGTCGAGGCCCTGGACCTCGCTCTCCGACCCGCGTGCGGTGTCGGTGCGGGTCATCGTCGCTTCCACCACCACACGCCGACCGCGGCGGCGACGAACGCGCCGACACCGACGAGCAGCTCAGGACGGGGCTTGCCGGTCTCGGTCGTGGCACGGTCGCGGACGTCGGCGGCCGTCGCCTTGGCCCGGCTCTTCACGTCGAGCTTGGCGGTGAGGGCGTCGATGGTCTCGGCGAGCTGCTCGCGCTGCTGCGCGATGTCGGCCTCGAGCTGGTCCGGCGTGCTCATGCGTCGCTCCCTGACTTGACGGTGGCCACGTCGGCCTTGATGCCTTCCAGCGCCCGCTCCGGCTTGGGCGGGGTCGCCTGCTCGACCTGGCTCTTGCCACGCAGGCCGGCGACGGCCGCGGCGGCGAAGAGGACGCCGGTGACGATCAGGGCGGCGGCCCAGGCGGGCAGCACGAGGGCGAGCAGGAGCACGATGGTCGTGAGCAGCGCGCCGATGCCGTAGAGCGCCAGGAGGCCGGCCGCGCCGAACATCCCGATGCCGAGACCCGCCCGCTTGCCCTTCTCGGCCATCTCGGCCTGGGCGAGACGGATCTCCGACCTGATCAGGTCGGGGATCTGCTGAGAGACTGAGGACACCAGCTGCCCCAGGGACGCCTCGGCGGGGTCCGGAGGAGCGGGAGGCACATAGGTCGTTTCCGTGTGACTCATGTGGCAAACGTTTCCCCAGACTCGCCCCGCAAACCCCGATTGATACCCAGGGGGGTATGCTGGAAGCACCGATTCGAAGGAGAAGCATGCGCGAGACCGACATCGCCGGCCTGCAGGCGGCCCTCGACGAGGGCCACACCCTCATCGACGTCCGCGAGCCCCAGGAGTACGCCGAGGCGCACGTGCCCGGCGCTGTGCTCATCCCGATGGGCCAGCTCGCCGCCCGGTTGTCCGAGGTGCCCAAGGACGGGCCGGTCTACGTCATCTGCCGCACCGGCAACCGCAGCGGGCAGATGGGTCCGCTGCTCGACGCCCACGGCTACGACAGCATCAACGTCCTCGGGGGCACGGCGGCCTGGGTGCAGGCCGGCCACGCCTACGACCAGGGCCTGTGACCCGCGTCGGGCCGTTCCGGATCGAGGTCGTCGAGACCCCGACGCTGGGCGACCGCAGCTATCTCGTCCACGACGGTGACGTCGCCGCGGTCATCGACCCGCAGCGCGACGTCGACCGCGTGCAGGCCCTGCTCGACGAGCTCGACGTGCGGCTCGTCGCCGTGCTCGAGACCCACGTCCACAACGACTACGTCACCGGCGGCCTCGCGCTCGCCCGGGCCACCGGGGCGTCGTACCACCTGCACCGCGACGACGAGGTGGCCTTCACCCACGATGGCCTGCGGGACGGCGACGTGGTCCGGGTCGGCGACCGGCTCCGGCTGACCGCCCTCGCGACGCCCGGGCACACCTTCACCCACCTCTCCTACGCGCTGACCGACGGCGACGCCCCGCTGGACGAGGCGCTCGCGGTGTTCACCGGCGGCTCGCTGCTGTTCGGCGCCACGGGTCGGCCCGACCTGCTCGG
>CAZKZQ010000145.1:0-9679 GCA_964557235.1 uncultured Nocardioidaceae bacterium
TGTCGAACCACGGCCCGTTGCCGAGGGTGTTGGCGAAGACGCGGTAGAACGGCGCGAGCAGCCGGAGGCTGGTGTCGAGGTTCTCCTGGTTGGCGTTGAGCAGGTCGACCACTCCCTGGAGCTCGTCGAGAGCCGGCTTGAGGTCGGCACGGGACTGACGCACGAGCAGCGTCAGCTCCCGGGAGAGCGTGGACGTGGCGTCGAGCAGGTTGCTCACCGACTCCCGCCTCGCGACCAGGGCACGGAAGAGCACGTCGCTGTCCCGCATGAGCGCGATGATGTCGTCCTTGCGGTCGCCGAGCACCTTCGAGACGTCGTCGAGGTTGGTCAGGAGCGTGTTGAGCTCCTCGTCGCGCGACGCGACCGTCTGCGAGAGCGCCGAGACGCCCTTGAGGGCCGACTTGAACTCGTCGGGCGTGTTGCGGGTCAGCGTGGCGAGCGTGTCGAGAGCGGTGGCGAGCTGGTCGGTGTCGATCCGCTCGGAACGCTTGGCGAGGCCCTCGAAGACGTCGACGACGTCGTAGGGCGAGCTCGTCCTCGAGACCGGGATGTCGTAGCCCTCGGCCATCTGCCCAGGACCCTCCGGCCTGAGCGCGAGGAACATGTTGCCGAGGATCGTCTTGACCTTGATCTCGGCGCCGGTCTCCTTGCCGAACTTGGCGTCACCGTTCACCTGGAACTTGACCAGGACGCGGCCGCCCTTGAGCTCGACCGACCGGACCTTGCCGACGCGCACGCCGGCGATGCGGACCTCGTCGTTGGGCTTGAGGCCACCGGCCTCGTCGAAGGAGGCGTAGTAGGTGTCGCCGCCGCCGATGACCGGCAGGTCACCGGCCTTGAAGGCCACCACGAGGAGCGCGGCGATGACGGCGAGGCTGATCGCCCCGATGGTCACCGGGTTGCGCTCGCGGAAAGGGACGCTCATCCGATCGAACACCTCGGCGTGTTGGTCTTGTAGGCAGGGATCGGCACGGGCTCGGCTCGTCCCGGGAGCGTGATCTGGCCCTTGAACTCGCAGATGTAGAAGTTGAACCAGGAGCCGTAGATCGCCGTGCGGCCCACCTTCTCCAGCTTGATCGGCAGCACGCCGAAGGCACGGTTCACCTCACCGCGGTTGCGGTTGATGTTGCCCGCGAGGCGACGGACCTGCTTGATGTCGCCGACCAGCGCGGGACGCACACCCTTGACGAGGTCGGCGGTCTGCACCGACAGGGCCGAGATCGAGTCGAGCGACCCGAGGATCGCCTGCCGGTCGTCCTTGAGCCCGCCGACGAACCGGCGGAACTGCACGATCAGCTGGGACAGCTCCTGGTCGCGGTCGCCGACGGTGCGCAGGGTCTGGTTGAGGTTGCTGATCAGGTCTCCGATGAGCTGGTCGCGGCTCGCCAGGGTGTTGGTCACCGAGGCGGTGCGGGCGAGCAGGCCCTCGAGCGTGCCGCCCTCGCCCTGGAAGACCTGGATGATCTGGTAGGCGAACTTGTTGATGTCGGACGGGGTCAGCGCGGCGAACAGCGGCTTGAAGCCGTTGAACAGCACGGTGAGGTCCAGGGCGTCCGTCGTCCGGTCGTCGGGGATCGTGGCGTCCTCGCGCAGCGGCGAGGCGGAGCCGGAGCCCTCCGACAGCGAGATGTAGCGCTGGCCGACCAGGTTGCGGTAGCGGATCATGGCCTCGGTGGCCTGGGTGAGCCGGGTCGCCGACTGCACGTCGAACTCGACCAGGGCCTTGGTGCGGTTGATGATCTTCACGCCCGAGACGCTGCCGACCTTGACGCCCGCGACGCGGACGTCGTCGCCCTTCGTCACGCCCGTGGCGTCGCTGAAGACCGCCTTGTAGTGCGTCTTGTCGCCGAAGGACACGTTGCCGATCGTCAGCGCGAGCAGGCCCGTGGCCAGCGTCGTGACGACGACGAAGATCAGCAGTCGGACCGAGTCGCCCGCAGTCTGCTTGTCGATGAACCTCATCGGACGTCCAGCTCCATCCCTCGCGCGAGCGGCCCGAGCAGCAGCGTGGTGATGTCGGGGACCTCGTCGAGCGGCACGCCCAGGACGGGCGACGAGGCCGCGCTGATGACCAGCTGCTCCTCGGCGGTGCCACCGACGGCGTCGCTGACGGGGGCCCGCTTGTTGAAGTTGTAGTCGGCTCCGGTCCTGATGTTCGGGACGTACTTCCCTCGGAAGGGCCGCTTCTGGCTGAACTTGCCGTTCAGCGCCTCACGGAGCTCCTTGCAGTAGGGGAACGGACCCCGGTCGTCGGCGTACTCCGGCTGGTCGCTCGCGGTGTAGGCGCGGGGCTGGTGCTCAGGATTGATCGGCTCGACGATGATGTGCAGCGTCTTGTCGCGGAAGGTGGACTCCTGACGCGGGATCGCACCGACGATGCCCTTGATGAAGCACTCGTACTGCGGGCTGTAACGCGCCAGCAGCGGCAGGATCCGCTGCCCCTGGTCGGCCAGGGTGATCAGGTTGTCGCCGTTCTTGTCGAGGAACGCCTTGGCCGTGCCGCTGAAGCCCGCCACGTCGTTGAACAGCGCCTTGACCTGCTGGTCCTTGGTCTCCAGCGTGCCGGTCGTCTTGACCGTGTTGCGCAGGATCCGGGTCAGCTCGGGGATGACGCCGTTGTAGGTCTCGGAGACCTTGCCGAGCTTGACGACGCTGTCGATCAGGTCGGGCACGTCCGGGTTGAACTTGCGGAGGTAGCTGTCGAGCGTCTCCAGGCTGTTGCCGAGCTTGTCGCCGCGGCCCTCGAGCGCGTTGGAGATCGCGGTGAGGGTGTAGTTGAGGTCGGTCGGGCGCACGGCGCGCAGCAGCGGGAAGAGGTCGTTGAGGACCTCCTCGAGCTCGATCGACACGTTGCTGCGCTGGATGGTGTCGCCGGCCTTGATCGGGCCCGCCGGGTCCTCGGGGACCTGCAGGGCGACGTACTTCTCGCCGAAGAGGGTCTTGGGCAGGATCTGCGCCGAGACGTTCTCGGGGATCGTCCTGGTCTGGTCGGGGTAGAGCCCGAGGGTCAGCTGGGCGCCGTCGCCGTCGGTGACGACCTTGAGCACCTCGCCGACGATCACGCCGCGGATCTTCACGTCGGCGCGTGCCGGGAGCGACAGGCCGATCTTGGAGGACTCGAGGGTGACCTCGTCGTAGCTGCTGAACTTCTTGCTGAAGATGGCGTAGGTCAGCCACACGAAGACGATCACCATGACGAGGAAGATCACGCCGTAGACGCGCGGGGCCTGGGCCGAGAGTGCTTTGCGCATCAGCCCGCCAACCTGACCGTGGTCGTGGTGCCCCAGATCGCCATCGACAGCAGCAGGTCGATCACGTTGATCGCGACGATCGAGGTCCGCACCGCCCGGCCGACGGCCACACCCACGCCGGCGGGGCCGCCGCTGGCGTTGTAGCCGTAGTAGCAGTGGATCAGGATCACCACGACGGCGAAGACCAGGACCTTGCCGAAGGACCACAGGACGTCGCCCGGCGGCAGGAACAGCTGGAAGTAGTGGTCGTAGGTGCCGGCGGACTGACCGAAGAACTTCGTCACCGTCAGACGGGTCGCGAAGTACGACGACAGCAGGCCGACCGTGTAGAGCGGCACGACGGCGATGAGGCCGCCGACGATGCGCGTCGTCACCAGGAAGGGCAGCGACGGGATCGCCATCACCTCGAGGGCGTCGACCTCCTCGGAGATCCGCATGGCGCCGAGCTGGGCGGTGAAGCCGCAGCCGACGGTCGCCGCGAGCGCGATGCCGGCGACCAGCGGCGCGATCTCACGGGTGTTGAAGTACGCCGAGACGAAGCCGGAGAACGCCGAGGTGCCGAGCTGGTTCAGCGCGGCGTAGCCCTGGAGGCCGACCTCGGTGCCGGTGAAGAACGCCATCATCGTGATGACGCCGATGGTGCCGCCGATGACCGCCAGGGAGCCGGAGCCGAGGGCGACCTCGGCGAGGATCCGGAGGATCTCCTTCTTGTAGCGCCGGACGGACCGGGGGGTCCAGGCAAGCGCCTTGACGTAGAACGCGAGCTGGTCGCCGAGGTTGTCCAGCGACTTCAGGGGGCGGCCCGCGAGGGCCTTCATGTCTGCCACGGTCGCCCCTCAGCCTGTCTTCGGTGGGACGAGCTGGAAGTAGATCGCGCTCATCACGAAGTTGACGATGAACAGGAGCAGGAACGTGATGACCACGGCCTCGTTCACCGCATCACCCACGCCCTTCGGACCGCCACCGGCGTTCATGCCCTTGTAGGCCGCGACGATGGCCGCGATCAGGCCGAACACGAGCGCTTTGGCCATGCCTTGCCACAGGTCTGGCAGCTGGGCCAGAGCCGTGAAGCTGGCGAGGTAGGACCCTGGTGTGCCGTCCTGGAGGATCACGTTGAAGACGTAGCCGCCGACCACGCCGACGACGCTGACCAGGCCGTTGAGGAACACCGCGACGAACATGCAGGCGAGCACGCGGGGCACGACGAGGCGCTGGATCGGGTCGATGCCCAGCACCATCATCGCGTCGAGCTCCTCGCGGATCTTGCGGGCGCCGAGGTCCGCCGCGATCGCGGAGCCGCCGGCACCGGCGATGAGGAGCGAGGTGGCGATCGGGCCCGCCTCGCGGACCACCGCGAGCACGGACGCGGAGCCGGTGAACGACTGCGCGCCGAACTGCTTGATCAGGCCGCCGACCTGCAGCGCGATCACCGCACCGAAGGGGATGGCGACCAGCGCGGTCGGGATGATCGTCACCGAGGCGATGAACCAGGCCTGCTGGAGGAACTCACGCCACTGGAAGGGACGCTTGAACAGCCCACGGCCGACGTCCAGGCCGAAGGCGAAGAGCTTTCCCGCTGTCCCGACTGGTCGCAGGATGCGGGCTGAGGTGATCGACGACATCAGACCTCAGGAACCGGGCGCAAGGCCGGCGTTGGCGGACTCGAACGAACCGGGCGGCGGGGTGACGCCGTTGAGCTCGCACCACTCGCCCGGAGGGCGCTGGCTGCGGCGCGGGATGCCGTTGGAGGGCTCCAGCTGCAGCGGGATCGGCGGCAGCGGGGGCAGGTCCTGGCCCTTCTCGGCCTCGAGCTCGTCGGCGTCCTTCTCCTCCGACATGCCGATGGGGCCGACGCGCTGGGCGTTGAGGAACTGGCGGACGACGGGCTCCTCGGAGGCCAGCAGCATCTCGCGGGGGCCGAACATCGCCAGGTGCTTGTGGTAGAGCAGGCCGATGTTGTCGGGCACCGTGCGCGCGGTGTTGATGTCGTGGGTGACGATGAGGAAGGTGGCGTCGATCTGGGCGTTGAGGTCGATGATCAGCTGGTTGAGGAACGCCGTGCGGACCGGGTCGAGACCGGAGTCCGGCTCGTCGAAGAGCACGATCTCGGGGTCGAGGACCAGCGCGCGGGCCAGGCCGGCCCGCTTGCGCATGCCGCCGGAGATCTCACCGGGGAGCTTGTTCTCCGCTCCGATGAGGCCGACCAGGTCCATCTTCTCCATCACGATGGACTTGATCTCGGACTCGGACTTCTTGGTGTGCTCGCGCAGCGGGAAGGCGACGTTGTCGTAGAGGTCCATCGAGCCGAACATGGCGCCGTCCTGGAACAGCACGCCGAAGAGCTTGCGGATCTCGTAGAGCTCCGCCTCGGAGCACGACGCGATGTCGGTGCCCTGGATGATGACCTCGCCCCGGTCCGGCTTGAGCAGGCCGATCAGGGTCTTGAGGAGCACGGACTTGCCGGTGCCGGACGGGCCGAGCATGACCGAGATCTCGCCGGCAGGGATCGTGAGCGTGACGTCACCCCAGATCAGCTGCTTGCCGAACTGCTTGGTCAAGTTGTTGACCTGGATCTCTGTCCCCATCCGGCTCTCCTCCGTTGTCCTCACTGACCCATGGGCGCGGGCCAGCGCACTCAGCGCCAAAGGTACTAACGGGTAACACGGCCCGGTGTTACGGCCCTCCACCCGGTTTGTGCACCCAAAAACCTAGACGTAAACCCCCGTCCTGTCTGCGAGTCCACGGGAATGGCAACGAGGGACGCTCCCCCGGGGAGCGTCCCTCGTGCAGGTGACGTGTCAGTCAGCCTGGTTCAGCCTGGTTCGGCCGTGGCGCAGCGCTGGGATCAGCGCCGGTTCACTTGACCGAGACGGAGGCGCCGGCAGCCTCGAGCTGCTCCTTGGCCTTCTCCGCGGCCTCCTTGTTGACCTTCTCCAGGACGGCCTTGGGAGCGGCCTCGACCAGCTCCTTGGCCTCCTTGAGGCCGAGGCTGGTGAGCGCGCGGACCTCCTTGATGACGTTGATCTTCTTGTCGCCCGCGGCCTCGAGGACCACGTCGAACTCGTCCTGCTCCGCGGCCTCCTCGGCGCCGGCGCCGGCGCCGCCGGCAGCAGGGGCGGCGGCCACGGCCACCGGGGCGGCGGCGGTGACGCCGAAGGTCTCCTCGAACTGCTTCACGAACTCGCTGAGCTCGATGAGCGTCATCTCCTTGAACGCGTCGAGCAGCTCGTCGGTGCTGAGCTTCGCCATGGTGGCGGTTCCTTCCGTTGGCCGGTCAGCTCGTGCGGACCGGGGTGGTGGTGCAGATGTCCTGCGGGTGGTGGTGGGTCAGGCCTCGTCGGCCGGGGTCTCGACGGCCTCGTCGGCCGGCGTCTCGTCGGTCGCCTCGGCCGGCGTCTCGCCGGCCTCCTCGACCGCGGGCTGGCCGGCACCGGCCAGGACCGTGGGGTCCTGCTCGGCCTTCGCCTGCAGCGCGCCCACGACACGGGCGGCCTGTGCGAGAGGCGCGTTGAGCAGGTAGACGGCCTGGCTGAGGGACGCGAGCATGCCGCCCGCGATCTTGCCGAGGAGGACCTCCCGGGACTCGAGATCGGCCAGCTTGGCGATCTCCGAGGGGTCCAACGTCTTGCCGTCGAGATAGCCGCCCTTGATCACGAGGGCGGGGTGTGCCTTGGCGAAGTCACGCAGACCCTTGGCCGCCTCGACCACGTCGCCGTTGATGAAGGCGATGGCGGTCGGGCCGGAGAGCAGGTCGTCGAAGCCGTCGACACCCGCCTCCTTGGCAGCGATCTGGGTCAGGGTGTTCTTCACCACGGCGTAGTTCGCGTTCTCGCCGAGCGAGCGCCGCAGATCCTGCAGCTGCTTCACCGAGAGCCCGCGGTACTCGGTCAGCACTGCTCCGCTGGCCTCCTGGAACGACTCCACGAGGTCCGCGACAGCGGCTGCCTTGTCAGGCCGCGCCATGGTTCTCCTTCCGCGCTTGCACCTGGACCGGATGGTCCGAGACCACCGACGTCCCGCCCCGCGGAGGCGACCCCGCACAGGTGGCGGAGACGACGAACGCCCCGGGCGCAGACGGCACGGGGCGTGGCAGCCGGACTCGTGGGCCCGGCGGACATGCTGTGTGTCACCTGCGCGGGCCGCCCGCTTCGCGGGACCTTCGGGCCGACTGCCTGTGAGGGCAGCACGGACCGACCGGCGGTCTCTGGTTACAGCAGGGAACTCTAGGCGACGGCCCCGAGGAGGAGCAAATCGTGCGGACCTCCCCACGAGGGCCGCAGGTCTGTTTCCATATCCGCGTGGACCTCCTCATGCAGTCGCTCACCGAGACCCTGGACGCAGCGGACTACCGGGTGCAGTCCGGTCGCCATGCCGTGGACCGGGTCTGGCCCACCGGGTTCGACGTCCTCGACGAGTACCTCACCGGCGGTTTCCGCAGCGGGGACCTGGTGCTCTGCGGCGGACAGCAGGGTGCCGGCAAGACGACCTTCGTGCTCCAGGTCGCCCGCAACATCTCCCGCGCCGGCCGTCCCGTCCTGTACTTCTGCTACGAGCACGACCAGGAGACGATGCTGATCCGCCTCCTCGCCCTCGAGGCCGGGCTGGTGGGCGGCATCGACGCGCCCAACGTGCAGCGCATCAGGCGCACCTTCGAGGCGAGCGACGGCATGGGCCGCAACCTGATCGAGCGCCTGGCCGACACCAGCGGGGGCTCCGAGGCGATCGAGATCGTCCGGGAGTACTCCGACCGCCTGGTCGTGCACCGCTCGTCGGGCTCGCAGACGGACCTCGACGAGATCAAGAAGGCCATCGTCGAGATGAAGCAGGTCACCGGGGTCGCGCCCTTCGTCTGCATCGACTACCTGCAGAAGATCCCCTTCCCCGGCTCCCCCAACGAGGACGAGCGGATCACCCACGTGGTGGAGGGGGTCAAGGACATGGCCCTGGACTACGACGTCCCGGTGCTGTGCGTCGTCGCCTCCGACAAGGAGGGCATCAGCGCCGGCGTGCGCATGCGCGTGAACCACCTGCGCGGCTCCAGCGCGCTGGCCTACGAGGCCGACACGATCCTCATGCTCAACAACAAGTACGACGTCGTGGCCCGTCACCACCTCGTCTACGACGCCGGCAACATCGAGCGCTTCAAGCACTGGGCGGTCATCTCGATCGAGAAGAGCCGCAGCGGCGTGACGGGCGTGGACCTGGAGTTCCCCAAGCGCTTCGACCAGTCCCGCTTCGACATCAAGGGCCAGCTCGTCCGCGAGAAGCTCATGGACGAGCGCGTCTTCACGGAGTAGCGCAGACGCAGACGCCCCCTCCCGCTCAGCGGGAGGGGGCGTCTGCGATGCGGGCGATCAGGCCTCGTTGTCCTCGGACGCGACGTTGCGCGTGCGGTTGGGGTCGACCTGGATGCCGGGGCCCATCGTCGTGGAGACGGTGATCTTGCGGATGTAGCGGCCCTTGGAGCTGGCCGGCTTGAGCCGCAGCACCTCCTCGAGGGCGGCGGCGTAGTTCTCCGCGAGCTGGGTCTCGGTGAACGAGGCCTTGCCGATGATGAAGTGCAGGTTGGCGTGACGGTCCACGCGGAACTCGATCTTGCCGCCCTTGATGTCGTTGACCGCCTTGGCGACGTCCATCGTGACGGTGCCGGTCTTGGGGTTCGGCATGAGGCCACGGGGGCCGAGCACCTTGCCCAGGCGGGCGAGCTTGCCCATCATGTCGGGCGTCGCGACGGCGGCGTCGAAGTCGAGCCAGCCGCCCTGGACCTTCTCGATCATGTCGTCGCCGCCGACGAAGTCGGCGCCGGCCTCGCGAGCCGCGTCTGCCTTGTCGGCGTTGGCGAAGACCAGGACCCGGGCGGTCTTGCCGGTGCCGTGAGGCAGGTTGACGGTGCCGCGGACCATCTGGTCGGCCTTGCGCGGGTCGACCCCGAGGCGCATCGCGACGTCGACGGTCTCGTCGAACTTCTTCTTGGAGCCGGCCTTGGCGACCTTGATCGCGGCCAGCGGGGCGTACACCTCGTTCTTGTCGAAGGTGTCGGCCGCCGCACGGTAGTTCTTGCTGCGCTGCATGTCTGGTTCCCCTTCCGCGGGATCAGGTGTGGTCCGGCCGCTGCGCGGGCCTGCCACGTGGTGCTGGGTCGTGCTGGTGGTCTCGACTGGGCTCGACCACCGGGAGGGCTCAGCCCTCGATGGTGACGCCCATCGAGCGGGCGGTGCCCTCGACGATCTTCATCGCGGCCTCGACGTCGTTGGCGTTGAGGTCGGGCATCTTGCCCTCGGCGATCTCACGGACCTGGTCGCGGGTGAGGCGGCCGACCTTGTCCTTGTGCGGCACCGACGAGCCCTTGGCGAGACCGGCAGCCTTCTTGATCAGCTCCGCGGCCGGCGGGGTCTTGGTGACGAACGTGAACGAGCGGTCCTCGTAGA
>CAZKZQ010000146.1:0-1067 GCA_964557235.1 uncultured Nocardioidaceae bacterium
TGGGTCGACGCCCGCGAGCGCCTGGTCGACGTGCTCGTGCTCAGCCCGTTGTCGGTCGCACCCGGCCGGCAGGCGCAGGGCATCGGCAGCGCCCTCCTCGAGGCGGCGGTCGTCGCGGCCGAGGACCTCGGGGCGCCCGCGGTGTTCCTCGAGGGCGACTGGACCTACTACGGCCGCCGCGGCTTCATGGCCGCGACCCCGCTCGGCTTCGCCCGCCCCTCGGTGCGCATCCCCGAGCCCGCGTTCCAGGTGCGCCTGCTGTCGTCGTACGACGAGTGGATGCGCGGCGCGCTGGTCTACTGCGAGGCGTTCTGGGCGACCGACACCGTGGGGCTGCGCGATCCCCATCTCGCCGAGGTCGAGACGCGCGCCGGCGTACCCCCTTGTGGTGATTGACCACTCCTGAGACTGAAGTCCAGGATGTCCGGGTTCAAGCCATTCGGCCCTCGGGAGGACCCCATCGTGTCTCGCAGACTCCGCACCGCCGTCGCCCTCGCCCTCAGCACCAGCTCCCTGACCGCGGTCGGCATCGCCGGCGCGCCGGCCTCGTGGGCGGCCTGCGCCGAGGACGGCATCAGCTACTCCACGCCCAACAAGGGCCGCAAGGTCTGGATCCCCACGTCCGACGCGTCCGCCTGGAAGGGCGAGGGCCGGATCGTCCGGCACGAGTCGGACGCCGAGTCGGTCTCCAACACCGTCGGCTCGGTCCACAACGTCAGCGTCGAGGGCAAGGCCGGCACCAAGATCGGACCGGTCGGCGTCGAGGTGACGACGAAGTACAACTACACGCACTCGCAGTCCACGACGACGAGGTCGAGGGTCGAGCGCGGCTGGTCCTACGAGTTCCGCGTGCCCAACAACGACTCGATCTACCGCGCCCGCAACTACAAGCTCGGCTGGATCTTCAAGTACAAGCGGACCATCTACTACACCAACGGCTGCGACCCGCAGGTGCGCTGGTTCTTCGGTGCCGCGCCGGTCAAGCGCAACGCCGGCACCTACTTCTGGGCCCTGGAGCGCTACGAGAACCGCGGCAAGTTCCGCTACGACGGCCTCTGAGTCAGCAC
>CAZKZQ010000146.1:1167-9502 GCA_964557235.1 uncultured Nocardioidaceae bacterium
GCACGTGTCGGGGGCGGACCGACCCGCCCCCGACACGAGGTCGTTCGGCCCTGTCGCCGGGCTCCCCGGGTGCGAGGGTGTGACCAGCACTTTCCGACACCGACCTAGGGGGGTTCACGTGAAACGTGCTCTCGGACTCCGTCTGCTCACCGCGCTCGCGACCACGCTGCTCGTCGTCGCGCCGCAGGCCCCGGCCTCCGCCGCACCGCCGTCGAACGACTCGATCACCAAGGCGCTGCCCCTCGGCAGCGCGCCGCGGACCTTCGACCTCAACACCAGCCAGGCCACGTCGTCACGCGGTGACGGCGAGTGCGTGGCCGGAGCCAGCGTCTGGTTCAGCGCGCGCCCCTCGGTGACCCGCACGGTGCGCCTGTCCACGCTCGGCAGCGACTACGACACCGTGCTGACGGTGTTCCGGGGCACGCGCACCGACCGCACGCCCATCGCCTGCGTGGACGACTCGTTCGACTCGACCCCGGCGTCGGCCAAGCAGGTCCGGATGGTCGCCGGCACCACCTACTGGATCGCGGTCAGCGCCTGCTGCAACCGGTCCGCCCGCGGTGGGCACCTCCTGCTCCGCACCTCCGCCCCGGCGCCCGCAGGCCTGACCGTCGGCGTCGACTCCGTCAAGACCGGCGGCATCTCCGGCCAGCTGGTCGTCGAGGGCACCGCCCAGTGCGCCACGCCCTCGGAGGTCTTCGTCGGCGCCACCGTGGCCCAGCGCGTCAACGGCGGCACCAACGTCGCCCGCGGGTCCAACGCCTCCTTCGGCCTGTGCGAGCCCGGCGACGAGGTGGCGTGGACGATCCGCATCGACAGCGACACCGGGTGGGCCTTCCAACCCGGCGACCTCCGGATGACGACCTCGGGCGCTGCCTGGGACGGCTTCGGCTACGACGAGGTCCCGGAGTCGACCGGCACCTGGACCGCGACCAACGATCCTGCCGCCCGCGCCAGGTGACCCGGTAGGAGACACTGGGCGGGTGAGCCCGTCCGCCGACCTGCCTCGACATACCGCACCCCCACGCCCCGGGAGCAGCGCATGACCTGGGTGCTGCTGGGGGTCGCGGTGCTCCTGGTCCTCACGTGCGGTGCCTTCGTCGCTGCCGAGTTCGCGCTGGTCACGGTCGACCGCGCGACGGTCGACCGTCGCGCGGCTGAGGGCGACGCCGGTGCGCAGGGGGTGCAGACGGCGCTGCGCTCCCTGTCGACCCAGCTGTCCGGGGCGCAGGTCGGCATCACCGTCACCAACCTGGCGATCGGCTTCCTCGCCGAGCCGGCGATCGCCGACCTGATCCAGGGTCCGCTCGAGGCCGCCGGCGTCTCGGCCGGCAACGTGCACGGGGTGGCGCTGGCGATCGGGCTGGTCTCCGCCACGCTGCTCACGATGCTCTTCGGCGAGCTCGTGCCCAAGAACCTCGCGATCGCCCGGCCCCTGGAGACCGCGCGTGCGACCCAGGGCTTCCAGCGCGGGTTCACCCGGGCGGCTGCCCTGCCGATCCGCGTCCTCAACGGCACGGCCAACATGCTCGTCCGCCGGCTCGGCGTCGAGCCGCAGGAGGAGCTGCGGTCGGCCCGCAGCGCCGAGGAGTTCGCCTCGCTCGCCGCCCGGTCGGCCTCCGAGGGCACCCTCGACGAGGAGACCGCGGGCCTGGTGCAGCGGTCGGTCGCCTTCGGCGACCGCACCGCGGGCGAGATCATGACGCCCCGCGTGCGCATGGACGCGGTCCGGGCCGGCGACACCGCCCGCGACGTGATCGCGCTGGCCCGCTCGAGCGGCCACTCACGCTTCCCCGTGCTGGGGGCCCGCGAGGCCGACGACGTCGCCGGCATCGTCCACGTCAAGCACGCCGTCGCCGTCCCCCGCGAGGAGCGTGGACGCACCAGGGTCCGCGACCTCATGGTCGAGGTCGCCACCGTGCCCGAGACCCTCCAGCTCGACCCGCTGCTCGCCCGGCTGCGGGGGGAGAGCTTCCAGCTCGCCGTCGTCGTCGACGAGTACGGCGGCACCGCCGGCATGGTGACCGTCGAGGACGTGATCGAGGAGATCGTGGGCGAGATCTCCGACGAGCACGACCCGCTCGACGACACCTCCCGACCCCACGCCGACGGGTCGTGGACCCTGTCGGGCCTGCTGCGCCCCGACGAGATCCAGGGGCTCACCGACGTCGACCTGCCGACCCACGAGGACTACGACACCCTCGGCGGGCTGGTGCTGCGCGAGCTCGGCCGCATCCCCGCGCCCGGTGACGCCGTCGAGGTCCCGCTGCGCCTGCGCTACGACGAGGAGGGCGAGGCGCACGCGTCGGAGGTCGCGCGCCTGACCGTCGTACGCATGGACGGGCTGCGGGTCGACAAGGTCCGCCTCCAGGTCCTCCCCGGCGCGCACGGGGGTGGTCGGCGTGGGTGACTCCACGGCCCTGGTGGTCGCGCTGGTCCTGCTGGCGCTCAACGCGTTCTTCGTCGGCGCCGAGTTCGCGCTGATCTCCGCCCGCCGCACCAAGATCGAGCCGCGCGTGGCCGAGGGCTCCCGCGCCGCGCGTACGACGCTGCGCGCGATGGAGCGCGTCTCGCTCGTCATGGCCGGCGCCCAGCTCGGCATCACGGCCTGCTCGCTCGGGCTCGGCGCCGTGGGTGAGCCCGCGGTGGCCCACCTGATCGAGCCCGTCTTCCACGCGGTCGGCGTGCCCGACGGGCTGCTGCACCCGATCGCGTTCGTGCTCGCCCTCGCGGTCGTGGTCGCGCTGCACGTGGTGCTCGGCGAGATGGTGCCCAAGAACATCGCGCTGGCCGGTCCCGAGCGCGCGGCCCTCCTCCTCGGGCCGCCGATGATGATCGTGGTGACCGTGCTGCGGCCCGTCGTGGTCGTGCTCAACGCGCTGGCCAACGCCATCCTGAGGCTGCTGCGCATCGAGCCCAAGGACGAGGTCGCCTCGACCTACACCCGCACCGAGGTGTCGGCGATGCTCGACGAGTCGCGCCACGAGGGTGCCCTCGGCGACGACGAGTACGACCGGCTCGCCGGCGCCCTCGGGTTCACCGAGCGCACGGTCGAGGCGGTGCTGCTGCCGCTGGACGACCTCGTCACGCTGCCGCAGGACGCGCCCCTGGAGGACATCGAGACCGCCTGCGCCGACACGGGGTTCTCGCGCTTCCCCGTCGAGGGGCGCGACGGGGAGCTGGTCGGCTACATCCACGTCAAGGACGTGCTCGAGACCGACCCCGGCGAGGACGACCGGCTGGAGGACAAGCGCATCCGGCCCTTCGCGACCGTCCGTCCCGGCCACCGGCTGCACGAGGCGTTCTCGGTGCTGCGGCGCCGCGGCGCACACCTCGGGCGGGTCGTCGACGACGAGGGCCAGGTGCTCGGCCTGGTCACGCTCGAGGACGTGCTCGAGGAGCTCGTCGGCGAGATCCGCGACAGCGTCCACAGCTGAGCCGCGACAAAAGCGCCTCGTCCGGCTGCGGACGCGCCAGGGCGCGTCCGCAACCGGACGAGAGCAGAAGGGCGTCAGCCCAGGTCGTTGTCCTTGAGCCACTCCGCGGCCACGTCGGCCGGGTCCTCCTTGTCGATGTCGATCTTGCCGACGAGCTCGGTGAGCGTCTCGGTGTCGAGCGCCTGGCCGACCTTGTCGAGCGTGTCGACCACGTCGCCGGCCACCTCGTCGCGCACGAGCGGCACGATGTTCTGCGAGCCGAACAGCGACTCCGGGTCCTCGAGGATCACCAGGTCCTTCTCGAGGATCTGCGGGTTGGTGGTGAACAGGTTGGCCGCGTCGGTGCGGCCGTCCACCAGGAAGTCCAGGCTCTGCGGGCCACCGGCGTCGGTGACGGTGAACTTGCCGAACGTCACGCCGTAGACCTTCTCCAGGCCGGGCACGCCGGTCGGGCGGACCTTGAACTCCGGCGCAGCGCCGAGGGTGAGGTCACCCGCCACGTCGGCGAGGTCGGCGATCGTGGTGAGGGAGTACTTGTCCGCCGTCTCGCTGGTGACGACGAGCGCGTCCTTGTCCTCGGCCTTGCTGTAGCCGCCGACCTGGAGGCCGTCGGGCACGACGTCCTTGAGCTCGCCGTAGACACCCTCGGCGTCGGAGGCGGAGACGGTCTTGCCCTCCTCCTTGGCGAAGAAGTCGCGCAGCACGCCGGTGTACTCCGGCACGACGTCGATCGAGCCGTCCTTGACGCCCTTGATGTAGAGCTCGCGGCTGCCGATGTTGAGCTTGGTGGAGACGTCCACGCCCGCCTTCTTGAGGGCACCGGCATAGATCTCCGCGAGCAGCGCGCTCTCGGAGAAGTTCGCCGACCCGATCACCACGGCGTTGCCGCCGCCTCCGCTGGCGTCACCCGAACCCTCGTCCAGGGGGTCACCGCTGTCGCTCCCGCAGGCACTCAGCCCCAGGGCGAGCACGGCGGCGACCGTCGTCAGGGCCTTGATGCGTCTCATGCTGTTGCCTTCTCTGTCGTGGACCCCGAGGCCCGGTCGGTGGATGCAGGCTCGGCACGACGACCGGACCTGCGCGCCGCTCTCCCGGTCAGTCCGGGTGACACGACGAGTCGTTGGAGACCTGAGGCGAGCAGGTCGGTGGTGAGGGCCAGGGCGGCGACGAGGATCGCGCCGCTGGCCATCTGGGCGTAGTCCTGGGTCTGGATGCCGTCGATGAGGAAGCGGCCGAGGCCGCCGAGGCTGACCGAGGCGGCGAGGGTCGCGGTCGCGATCACCTGCAGCGCCGCGGACCGCAGCCCCGAGGCGATGAGCGGCAGCGCGCACGGCACCTCGACCTGCCAGAGCACCTGGGAGCCGCGCATGCCCATGCCCTTGGCGGCGTCGCGGGAGGCCGGGTCGACCTGGTCGATGCCGGCATAGGTGCCGGCCAGGATCGGCGGGATGGCGAGGATCGCCAGCACGATGAAGACGGGGACGTAGAGGCCGGCGTCGCCGCGCCACACGTCGCCGAGCGTCATCACCGCGACGAACAGGAGACCGAGGCTCGGCATCGCGCGCATCGCGCCGGTGATCCCGACGCCGAGCAGCTTGCCGCGGCCCGTGTGGCCGATGACGAGGCCGAGCGGGATCGCGATCGCCGCGGCGATCAGCAGCGACAGCGCGGAGTACTCGACGTGCTCCCACAGCCGGGCCCACACACCGTCTGGCCCGCTCCAGTGGGCGGGGTCGGTCAGCCAGGTCCAGACCGAGCCGACGACGCTCTGGTCGGAGGCGAGGGGCAGCATCAGGCCCTCACCGCCGTCTCCGCGGCGACCGGCTCACCGGACTCCTCGCGAGCACCGCGACCGCCGGCCCGCTCCCACGGCGTGAGCAGCCGGGTGGCGAGCACGACGAGCAGGTCGAAGACCAGCGCGAGGAGCACGCAGCCGATCACCCCCGCGACGATCGGGTCGAGGAAGTCGCGCTGGAAGCCGTCGGTGAACAGCGACCCCAGCTGCGAGACGCCGACGAGCGCCGCGACGCTCACGATGCTGACGTTGCTCACGACCGCGACGCGCAGGCCGGCGCCGATCACCGGCACGGCCAGCGGCAGGTCGACGGTGACGAAGCGGCGGAAGCCGCCGAAGCCCATGGCCGTGGCCGCGGCGACGACGTCGTCCGGCACCGACGCCAGCGCGTCGGCGACCGTGCGGGTGAGCAGGGCGACGGTGTAGACGGTCATCGCGACGACGACGTTGACGGGGTCGAGGACCTTGGTGCCGAGCAGGATCGGCATCAGGATGAACAGCGCGATCGAGGGGATCGTGTAGAGCAGGCCGGTGCCGACGACCAGCGGCGTGTAGGCCCAGGTGAAGCGCCGGGCGAGCCAGCCCAGCGGGATGGAGACGACCAGCCCGAGAAGGGTGGGTACGGCCGACAGCCACGCGTGCTGGAGCGTGAGGGACCAGATGTCGTCGAGGTGGCTGCCGATCCAGTCCATCAGCCGGCCCCCGGCTTCGGGTCCTCGGGCGACTTGACGCTCTCGCGCGGGCCGCCGCGACCGCGGTGCCCCTCCATCGCGGCGACGACCTCGCCGGCGGTGACGGTGCCGACGAGGACCCCGTCGCCGTCGACGACCACGCCGCGGCCGCTGGGTGAGGAGAGGGCGGAGTCGAGCACCGACCGGGCTGTGCCCTCGAGCTTGGCGACCGTGCCGCCGCGGTGCAGGTCCCTCTCGCCGACCGCGCCCTGCACGCGGGAGGGCTCGACCCAGCCGAGGGGCTTCTGGTCCTGGTCGACGACGAGCAGCCAGGCGGAGCCGTCGCGGGTGTGGACCGAGGGCTCGTCGCCGAGCATCACCCACGGCTCGTCGTGCGGCTCGAGGCTGGGGGCGCTGCGGAACCCGAGGCCGCGGTAGCCGCGGTCGCGCCCGACGAAGTCCGCGACGAAGTCGTCCTCGGGGTCGGCCAGCAGCGAGCCGGGGTCGGCGAGCTGGGCGAGGGTGCCGCCCACGCGCAGCACGGCGACCTGGTCACCGAGCTTGACCGCCTCGTCGATGTCGTGGGTGACGAAGAGGATCGTCTTGCCGAGCTCGGCCTGCAGCCGCAGGAACTCGTCCTGGAGCTGGTCGCGCACGATCGGGTCGACCGCGCTGAACGGCTCGTCCATGAGCATCACCGGCGGGTCCGCGGCGAGCGCGCGGGCGACGCCGACGCGCTGCTGCTGACCGCCGGAGAGCTGGTGGGGGTAGCGGTCGGCGTACTCCGTGGGGAGGCCGACGCGCTCGAGCAGCTCGAGGCTGCGGCTGCGGGCCTTGGACTTGTCCCAGCCGAGCAGGCGCGGCACGGTCGCGATGTTGTCGGCCACCGTGCGGTGCGGGAAGAGCCCGGCGTGCTGGATGACGTAGCCGATGCCGCGACGCAGGGACGAGGCGTCCATCGACGCGGTGTCCTTGCCGTCGACGCTGATCCGGCCCGACGTGGGCTTGATCATCCGGTTGACCATGCGCAGCGAGGTGGTCTTGCCACAGCCGGACGGCCCCACGAGCACGGTGATCTGCCCTTGCGGGGCCTCGAGATCGAGCCCACCCACCGCGACCGTGCCGTCCGGGAACGACTTGGTCACGCCCTCGAAGCGGATCATGTCGCGACCCTCTCACACGACCGGAGAGCCGCCGCGATGACACGAAGAGTGGACACCTCGCCGGTCCCGGGCACCGCGACAGGTGCCGCCGGGGTCCCCCAACCGGGGGATCGACTCCGCAGCGAGGTGCTCCGACGACGGAATCACGCGTGAAATGCGCGCATCACCGACGAAAAAATAAGGTCCGGCCGCTGCTGACGGGGGATACAACAACGACCGGACACCTCAAGTGTACGGCGATGATCTGCGCCGGCTCAACAAAACCGTCCAGGACGGGGCGCGTGTCTGCCCCGCCGCCGTCACCGGATCGTGACCTGCCGGTTGGCCAGGCCCGACCGTGCGGACCGCTCCTGCGGGCTCAGTGGCGAGGTGTCCTCGAGCAGGTCGGCCAGCCGGGCCGCCACCCGGGCGGCAGGCTCCTCGAGCACCTCGGCCCCGGTGCCCACCGGCAGGTCCCAGACCGGCACCAGGACGCCGTGGGCGCGGAACATGCCGACCAGCCGCGACCCCTCGGTCAGGCGGTCCTCACCCGAGGCGTGCAGCCGGGCGAGCGCGTCGAGGAGACGGTCCTCGTCCTGCGGCATCACCCAGCGCAGGTGCTCCTTGGTGCCCACGTCGGTCCAGTACGCCGCGTCCACCGACGCCAGCCGGGCGGTCGGGTTGGCCACGTCGTTGGCCTGCTCGAGCGTCGCGGCCAGCGCACCGTCGGAGTCCTCGACGTCGGAGATCCAGAACTCGAACCCGTCGTGCACCTCGACCGCGAGCGGCTCGTCGGCGAGCAGGTCCTGCAGGCGCGGGCCCTCGCCGGGCGGCTCGGTGAGGCCGACCAGCTCACCCGGCGCCGCGTCGTAGGCCCGCAGCAGGACCGCGGCCAGCTCGCGGCTCGGGTCGCCGAAGGCGTGCTGCACCTGGAGGCCGAGCCAGATCGAGCCGTCCTCACGGACGAGGGCCGGGGCGGCCATCGGCAGCAGGCTGCACAGGCGCACCTCCCGGTCGTCGGGGACGGAGCCGGGGCGGAAGGAGAGCCGGGCGGTCGCGGCCGGCACGAGCTCGCGCAGCGCGATCAGGTCGCACTCGGCGGTGAGTCCCTCGAAGGGACGACGGACCATCACCGCCTGGGCGCCGCCCTCGCGGCCGTGGCAGGCCTTGTAGCGCTTGCCCGAGCCGCACGGGCAGGGCTGGCGGGGTCCGACCTCACCCTCGACGGCGGTCGACGTGGTCGTGCGGGCACGGTCCCGGCTGCGCTTTCCCATGACAGGAACCTACTGG
>CAZKZQ010000147.1:0-9453 GCA_964557235.1 uncultured Nocardioidaceae bacterium
GACGTGATCGCGGTCAACAAGTCCGACGACCGCGAGACCGAGACCGAGGCGGCGGCCAAGGAGCTGGCCGGCGCGCTGCGCTTCGTCCACCGCGGCACGTCCCAGACCTGGGTCCCGCCGGTGCTCACCTGCTCGGGACTCACCGGCCGGGGCGTCCCCGAGGTGTGGGCCAAGGTCTGCGCCCACCGCGAGGCGCTGGGGGAGCAGGGTCTCGCCGACAAGCGCGCCCGTCAGCAGCTGGACTTCACCTGGGCGCTGGTCCGCGACGAGCTGGAGCAGCGCCTGCGCCGCTCACCCGGTGTGGCCGCTGTGCGCGACGAGGTGCGCGCCGCGGTGCTCGACGGCTCGCTGCCCGCCACGGCTGCGGCCGACCGCCTGCTGGAGGCGTTCGACGCCGGGCGGCTCGACCCGACGTAGCCGACTCACCGGAGCCGTGACCGGAGCCAGCTGTTGGTCCCCGGCGCCAGCCCCTTGGCCTTCGGCAGGTCGGCCACCGGAGCGACGGCGAGGGCGACGCCGGGCGGGAGCGACCACTTCAACGCGTGGTAGACCGCGGAGAGCGTCTCGTCGCTGTCCACGAAGGCCAGCCCCGCGGCGGCGACCACGACCTCCCGCCACGGTCCGAGCAGGTCCCCCGACGCATCGGTCTCGTGGAGGTCGGCAGAGGTCCAGGCGACGTACACGGTCATCCCGGCAGTGTGCCGCGCCGAGGACCGATAACGTGGAGTCCGACATGTCCTTCAAGCCCAACCCAGCCAACGCCGCGCTCGCGGCCGAGGTCGACCGGATCGAGGCCGACCTGACCGCGCTCCGGCGCGACCTGCACGCCCACCCCGAGCTGGCCTGGACCGAGAGCCGCACCACCGAGCAGGTGGCCGACCGGCTGACCGCCGAGGGCATCAAGGTGCAGCGGCTGGCGAGGTCCGGCCTGATCGCGGAGCTGGGCACGGAGGGACCCGTGGTCGCCCTGCGCGCCGACCTCGACGCGCTCCCGGTGGACGACGCGACCTCGGACCCGTGGCGCAGCACCGTCGACGGCGTCGCCCACGCGTGCGGCCACGACGTGCACACCACGAGCCTGCTCGGCGCGGGACTCGCGCTGCAGAAGGTCCTCGAGCGCCACGAGGTCCCCGGCCGGGTGCGCCTGCTGTTCCAGCCCGCCGAGGAGGTCATGCCCGGCGGCGCGCTCGAGGTGATCGCCGCCGGTGGCCTGGAGGACGTCGTCCACGCCTTCGGCCTGCACTGCGACCCCTCCCTCGACGTGGGCCGGGTCGGCCTGCGGGTCGGGGCGATCACGGGCGCGGCCGACTCGGTCCTGGTGCGGCTCAAGGGCCGTGGCGGCCACACCAGCCGTCCCCACCTGACCCAGGACCTCACCTACGCCCTCGGCGTGATGATCACCGAGATCCCCGCGGTGCTGAGCCGCCGTCTCGACCCGCGCTCCGGCGTGAGCATGGTCTGGGGCGTCGTCCGCGCCGGTTCCGCGCAGAACGTCATCCCGGCGTACGGCGAGGCGGCCGGCACGGTCCGCATGCTCGACCCGGTCGCCTGGGCAGGAGCCGAGGAGCTGGTCACCGAGCTGGTCCACCAGGTCGTGGCGCCGTTCGGCGTGACCGCCGAGGTCGACTACACCCGCGGCGTGCCGCCGGTGGTCAACCAGCCCCGGTCGACCGCGCTGCTGGCCGACGCGGTCGAGCTGACGCTGGGGGAGGACGGGGTGGTCTCGACGACCCAGAGCCTCGGCGGCGAGGACTTCGGGTGGTACCTCGAGTCCGTCCCCGGTGCGATGGGCCGCCTCGGCACCCGCACGCCGGGCGGGCCGACGTACGACCTGCACCAGGGCGACCTGCGCATCGACGAGCGCTGCGTCGCCGTCGGGGCCAAGGTCCTGGGCCAAGCGGCCCTGACCGCCCTGGAGTGGACAACGAAGCGGTAACGGTTTCCCACCGACCCGGTTCCGGGGTCCAAAGGTCCGAGCACGGCGCACTAGCCTCAGCCACGACTCCGCCGACACACGTCACGACGGGGACACTCGTGCACAGGAGGGATCGACAGGTGCGTCGACTCAAGAAGACATCGGCCGTCATCGCGGCCACCGTGCTGGCGTTCAGCGGCCTCACCGCGTGCGGCAGCGACGACAAGGGCGGGGCTTCGGCCAAGGACGCCTGCGCGGGCGGTGACGGCCCCAAGGTCGGCCTCGCCTACGACATCGGCGGCCGTGGCGACCAGTCGTTCAACGACGCCGCCTGGGCCGGTGTGAAGAAGGCCCTCGACGAGCTCGACGCCTCCTGCAAGGAGGTCAAGGCCGCGGCCGACGACGACGACGCCGCGCGCGCCGAGCGCCTCAAGACCCTCGCCGACGCGGGCTTCAACCCGGTCATCGGCGTCGGCTTCGCCTACTCCCCGGCCGCCGCGCAGGTCGCTGCCGACCCGGCCTACAAGGACACCGACTTCGCGGTCATCGACGGCTACAGCCAGTTCCTGGTCAAGTCCGAGACCCCGAACCTCGTCGACCTCACCTTCGCCGAGGAGCAGGGCTCCTTCCTCGTCGGCGTCGCTGCGGCGCTGAAGTCCAAGGCCAAGCACGTCGGCTTCCTGGGCGGCACCCACGGTGACCTGATCAAGAAGTTCGAGGCGGGCTACACCGCCGGCGTCCACGCCGTCGACCCCAAGATCAAGGTCGACGTCAAGTACCTCACCGAGGACCCCAACGACAACGCGACCGGCTTCGAGAACCCCGCCGGTGGCAAGACCGCCGCTGAGGGCCTCTACGACGGCGGCGCCGACGTGGTCTACCACGCGGCCGGCAAGTCGGGTCTGGGCCTGTTCCAGGCCGTGGCCGAGAAGGGCGACGGCTTCTGGGCGATCGGTGTCGACTCCGACCAGTACCTCACCGCCGAGGGCGACCAGAAGACCCACATCCTGACCTCGATGCTCAAGCGCGTGGACACCGCGGTGTTCGACGTGATCAGCGAGGTCAACGACGACAAGTTCACCGCCGGCAACAAGACCTACGACCTCAAGATCGAGGGCGTCGGCTACTCCAAGTCCGGTGGCTACGTCGACGACATCGCCGACCAGATCGACGGCTACGCCGAGAAGATCAAGAGCGGCGAGATCAAGGTCCCGACCGTTCCGAAGGGCTGAGCCCCTTCCCGTCCGAGCCCGGGGCCGCGCGATAGCGTGGCTCCGGGCTCTGTCGTACGGCGTCGTTGCCGGCAGCTCCAGGAGGGACATGACCACCACCGACCTGTCCGAGAGGGCACCGTCAGCGTCCGGCGACGCCGTGCGCGTCAGTGGGATCGGCAAGCGCTTCCCCGGCGTGATCGCCAACCACGACATCGACTTCACCGTGAGAGCGGGCACCATCCACGCCCTGGTCGGCGAGAACGGTGCCGGCAAGTCGACGCTGATGAAGATCCTCTACGGCGTGCAGAAGCCCGACGAGGGCACGATCACGGTCAACGGCAAGGACCTGGTCATGTCGTCGCCGAGCGACGCGATCGCGGCCGGGATCGGCATGGTGTTCCAGCACTTCATGCTGGCCGACAACCTGACCGTGCTGGAGAACGTCGTCCTGGGCGCGGAGAAGCTGCACGGCATCGGGGCCAAGGCGCGCGAGCGCATCCAGGAGATCTCCGACCGCTACGGCTTCGGGCTCGACCCCGACGAGCTGGTCGAGGACCTCGGCGTCGGCGAGCGGCAGCGCGTGGAGATCCTCAAGGTGCTCTACCGCGGCGCCAGGATCGTCATCCTCGACGAGCCGACCGCGGTGCTCGTCCCGCAGGAGGTCGACGCGCTCTTCGCCAACCTCCGCGAGCTCAAGGCGCAGGGCCACACCCTGATCTTCATCTCCCACAAGCTCGACGAGGTGCTCTCGGTCGCCGACGACATCACCGTCGTGCGCCGCGGCACGACCGTCGCCACCGTCAAGCCCGAGGGCGTGACCGCGCGCAAGCTCGCCGAGCTCATGGTGGGTGCCGAGCTGCCCTCGCCCAGCACCGAGGAGTCGACGGTCACCGACACCGTGCGTCTCGAGGTCCGTGACCTCACCGTCCGCGACGGTGCCGGTCGCGAGCTGCTCAGCGACGTCTCGCTCACCATCCATGCCGGCGAGGTGCTCGGCATCGCCGGGGTCGAGGGCAACGGCCAGACCGAGCTGGTCGAGGCCATCGTCGGCATGCACCGTCCCGAGCACGGCACGATCCGTCTCGGCGACGAGGACATCACCGCGTGGCACGTGCTGCGCCGCCGCGAGGCCGGCATCGGCTACATCCCCGAGGACCGGCAGCGCCACGGGCTGCTGCTCGACGCGCCGCTGTGGGAGAACCGCGTCCTGGGCCACCAGACCCGCGAGCCCAACGTCTCCGGCCCCTTCCTGGACCGCGGCGGGGCCCGCGAGGACTCCGAGCGCATCATCGCGGAGTACGACGTCCGCACGCCGGGCATCGACACGACCGCGCGGGCGCTCTCGGGCGGCAACCAGCAGAAGTTCATCGTCGGGCGCGAGATGAGCAGCGCCCCGGTCGTGCTGATCGCCTCGCACCCCACCCGCGGCGTCGACGTCGGCGCGCAGGCCCAGATCTGGGACCACATCCGCCGTGCCCGCCGCGAGGGTCTCGCCGTGCTGCTCGTGTCCGCCGACCTCGACGAGCTGATCGGGCTCTCCGACACGATCCAGGTGATCCTGCGCGGCCGCCTGGTCGGCACGTTCGACCCGCAGACCGTGACCCCGCAGGAGCTGGGGTCCGCGATGACCGGAGCAGGAGCCGAGTGATGACCCTCCCCAAGCGCCTGGTCCTCGGGCTCGCGGCGCCGGTGCTCGCGCTGGTGTTCTCCGGCATCGTGGCCACGATCGTGCTGATGGTCAGCGGCGACGACGTCGGGGCCTTCTGGTCGACGCTCGCCGAGTGGCCCGCGACCCGCAACCTGGTCAACATCGTCAACTACAGCGGCATCCTCTACCTCTCCGGCGTCGCCGCCGCGATCGGCTTCCGGATGAACCTGTTCAACATCGGCGTCGAGGGGCAGTACCGCATCGCCGGCCTGGCCGCCGGCTGGATCGCCGGTGAGGCCTGGCTGCCGGGCTACTTCAACACCGCCCTCGCCCTGGTCGGCGCGATGCTCGTCGGTGCGCTCTGGGCCGGCATCGCCGCCGTGCTGCGGGTGACCCGCGGCGTCAGCGAGGTGATCTCGACGATCATGCTCAACGCGATCGCGGGAGCGATGATCGGCTACTTCATCAACAAGGTCGGCGTGCGCACCGGCGTCGACCTGCACACCAAGGACATCCCCGAGAGCTCGTGGGTCGGCACGATCCCGCTGCTCGGCCAGGACGGCAGGATCTACGGCCTCACCGTCGTCGCGGTGGTCGTGGGCATCCTCTACTGGGTCCTGCTCAGCCGCACCCGCTTCGGCTTCGAGCTGCGCGCCACCGGCATGTCGGAGACGGCCGCGGTCGCCAGCGGTGTCGACGTCAAGCGCATGGTCGTCTACGCGATGCTCATGTCCGGCGCCGTCGCCGGGCTGATCTCGCTGCCCGCGATGTTCGGCTCGGTGCACCAGTACGGCCAGTCGACCCAGGCGGGCCTCGGCTTCGCCGGCATCGCCGTGGCCCTGCTCGGCCGCAACAACCCGCTGGGCATCGCCTTCGGCGCGCTGATCTTCGCCTTCCTCCGGGAGAAGGGGAACCTGCTCAACATCCTGGCCGGCATCTCCCCGGAGATCGTCGCGGTCACCCAGGGCGTCATCGTCCTGTCCGTGGTCATCGCCTACGAGGTGGTGCGCCGCTACCGCGTCCGGATCGAACAGGCGCAGGTCGCCGAGGCGGTCGACGTCCACACCGAGGTCGAGGGGGCGAAGGCATGAGCGCGACTCCTGGTGCGGGAGCGAGCACGACGGCGGCGCCCGGTGCGGCCACGCACGGGCGCGACCACTCCGCGCTGTTCCGCTACCGCTGGTGGATCTACACCGTCGGCGCCCTGGTGCTGGTCTCGGCGGCACGGATCATCGGCGACGCCGACGACGTGACGTCCTCCGGCACGCTGCGCGCCGCGATCCTCGCCGCCGTCCCGATCGCGATGGCGGGCCTGGGCGGCCTGTGGTCCGAGCGCGCGGGCGTGGTCAACATCGGCCTCGAGGGCATGATGATCATGGGCACGCTGGGAGCCGGGTACTTCGGCTACCACTACGGCTGGGTCGCCGGCGTCCTCGGCGGCATGCTGCTCGGTGCGCTCGCGGGTCTCGTGCACGCGATCGCCACCGTGATCTTCGGCGTGGACCACATCGTCTCCGGCGTCGCGATCAACATCATCACGCTGGGGCTCGCGGGCTTCCTCGCGGAGGTCCTGTTCACCGACCTCCCCGGGGGCGGTCCGACACAGTCGCCCACGCTGCCCAAGCCGTGGGAGATCGACCTGACCTTCATCGCCGACCCCGCACGCACGATCGAGGACAAGCACTGGTTCATCGTGTCCGACCTGGCCTCGGCGGTCGGCGCGCTGACCCTCAACCTGTCGATCCTCACGATCCTCGCGCTCGTGCTGGTGGTCGGCTCGGGCTGGGTGCTGTGGCGCACGCCGTTCGGCCTGCGGCTGCGCTCCTGCGGCGAGTCGCCGGCGGCGGCCGAGTCGCTCGGCGTCGACGTCTATCGCTACAAGATCCTCGCCGTCACCATCTCCGGCGCGTTCGCCGGCCTCGGTGGCGTCTTCCTCGCCATGGTCGCCCAGTCGGGCTTCCAGCAGAACCAGACCGGTGGCCGCGGCTACATCGGCCTCGCCGCGATGATCTTCGGCAACTGGCGTCCGGGCGGCCTGCTGCTCGGGTCAGGGCTCTTCGGCTACACCAACGGCGTCCAGCTGAGGTCGGGCGGCACGTCGCTGCACGCGCTCCTGCTGGCGGCGGGAGTCGTGCTGCTCGCCCTGGCCGTCGTCCAGCTGCGTCGTGCCCGCAAGGTCGCCGCCGTCGTCACGGCGGTCATGGGTGTCGCGGTCATCGCGCTCTACTTCTCCATCGACGCGGTGCCGCGCCAGTTCACGACCATGGCGCCCTACGTCGCCACGCTGCTCGTGCTCGCGTTCGCCTCCCAGAGTCTCCGGATGCCCGCGGCGGACGGGCAGGTCTACCGCAAGGGGAGCGCCGGATGACGCCCGAGGTGGGGGTCGACTGGGAGCTCCTGCGCGCCGAGGCGGTCGCGGCGAGCCGACGCGCCTACGCGCCGTACTCCGACTACCAGGTGGGTGCCGCGGCGCTGGTCGATGACGGCCGCGTGGTCGTCGGCTGCAACGTGGAGAACGCGTCCTACGGCGTGGGGCTGTGCGCCGAGTGCGGCCTCGTGTCCGCGCTGCACGCCTCCGGCGGCGGTCGGCTGACGCACTTCGTGTGCGTCAACAAGGACGGCGACGTGATCATGCCGTGCGGTCGCTGCCGCCAGCTGCTCTTCGAGCACGGCGGCCGCGACCTGGTGCTGATGACGGTGCGGGGTGCGCAGCCGATGAGCGAGGTGCTGCCGGACGCCTTCGGCCCCGACGCGTTGGAGCAGGTGCGTGCGCCCGACGTCGACGCTTGACCTGGACGACCCCGCCACCGTCGCCGACCCCTACCCCCTCCTCGCCGAGGAGCGTGCGCGTCACGCGGTGGCGTGGCACGAGCCGAGCAGCCGCTGGCTGGCCTTCTCCCACGCCGCGGTGTCGGCCGTGCAGCGCAACCGCGACCTCGGCCGGCTCTGGACCGACCGGGCGCCCGAGGCCGAGCTCGAGCCGTTCAACCTGCTGCACCGCAACCAGATGATGGAGAACGAGCCGCCCGAGCACACGCGCCTGCGCCGCCCCGTCGCCGCCGCCTTCAACCGCGGGCACGTCGAGCGGCTGCGGCCCCGCGTGCGGCGGCTCGCGCACGAGCTGCTCGACGAGGTCGACCCGTCGGGCTTCGACCTGGTGCGCGACTTCGCCGAGCCCCTGCCGGTGCTGGTGATCTGCGAGCTGCTGGGGGTGCCGGCCTCGCACGTCGCCGAGCTGCGGGAGTGGTCGCAGGCGATCGTGCGGATGTACGAGCCCACTGTCCCGCAGGCGACCGTCGACGCGGCCGTGAGGGCCTCGACCGAGTTCGCGGCGCTGGTGCGCACGCTGGTCGCGGAGCGTCGCGCCCGTCCCCAGGACGACCTGGTGTCGGACCTGGCTGGCACCGACCTCTCGGACGACGAGGTCGTGGCGTCGGTCGTGCTCCTGCTCAACGCCGGGCACGAGGCGTCGGTCAACGTGTTCGGCAACGGCGCGACCGCGATGCTGCGCCGCGGCCTGCGCCCGGCCGGGGACACCGCGCTGACCGTCGAGGAGTGCCTGCGCTTCGACTCCGCGCTGCAGCTCTTCGAGCGCACGGCGACCGCGCCGGTCGAGGTCGGCGGCGTGAGGCTCGAGCCGGGGGAGCGGATCGCGGTGCTCCTCGGGTCGGCCAACCGCGACGAGACCGTGTTCGAGCGCGCCGACGAGATGCTCGTGGACCGCGACCCCAACCCCCACGTGGCGTTCGGCGTCGGCGTGCACTTCTGCCTCGGTGCCCCGCTGGCGCGGATGGAGCTCGCCGAGTCGATGCAGATCCTGTGGGACCGGTTCCCGCACCTGGCCCTCGCGGGCGAGCCGGAGTCGCGGGGCACGTTCGTGCTCCGGGGCCACCGTGCGGTCCCCGTGGCCGCGAGGTGAC
The DNA here is from genome assembly GCA_964557235.1 of uncultured Nocardioidaceae bacterium. Taxonomy (GTDB): domain Bacteria; phylum Actinomycetota; class Actinomycetes; order Propionibacteriales; family Nocardioidaceae; genus Marmoricola_A. Next base: position 8,698 of record CAZKZQ010000147.1, read on the forward strand.
AGCCTCGTCCGGGTGCGGACGCGCTCTGGCGCGTCCGCAAGCGGACGAGCCGAGAGATGAGGAGTGAGGACGTGGCCGAGAAGCACGACGCCGTCGAGGTGATCATCGCCAAGCGCGAGGGGGGAGCGCTGAGCGACAGCCAGATCGACTGGGTGCTCGACGCCTACACGCGCGGGGTGGTCGCCGACGAGCAGATGTCGGCCCTCGCGATGGCGATCCTGCTCAACGGGATGGACCGCCGCGAGATCTCCCGCTGGACCGCGGCGATGATCGCGTCCGGGGAGCGGATGGACTTCTCCTCCCTGTCGCGGCCGACCGCCGACAAGCACTCGACCGGTGGCGTCGGCGACAAGATCACCCTCCCGCTGGCGCCCCTGGTCGCGGCGTGCGGCGTCGCCGTGCCCCAGCTCTCGGGGCGCGGGCTGGGCCACACCGGCGGCACGCTCGACAAGCTCGAGTCCATCCCCGGGTGGCGCGCAGCGCTGAGCAACGAGGAGATGTTCGCGCAGCTCGAGGACGTCGGAGCCGTGATCTGCGCGGCCGGCTCCGGGCTCGCCCCGGCCGACAAGAAGCTCTACGCCCTGCGCGACGTCACCGGCACGGTCGAGGCGATCCCGCTGATCGCCTCGTCGATCATGAGCAAGAAGATCGCCGAGGGCACCGGCTCGCTCGTGCTCGACGTCAAGGTCGGCACCGGCGCCTTCATGAAGGACCTCGACCGGGCCCGCGAGCTCGCCGAGACGATGGTCGCCCTCG
>CAZKZQ010000148.1:0-9450 GCA_964557235.1 uncultured Nocardioidaceae bacterium
GCCGACCAGGCCCAGCTCCTCGCCGAGCACGGCGAAGATGAAGTCGGTGTGGGCCGCGGGGAGCGTGCCCCACTTCTGCTGGCTGGCACCGATGCCCTTGCCGAACAGGCCGCCGCTCGACATCGCGAAGATGCCGTGGGCCGCCTGCCACCCCGAGCCGTCGAAGGACTGGAAGGGGTCGGCGAAGGAGGTCAGGCGGCTCATGCGCTCCTTGGACGAGGCGGCCAGCGTGAGCGCCGCGACGCCGGCGACCATCAGCGAGCCGACGAACATCTTGGCGGGCGCGCCGACGGTCCAGAGCAGGCCGAGCACGATGGCCATCAGCACCAGCGCGGTGCCGAGGTCGTGGCCCAGGACGACCAGCCCGATCACGACCATCATCACCGGCACGACCGGGACGAGGGTGTGGCGCCAGTCGCCGAGCAGGCGCTCCTTCTTGGCGAAGATGTGGGCGCACCACAGGATCACCGCGAGCTTGGCGAGCTCGGCGGGCTGGATCTGGATCGGGCCGAGGGCCAGCCAGTTCTTGTTGCCCTGCACGGTCACGCCCATGGCGGTCTGGGTCAGCGCGAGCAGGACCAGCGAGACGCCGAGGGCCGGCCAGGCGAAGCGTCGCAGCACCCGGTGCGGGATGCGCACCGCGAGGTAGACGAACGGCACCGCGAGGCAGACCCAGGTGAGCTGCTTGACGAAGACGGCATAGCTGTTGCCGTCGAAGACCTTGTAGGACCAGACGCTCGAGGAGCTGAGCACCATGATCAGCCCGATGGTCAGCAGCAGGCCGATGGAGCCGAGCAGCAGGTAGTACGACGTCAGCGGGCGGTCGAGCGACTGGCGCCACGACTCGACGACGGCGCGCAGCGTGCGCGGGGCCGCGTCGGCGGTCTCGTGCGGGCGGGCGGCGCGCGGTGCTCGGGTGGGTCGCTCCGCGGTGGTCGTCACATCGGCCTTCCCCGCCCTCGCGGGTCAGCCTCCGGCCAGACGGTGCACCGACTCGGCGAAGGCATCTCCGCGAGCGCCGTAGTTCGCGAACATGTCCATGGAGGCGCAGCCCGGGGCGAGGAGCACGGTGTCGCCCGGATGGGCGAGGGAGGCTGCCGCCCGGACCACGAGGTCCATCGCACCAGTGTCCTGCTCCGCCACCTCGATCACCGGGACATCGGGGGCGTGTCGCTGGAGCGCGGCGGCGATGACGGCGCGGTCGCGCCCGAGCAGGACCACCCCGCGCAGCCGGTTGCCGACCTTCTCCACCAGCGAGTCGAACGACGCGCCCTTGGCGAGCCCGCCGGCCACCCACACGACCGGGTCGTAGGCCTGCAGCGACGAGGCCGCCGCGTGCGGGTTGGTCGCCTTGGAGTCGTCGACCCAGGCGACCTCGCCGACGGTCGCGACCGCGGCGATGCGGTGGCCGTCGGGGCGGAAGGCCCGCAGCCCGTCGCGTACGGCGACCGGGGGCAGCCCGTGCGCCCGCGCGAGGGCCGCGGCGGCCAGCGCGTTGGCCACCATGTGGGGCGCCGGCGAGGACAGGTCGGCCAGCGTGCCGAGCTCGGCGGCGTTGATCGAGCGCTGCTCGATGAACGCGCGGTCGGCCAGCACGTCGTCGACCAGGCCGAGCATGCCGACCGACGGGACCCCGAGGGTGAACCCGATCGCCCGCGCCCCCTCGACCACGTCGGCCTCGCGGACCAGGTCCTCGGTGACCTGGTCGGCGACGTTGTAGACGCAGGCGCGGGAGACGTTCTGATAGATGCGGCCCTTGTCGGCGGCGTAGCCGTCCATGCCGCCGAGCTCGGCGGAGTACCAGTCGAGGTGGTCCTCGGCGACGTTGAGCACGACGGCCGACTCGCACGCCAGCGAGGAGGTGTAGTGCAGCTGGAACGACGACAGCTCGACGGCCAGGACGTCGTGCTCGTCGGGGTCCATCACCGCCTCGACCAGCGGGAGCCCGACGTTGCCGCAGGCCACCGAGCGCAGTCCGCCGGCGCGCAGCATCGAGTCGAGCATCTGGACGGTCGTGGTCTTGCCGTTGGTGCCGGTGACGCCGAGCCACGGCACCTGGTCGACCTCGGGGACGCCGTTGTGCGACAGGCGCCAGGCCAGCTCGACCTCGCCCCAGGTCGTGACGCCGCGGGCCGCGGCCTGCGCCAGCAGCGGGGCGTCGGGGCGCCAGCCCGGCGAGGTGACGACCAGGTCGACGTCGTCCGGCAGGGTCGCCGTGCTTCCCGGCCCCAGCCGCACGTCGGCGCCGAGGATCTCGAGCAGCTGGCCCTTCTCGCCCCGGTCGCCGGCGTCGGACTCGTCGAGGACGGTCACGCTCGCGCCGAGGTGGGTGAGGTTGTCCGCGGCCGCGAAGCCGGAGACGCCCATGCCCGCGACGACCGCGCGGACGCCCTCCCAGGAGTCGTGCTTGCCGAGGCCGGAGAAGTCGCGCGAGCTCATGGCGCGATCATCCCAGGGGCGGGTCAGGCTCCCGCGACCCACTCCGCGTAGAAGATGCCCATGCCCGCGGCGACGCAGATCCCGCAGATGATCCAGAAGCGGATCACGACGGTGATCTCGTCCCAGCCCTTCAGCTCGAAGTGGTGGTGCAGCGGCGCCATGCGGAACATGCGCTTGCCGCCGGTCGCCTTGAAGTAGCCGACCTGGAGCATCACCGACAGGGTCTGGGTGACGAACAGGCCGCCGAGGACGACGAGCAGGAGCTCGGTGCGGGTGAAGATCGCGAAGCCGGCCAGCGCGCCGCCGAGGGCCAGCGAGCCGGTGTCGCCCATGAAGATCTTGGCCGGGGAGGCGTTCCACCACAGGAAGCCGAAGCAGGCACCGGTGATCGCCGAGGCCAGCACGGCGAGGTCGAGCGGGTCGCGCACCTCGTAGCAGGCGTTGCCCGGGTTGATCTTGCACGACTGGTTCTGCTGCCAGATGTTCATGATCGTGTAGGCGCCGAACACCATCGTCGAGCAGCCCGTCGCGAGGCCGTCGAGACCGTCGGTGAGGTTCACCGCGTTGGAGGTGCCGGCGATCATCACCAGGATCAGCAGCACGACCACCACGGCCGGCAGCGTCAGCCGCTCCCAGTCGCGGGTGAAGGAGATGAAGCGCGAGGCGGGCGTCTGGCCGCGGCTGTCGGGGAAGTTCAGCGCCAGGACGCTGAACACGATCGCCACGAGGAACTGGCCGGCCATCTTGGCCTTGCTGCGCAGGCCCAGCGAGCGCTGCTTGGCGATCTTGATGTAGTCGTCGAGGAACCCGACCAGCCCCAGCCCGCCGAACAGCAGGATCAGCAGCAGCGCCGAGACCGACGGCGTGCGGCCGAGGGCGAACGTCGCGATGAAGTACGCCGACACCGACGCCAGGATGATCACCGTGCCGCCCATCGTGGGCGTGCCGCGCTTGGTGTGGTGGGTGGTCGGGCCGTCGTCACGGATCAGCTGGCCGTACTCCCGCGCCACGAGGACGCGGATCGCCAGGACCGTGCCCAGGAGCGTGAAGACCAGCGACAGGCCGCCGGACAGCAGGATCGCTCTCACGTCGGCACCTCCTCGTCGGCCAGCAGCGCGTCGGCGACCTCGTCGAGCCGGGCTCCGCGCGAGGCCTTCACCAGCACCACGTCACCGGGCCTGCTGTGCTCCTGCAGCCACGTCACCGCGGCGGCGTTGTCCTCGACCTGCACGGGCTCCTCCTCGGACGTCTCGCGGGCACCGGCCACGATCGCTGCCGCCGCCGGACCCACCCCCACGACCCGGGCCACGCCGAGCTCGCCCGCCAGTCTGCCGACCTCGCGGTGCTCGGCCTCGCTGGACTCGCCCAGCTCGCGCATCTCGCCGAGCACGGCGACCGGCCGGCCGCCCCTGCCCTCGGCGAGCGCGACCAGCGCCCGCAGCGCGGCGGCCATCGAGTCGGGGTTGGCGTTGTAGGCGTCGTTGAGCACGGCCGACCCGTCGGGGCGCTCGTGCAGCTCCATCCGCCAGCGCGACAGCGCGGTCACCTCCGCGAGGCGGGCCGCGACCACCTCCAGGTCCAGGCCGAGGCCGAGGGCGACCGCCGCGGCGGCAGCCGCGTTGTCGGCCATGTGGGCGCCCAGCAGGCGCAGGTGCACCCGGGCCTCCTGGCCGGCGTACGCCAGGGTGAGGGTGGGGCAGCCGTCGGGCTGCACCTCCACCTCGGACAGGCGTACGTCGGCGCTGTCGCCGCGGCCGAACCGGAGGACGCGCGCGCTGGTGCGGGCGGCCATCGCGGAGACGAGCGGGTCGTCGGCGTTGAGCACGGCGAGCCCGTCGTCGGGGAGCGCCTCGACCAGCTCGCCCTTGGCGGTGGCGATGTCCTGCTGGGTGCCGAACTCGCCGAGGTGGGCCTTGCCGACGTTGAGCACCAGCGAGACCGAGGGCCGCGCGATGCGGCACAGCTCGGCGATGTGGCCGATGCCGCGGGCGCCCATCTCGAGCACGAGGAAGCGGGTGCCGGCGTCGGCGCGCAGCACGGTGAGCGGCAGACCGAGCTCGTTGTTGAAGGAGCCGGCGGTGGCCACCGTCGCCCCGGCCGCGGGGAGCACGCTGGCGAGGATGTCCTTGGTGGTGGTCTTGCCCTGCGACCCGGTCAGCGCGACGACGGTGAGGTCGGGCAGCCGGGCGAGCAGCTCGCGGGCCAGCCGCTGGAGCGCGTCGCGCGGGTCGTCGACGAGCACGGCAGGGACCCCGACCGGGCGGGACCCGAGCACGGCGGCCGCGCCGCCCTCGACGGCACCGGCGGCGAAGACGTGCCCGTCGGCCCGCTCCCCCGCGAACGCCGCGAACAGCCCGCCGGGCACCACGTCGCGGGAGTCCAGGAACGGCGCCCCGGTGACCACGACGTCGGCGGCTCCGGGCACGTCGTCGGCGACCGTGCCCCCGACGACGGCCGCGATCTCGGCCAGGCTGAGCGGGATCACGAGGCGACCTCGAGGAGCGCGGCGCGCAGCTCGGCCCGGTCGTCGAACGGGTGCTTGTGGCCGGCGACCTCCTGGCCGGTCTCGTGACCCTTGCCGGCCACGACCAGGCAGTCGCCGTCACGGGCCAGCGACACCGCGAGCCGGATCGCCTCGCCGCGGTCGCCGACCTCGTGGACGTCGGCGGTCCCCTCGCGAGCGCCCGCCAGGACCTCGGCGCGGATGGCCGCGGGGTCCTCGGAGCGGGGGTTGTCGTCGGTGACGACCACGACGTCCGCGAGCCGCGCGGCGATCTCGCCCATGACCGGGCGCTTGCCGCGGTCACGGTCGCCGCCCGCGCCGATCACGATGAGCAGGCGCCCGCGGGTGCCGCCACGCAGCGAGGTGAGCACGGCCTCGACGGCGTCGGGCTTGTGGGCGTAGTCGACGACCGCGGTGAACCCCTGGCCGACGTCGACCGGCTCCATGCGGCCGGGGACCCCGGCGCTGCGGCCCAGACCGTCGGCGACGGCGGCGAGGTCGAAGCCCAGCTCGGCGAGCCCGGCCAGGGCGCAGACCGCGTTGGCGACGTTGAAGTCGCCGGGCAGGGGCACCTCCACGGGCACGTCGCCCGACGGGCCGCGCAGGGTGAACCGCGACCCGCGTCCGGTGGGCACCACGTCGGTCGCGACCCAGTCCGCCTCGCCGACGGTCGAGAACGACCGCATCGGGATCGCTGCCCGCTCCAGGAGGCGGCGGCCGTAGGGGTCGTCGGCGTTGACCAGCCCGAGCCGGGCGCGCTCGGGGGTGAACAGCCGGGCCTTGGCCTCGAAGTAGTCGTCCATGTCGGTGTGGAAGTCGAGGTGGTCGCGGCCCAGGTTGGTGAAGGCGGCGACGTCGAAGACGACCCCGTCCACGCGGCCCATCACGATCGCGTGGCTGGAGACCTCCATCGCGCAGCCCTCGACACCCTGCTCGCGCATCACGGCGAAGAGCGCGTGGAGCGCCGGGGCCTCGGGGGTGGTGAGCGCCGACTCGACGTCCTCCCCCGCGATCCGCGTGCCGACGGTGCCGACGACGGCGGCCGTCGACCCGGACGCGGCGAGCGCTGCCTCGGCGAGGCGGGTCGTGGTCGTCTTGCCCTGCGTGCCGGTCACGCCGAGCAGGCGCAGGTCGGCCGCCGGGTCGCCGTAGAGGAAGGCGGAGAGGTCACCGAGCACCGCGCGTGGTGCGGGGACGACCAGGGTCGGCAGCCCGACCCTGTCCTGCGCCACGAGCCGCGCCCCCTCCTCGTCGGTGAGGACGGCGACCGCGCCGGCGTGGGCGGCCTGGCTCGCGAACCGGGCGCCGTGGGTGGTCGCGCCGGCGGGCGCGACGTAGATGTCACCGCGCTGGACGGCGCGGGAGTCGACGGTGATGCCGGTGACGTCGACGCGGCGTCCGGCGTCGAGGACGACCCCGAGCCGTTCCGCCACGGCGCCCAGAGCAGTGTGCGCCGGGGAGGCCGGCCTGGTCCGGATCACGCTCGGAATCTAGCGCAGCCCGAGGCCCGCGGCGGCGCCGCCTGCGGGCCCGGCCTCGTCGCCGAAACGCTCCTGGAGCTCGGCCTTCTCCACGTCCCCCTGGGGACCCGTGCCGGGCACCCACTCGACCGGCGTGCGCAGCGGCGCGGAGCCGGACGGCGGGACGGCGTACTTCTGGAGGAGGTAGCCCATCACCTTGCGGAAGACCGGACCACCGGTCGAGCCGCCACCGCCGCCGTTGCGCGGCTTGTGCACCACGACGTAGATCGTGAAGCGCGGGTCGTCGGCCGGGGCGAAGCCCGCGAACGACACGGTGAAGTCGCGGCCGTAGCACCCGCACTTCTTGTCGATCCGCTGCGCCGTGCCGGTCTTGCCCGCCACGCGGTAGCCCGGGATCGCGGCCGCGGGCGCCGTGCCCTCGACCGGGTCGGTCACCATCTCCATCATCTGGCCGGTCTGCCGCGCGGCCTTCTCGCTGACCACGCGACGGGTGGTGGAGACCGCACTGCCGGTCACCCGGCCCTGGGTGTCGACGACGCGTCCCCGCACCAGGCTCGGCGAGACGTACTCGCCGCCGCGGGCGATGGTGTTGACCGCCGCCGCCATCTGCACCGCGGAGACCGCGACGCCCTGGCCGAAGGCGATGTTGTCGCGCTCGACCTGGATCCAGTCGTACCAGGGCGACAGCAGGCCCGGACCGCCACCGAGACCCTCGATGCCGACCCGCTCCCCCTCGCCGAAGCCGTGGAGGTAGCGGTAGAGCTTGCGCGCCGGCATCTGCCGCGCGGCCAGGGCCGTGCCGATGTTGGAGGACTTCGCGATGACGCCGGTCATCGTCAGCCGCAGCAGGCCGTGCTCGAAGTAGTCGCCGATGACGCGGTCCGAGGACTTCAGCTTCTCCGGCACCGTGATGCGGGTCAGCGGGTCGACGTAGCCCGCGTCGAGCAGCGACGCCGCGGTGAGCACCTTCTGCACCGAGCCCGGCTCGTAGACGTCGCGGAACGCGCCGGCGCCGAGGTGGTCGTTCTTGTCGAAGTAGTCGCCGTTGGCGTCGTACGACGGGTAGTCGGCGACGGCGAGCAGCTCGCCGGTGCGGGTGTCCATCGCGACGACCGAGCCGGACTCGGCCCGCGCCGACTGCACCGCCTCGCGCAGCACGCGCTGGGCGTAGAACTGCACGTCGCGGTCGATGGTCAGCGTGAGGTTCTTGCCGTTCTTGGGCTCCACCCGGCTGTTGTCGCCGAGCGGGATGCGGTTGCCGCCGCCGACGTCGTACGTCGCGTGGCCGTCCTTGCCGGCGAGCAGGGAGTTGTAGATCATCTCGAGCCCGCCACCGGCCTGGCCGAGGCGGTTCATGAAGCCGAGCAGGTTGGCGCCGACGTCCTTGCCGGGATAGCTGCGCACCGGGTCCCAGCGGGTGTCGATGCCCTTGAGCTTGAGGTCGGTGAGCTCCTTGACCGCGGCCCGTGCCTTCTCCGAGGGGATCCGCCGCGCGACGTAGCCGAAGTGGTTGTCCGAGCCGTCGGCGCGCTTGGCGTCGGTGAGGACCTTGATCGTCTGGATGTAGTCGAGCCCGAGCCGGTCGGAGAGCAGCTGCGCGATGCGCGGGGCGTTCTTCTCGGTCTTGGTCGGGTCGGCGACGATCATCAGCCCGTCGAGCGACTCGGCCATCGGGACGCCGTTGCGGTCGAGGATCGCGCCGCGCATGGCCGGCAGCGTCTCGGTCGTGGCGCCCAGCGCCCGGGCCTGGGCGGCGTAGGCCGCGGCGTCGACGCCCTGCAGCTGGAGCAGGCGCGCGGCGAAGATCGAGACCACCATCGCGATGAGCAGGAAGCCGATGCGCAGCCGGCGCAGCGAGGTCGTGCGCACGCGCTCGAGCCGCGTGCCCGAGGCGGGCGACGCGGGACGCGGCGGAGCCGGACGACGGGCCGGTCGGCGGGCAGGACGACGAGCCGGGCGGCGGGCCGGGCGCGGTCTCTGCGGCATCTGCATCTCCTGGGGCCCTCGGGCGCCGGGTGGTCGGATCGGGTGGGTGTCCTGGACGGAAGGGGGCGCCGCGTCAGCGCGCGGTCTGCTCCCCCGAGCGTGCCTGCTGGCGACCGTGAAGCAGCCCAGGCGCGCCGGTGCCCTCGCTCTCCGCCTGCGTCTGACCGGCCTCGACCGGCGCGTAGACGACGTCGGGCTTGGGCCGGAACGACTCGGGCATGCGCGGCGGCAGCGCCTTGAGGCGGATGCGGGACTCGCCGGTCGCGGGCTGGGCGACGCCGAGGACGGTGCCGTCGGAGAGCCGCAGGAAGGCCGGGGTCACCATCGGGACCATGCCGAGGCTCGCGGCCTCCTCGCTCACCCGCTGCGGGTCGCGCAGGGTGTCGAGCTCCATGCGGAGCTCCTGCTTCTTGGCGTTGAGGAGCGTCGCGCGCTCCTCGAGCTTGGTGGCGCGGAAGCTCGCCTGCTGCATCGAGGTGTTGAACATCAGCAGCAGCACGACGCCGCCGAGCAGCACGACCGCGACGAGGATGACGAACGGGGTGCGGGGGGCGGTCGGACGCCGACGGGGCACGACGGTCAGCCGCGCCCTCTCCACCGCGCTCTCGGCCAGGCGGGTGAACCTCACCCGCTGCCGTGCAGCGCTCCCCGTGTGGGTGGTCATCGTCCGCCCTTCCTCTCCCTCGTGGTGGTCCTGCTCCCCCGGGGCCGCACGCGCTCGGCGGCCCGCACCCGCACCGACTGCGCGCGGGGGTTCTGCTCGATCTCGGACGCGTCGGCCTGCTCGGCCCCGCGGGTGACCAGGCGCAGCTCGGGCTGCAGCTCGTCGGGCACGACCGGCAGGTCCGGCGGCACGTCCAGCGCCGTCGCCCGGGTCAGCACCTGCTTGGTCATCCGGTCCTCCAGCGAGTGGTAGGACATGACGACCAGCCGGCCCCCGACCCGCAGCGCGTCGACCGCGTTGGGCAGCGCCCGGCGCAGCACGCCGAGCTCGTCGTTGACCTCGATGCGCAGCGCCTGGAAGGTCCGCTTGGCCGGGTG
>CAZKZQ010000149.1:0-3548 GCA_964557235.1 uncultured Nocardioidaceae bacterium
CGGTGAGGAGGGTCGGCGTGGGCAGCGGCATGCCCGCAGGCTGTCGTCGTACGACGGTCGGGTCAACCGGGATTGCCCGCGGTGCTTGCGGCTGCGAGGGTGGGCCGATGTTGAGCGAGGTGGCCGACGGCGTGTGGGTCCGGCAGAGCGCGTGGATCTGGAGCAACGCCACCGTCGTGCGCACCGATGACGGCCTGGTCCTGGTCGACCCCGGCATCTCCGGGGAGGACCTGGCCGAGCTCGCCGACGACGTCGACGCGCTCGGGCTGCCGGTGGTCGCCGGCTTCTCGACCCACCTGCACTGGGACCACCTCCTCTGGCACGAGAGGTACGGCGACGTGCCGCGCTTCGCGACCGCCGCCAACGCCGAGGGCGCTCGCCACGTGCTCGACCGGGCGCAGGCGATGGCCGCCGACAGTGCCGAGGGCATCCCGCTCGAGCTGGTCGGACTGATCGAGCCGATCCCCGCCGGCGGCGGACCCGTGCCGGGGGAGCTCGTCGAGCACGAGGCCCACGCGGTCGGCCACGCGGCGCTGCTGCTCGCCGACCGCGGCGTGCTCGTCGCGGGCGACATGCTCTCCGACGTGCTGGTCCCGATGCTGGACCCGCGGCGCCCCGGCCAGCTGGCGACGTACGACGCGGCGCTGGATCTGCTGGAGAAGGCGGCGCAGGGCGTCGACGTGCTCGTGCCGGGCCACGGAGCCGTCGCCCGGGGCGAGGAGATCGCCGCCCGCTTCGCAGCCGACCGGGCCTACCTCGACGCGGTGAGGCGGGGCGAGCAGAGCCCGGACGACCCGCGGCTGGCTGCCCACGAGTGGCTCGCGGACGTGCACCGCGGCAACCTCGACGCCACTTGACGCACGTCTGGACACCTGTTCAGGATGACTTCCGTGCCACGACCCCTCAACCTCGCCGACGTCCTCGAGGCCATGGCCGACGCCGTGCCCCACCGCCGGGCGATCGTGACCCTCGACCGCACGTGGACCTACGCCGAGGTGGACGAGGCGGCGACGCGGGTGGCCGACGTCCTGCGAGGCCTCGGCGTCCAGCCGGGCGACCACGTGGCGATCCACTCGGCCAACCGGATCGAGTGGGTCGAGGCGTTCTACGGCTGCTTCAAGGCGCGGGCCGTGCCGATCAACATCAACTACAAGTACCTCCGCGACGAGCTCGCCTACGTCTACGACAACGCCGACTGCGTCGCGGCGATCGTCGCGCCGGAGCACGTGGAGGACGTGCGGGCGATCGCGCCCGCCACGCTGCGGCACGTGATCGTCCTCGGCGAGGAGTACGACGCCGCCAAGGCCGCGGCGAGCCCGGTGCGGCCCGAGGAGTCGGGGCGGCGGGAGGACGACCTCTACACGCTCTACACCGGTGGCACCACGGGCAAGCCCAAGGGCGTCATGTGGCGCCACACCGACATCATCCACGCGGCGCTCAACGCCAACCGCTTCGGTGCGCCGATCGAGAGCGTGGAGAAGCTGGCCGAGGAGGCCGCGGCCAACGAGAACCCGTTCGTCATGCTCGCGTGCGGGCCGATGATGCACGGCGGGAGCCAGTGGATCCTCGGCAACGCCCACGTCTCCGGCAGCACGGTCGCGTTCTACGACCGGCCCAGCTTCGACGCGGCGACGATCCTCGACCTGGTGCAGCACGCCGGCGTCATGTCGCTGACCTTCCTCGGCGACGCGATGGGCCGGCCCGTCGCGCAGGCGATCCTCGCCGAGCCGGACCGCTGGGACCTCTCCTCGCTGATCGCGGTCTCCAACGGTGCCGCGCCGCTCTCGGACGGCGTGCGCGCCGAGATCCGCGAGGCCCTGCCGGGGCGCTACATCCTCGACACCTACGGCTCCTCGGAGTCGGGTGCCACGGCCTCCCGCGTCGACGACGGCACCGAAGGCGCCCTGGGGGCGCCTCGCTTCGGTGCCGCCGCCGACGTGGAGGTCTTCGACGTCGACCTCAAGCCCTGTCCGGTCGGGGTCGACGGGATGCTCGCGCGCAGCGGGCCGATGCCGCTGGGCTACTACAACGACCCGGTGAAGACGGCCGCGACCTTCAAGGAGATCGACGGCGTGCGCTGGTCGATCCCCGGCGACTTCGCGCGGCGTGAGGAGGACGGCTCGGTGACGGTGCTCGGCCGTGGCTCGGTCTGCATCAACACCGGCGGCGAGAAGGTCCACCCCGAGGAGGTCGAGGCGGTCCTGCTCCGCCACGACGACGTCTATGACGCGGTGGTGGTCGGCACCCCGCACGAGCGCTGGGGCCAGCAGGTCACCGCGCTCGTGCAGCGGCGCGAGGGGTCGAGCGTCGACGAGGAGTCGATCCGCGCCCACGTGCGCGCGCTCCTGTCGGCCTACAAGGTGCCCAAGGAGGTGCGCTTCGTCGACCGGGTGCCGCGCACCGCGGTGAGCAAGGTCGACTACGCCGCGAGCACCCGCCTCGCGATGGAGCTGGTCAGACCCTCGTGAGGCCGGCCTCGGCGCAGCCCTCGGTGAGCGCGTCGAGCCCGAACGCCGCGACCGGGCCCTGCGCGCCGGACGCCTTGAGCCCGCCGGCGGCCGCGGTCGTCGCGCCCCAGGCGAGGATCTCGGCGGTGAAGTCATAGGGGTCCGTGCCGCGCAGGTGCGAGCGCGCCACGACGGTGCCGGACGAGCCGCCACGCCGCGCCTCGCCGACGACCTCCACGGCGGTGCGGGCGCGCTGCTCCGCGCTCGGCCCGCCGGTCGAGCCCTTCACGAAGCGGGAGGCGAGGGCGCCGGCGACCGCGCGCAGCGGCGCGATCCGCCGCACGGGCGTCATCGCCAGGCCCGACAGCGTGAACGCGGTCGCGAGCTGGGACGGCACGGCGAGGAAGACGCCGACGTCCCTCAGCGTGGGGTACGACGCGGGGAGGCCGAGCTGCTCGGTGCCGGAGACCGCGACGCCGCTGACCGTGCGGCCGCCCACCTCGAACCGTCGCGCGACTGCACCGGGGCGGACCGTGCGCAGGCGGCCGTCGCGATAGGCGTAGCCGTCCTCGAGCATCACGCCGGCGACGGACGCACGGGTGCCGCCCGAGGTGCCGAACTGCCGGACGAGGTAGCAGACGTCGACCGCGGTCGCCTCCGGTGCCTCGTCCAGCGCCAGGGCGCCGGCCAGGTTGCCGGGGACGAAGTCGTAGCCGAACGCGGTGAGCAGCGTCGCGCCGTTGCGCTCCGCCACGGGTCCGTGCTCCTCGAAGACGCGGCGGATGAAGGGGCCCTCTCCGGTGGAGTCGAGGTAGTGCGCACCGACCTCGGCGGCCGCGGCCACGGCGGCCTCACCGAAGCGCAGGAACGGACCGACCGTGGAGACGAGCACGTCGCCCGGCTGCAGCAGACGTCGTACGGCGGCGGGGTCGGTCGCGTCGGCGACGGCCGTCTCGGCGGAGCCCAGCTCGGCCGCGAGCCGGTCGAGAGCCGTGGCGTTGCGACCGGCCAGGACGGGCGTCGCACCGCGACGGACGAGGGCGCGGGCGGTGAGCTCGCCGGTGTAGCCGGTGGCGCCGAAGAGGACGATGCGGGTCATGG
>CAZKZQ010000149.1:3648-9421 GCA_964557235.1 uncultured Nocardioidaceae bacterium
CTCGCTCGGGTGCCCGTTGAGGCGTCCGACCAGCTCGACGACGTGGCGGCCGAGCTCGTCGAGGGAGGCGTTCTCCAGCGCGACCTGGCGCGGGGGACGGCCCTCCTGGCCGGCGCGCACGACGGCGGTGAGGACGGCCAGGTCGCGCTGCACCGAGGCGACCTGCGCCGAGATGGTGTCGGCCTCGGCGCGACGGCACAGCGCGGCCGCGCTGCGGGTGGCGAGGTAGCGCAGCACCTCGGCCCGGCGCGGCGTGACCACGGGCGGCTCGCCGCCGGGGGCGACGACGCCGACCACGCGGTCCTGGTGGACCAGGGGGAGGGCGAGCAGGGTGTCGGTGATCGGGTCCATCACGAGGTCCGCGGTCGTGAACGCCTGGCGCACGGCGGCGGTGGGCTGCGGGGCGACGGTCGGCTGCGCCGGCTCGGGCGCGCCGAACGTGGCGAAGAGGCTCACCCGTCGCGGGGAGTCGGCCTCGGGGGTCCAGTACGCCGCGCCTGCCCACCCGGCGTGCGTGCAGAGCGCGTCGAGGAGCCCGTGCACCACCTCGTAGGCCGAGCCGGCGGCGAGGATCCCCGACAGCACAGCGGTGAGGGCGTCGTCCTCGGCGGCGCGGGCGGCGTCCGGCTCGCTGCGGGGGTTGATCATGCGGGTCCTCCCGACTGCTGTGGCGTGGGGTCAGCCAAACGGGTTGGCGACGCCGAGCCGAGCTGCCCGGGGTGGGGCAAGGACGACTACTGGGAGTGGGTCGTACCTACCTCGTGGACTGCTCGGCCCGCGTCGAAGGAAAGCCTTGCGTGTGGACGCGCAAGGTAAAGGCCGAAGTGGTCCACACAGGTTCGGATGGGCTACGCGTTCGGGTCGATCGTCCCGGCGCTTGCTGCGAGTGCAACGACCCACATGGTGCACAGGCACTAGTCCGGGTGAGCCGCATGCACCTGGCCCGTCCGCGGGGTGCGAGTGGCCCGTACGGGTCAGCCTTCTGGAGTGGTCGAACCCGAGTTCACGCTCGGCGGGCCCCTGCCGGAAAGTGCGTGACGCGTCAGTCACCCTGGGCGTGATGCACAGGCACCCCGGGACCCTGGTCCCCATGTATCCCACCCTGACCCGAGTTGACCACCCACCCGTTCGGGGGACTACGATTTCGACCAGTTCGACCCTCCCCGGGCCCCCCTTGCCCCCACTCCCCGGACAGAGAGTCTCGTGACCAGAGTCCCTGACGACGCATCCCCCCGTGCGCTCATCGGCGTGGTCCTCGTGGACGACCACGAGGTCCTCACCTCCAGCCTTGCGCTCGCCATCGAGGCCGAGCCCGACCTGGAGGTGCTCGGCATCGCCGCCGACCTGCCGCAGGCGCGTCGCCTCCTCGCCGACACCGCCCCCGACGTGGTCGTGATCGAGCACCGTCTCCGTGCCGGGGAGGAGGTCGCCGACCTGCGGGCCCTGCAGCGGCTGAGCCCCGACGCGCGCTTCGTCGTGCTCACCTCCGACGTGCAGGACCACGTGCTCGTCTCGACCGTGTCCGAGGGCCGCAACAGCGTGCTGTCCAAGGCCCGCCCCGTGACCGAGCTCTTCGCCGCCGTGCGGTCCGCCGCGGCGGGCGAGTCGGTGATCTCGCCCGACCTGCTGCGCCGCCTCCTGCCCCGGCTCCAGGTCGAGCCCCGTCTGACCGCGCGCGAGTTCGAGGTGCTCGACCTGCTCGCCGAGGGACTGTCCAACGCCGCGATCGCGGGACGCCTCGACGTCAGCACCAACACGATCCGCAACCACATCGCCAAGATGTCGACCAAGCTCGGAGCCCACTCCAAGCTCGAGCTGCTCTCGGTCGCGCTGCGCGAGGGGCTGATCTCGCGCAGCTGAGTGGCACGATGCGGGCATGACGTTCAGCAACGGCACGTTCACCTCGCCGACCGACGGCCTGACGCTCACGACGTACTCCTGGGACGAGGTGGACTCTCCCCGCGGGGTCGTCCAGGTCGCCCACGGCCTCGCCGAGCACTCCGCGCGCTACGACCGCTTCGCGAGAGCCCTCAACCAGGCCGGCTACGTCGTCCACGCGGCCGACCACCGCGGGCACGGGCGCTCGATCGCCGGCGACCCGGGCGACTTCGGCGAGGCGGGCTTCGACGGCCTGATCGCCGACGTCGCGGCGTACGGCGCCTCGCTGGCCGCTGCGCACCCCGACCTCCCGCTCGTGCTGTTCGGTCACTCGATGGGCTCCTTCGCCGCGCAGGCGGTCCTGCTCGACCACAGCAGGCAGTACGCCGCCGCCGTGCTGTCGGGCTCGACCTCCCTCGACGTGCTGGCCGCGGGCATGGCCGAGCAGGCGGCGGCGAGCCCGGAGCCGGTCGGGCTCGAGGCGTTCAACGCCGGGTTCGAGCACCGCACGGGCTATGAGTGGCTCTCGCGCGACGAGGCCGAGGTCGACCTCTACGTCGCCGACGCGCTCTGCGGCTTCGACCTGCCGGACTCGACGGTGCCGTCGCTGTTCGCCCCCGCCGGGCGCCTCGCCGACCCCGCCGCGCTCGCGGGCATCCGCGACGACCTGCCCGTGCTGATCGCCTCCGGCACCGCCGACCCGCTCGCGGGCGGAGGCCAGCTCGTCGAGCTGCTCGGACAGCGCTACCGCGACGCCGGGCTGACCGACGTCACGGTCACGACGTACGCCGACGCGCGGCACGAGATCCTCAACGAGACCAACCGCGACGAGGTGACCGCCGACATCATCGGCTGGCTCACCGCGCGGGTCTGAGGAACCACCGACGATCGCGCTGCGTCGTACGACCATGACCAGGACGACGGCCGCCCTCCTCGTGACGCTGCTGCTGATCAGTGGGTGCGGCACCGACGGCGAGGACGAGGGCACGGCCGACTGCTCCGCGCAGGTGCGGCTCGACGGGACCGTCTACACCTCGCACGGCTTCACCTCGCCCGACTACGACGCGAGCCGGGCGACGCGCATCGGCGACGCGGAGGTCGCCGACTGCCACGACGTGGGGGAGCACGCTGCAGGGTCGGTCTTCACCGACGATCCGCGCGAGGTCGCGGTGTGGGCCTTCGAGGGCTACCGGGACGACGAGGTGGTCGGTGTCCGCACCGACGGGACCTTCGCGGTCTACGTCGCGGAGACGGTGCCCGCGAAGGACCGCGACCGGATCTTCGAGGAGCTGGCCGGCTGATCCGCAGCGGGAGCTGGAGGAGCGTCCAGCAGCGGCGGTGTCGCGTCCGGCTCAGGTCCGCGGGCGGCCCGTGACGACCGGCAGGTCGGCGAGCGTGACGATGCCGGGGGGCGCCGCGACGACGTACGGCACGGCGTTGGTCACGGGCATCGCGGTGTAGATCATGCCGAGGCCCATGAAGCCCTCCTCGTCCCAGTCGGCGTGGGGGAGGCAGTGGATCGTCGTGCGCATGTTGGGGGCGCCGAAGACCTGGATGTCGTGGCCGTGCTTGAGCGGCTTGGGCGGCACGACGTGGTCGCCCATCGTCCAGTTGAAGCCGACGCTGACCAGGTTGTGGTCGCCGACCCAGCCGCGGTGGTAGCCGTAGACGCTCCCGACCGTGCCCTCGGGGATCTCCATGAAGCCGAGGTCGGAGTGACCGGTCGCGGCGGTGAACGTCACGTCGAAGTCGATCCGGTCGAGCTCGACGTGCATCGCGTCGGCCATGACCGCGACCGACTCGGCGAACACCGCGCTCTCACGGCGGACGCTCTCGGCGAGGTCCGGCGTCCGGGGGTCGAGCCCGAACCCCATCGCGCGCTGCGTCTCGGCCGAGGCATAGGTCGAGCAGTCGACCGACTCGGTGATGCGCACGTGGTCGACGTGGGCGCACGAGGCGGTGAGGGCGAGCGCGACGACGTTGGTCATGCCGGGGTGGGCGCCGCTGCCGTAGATCGAGGACCCGCCCCGCTCGCACGCGTCGGCGACCCGCGCCCGCTCGGCCGGGTCGAGCTTGGTGCCGTTGATCCAGCCTGCCGTCGTGCACACGTTGATGCCCGACTCGAGCAGGCGCACGAGGTCGTCGGTGGTCGACCACAGGGGGTTGTAGACGCAGGCGTCCGGCTTCAGCGCGACCAGCGCGTCGACGTCGTCGGTCGCCAGGACGCCGGACCGGCCCGGGAACCCGGCCAGCTCGGCCGCGTCCACGCCGACCTTGTCGGCGCCGTGGGCGAAGACGCCGACGAGCTCGAGGTCGGGACGCGACAGGATCGCGTGCAGCGAGCGGCGGCCGACGTTGCCGGTCGTCCACTGGATCACGCGCAGGGGTGCGGTCACGACGCCTCCCCGGCCAGGTGCTGGACGGCGAGCGAGGCGAAGGCCATGGCGGTGCCGAGCGGCACGCCGGGCCCGGGATAGACGGGCCCGGTGAGCGCGGCCGAGCTGTTGCCCGTGGCATAGAGGCCAGGGATCGGCGTGCCGTCCTCGCGCAGCACCCGCGCGTGGACGTCGGTCACGAGCCCGCCCTTGGTGCCGAGGTCGGAGAGCACGAACCTCGCGGCGTAGAACGGCGGCTGGTCGATCGGGACCAGCGCGTTGCCGCCGGTGAAGAACGCGTCGTACTCGTCGTCGCCGCGGCCGAAGTCCTCGTCGTGCCCGGCCTCGACGAACCCGTTGAAGCGGTCGACCGTCTCCTCGAGCGCGGTCAGCCCGAGCCGCGAGGCGAGCTCGGCGAGCGTGTCCGCGCGGACCCAGGTGCCGGCCGCGAGGTGCGCGTCGGGGTCGCCCTCGGGCATCGCGATCGCGGGCAGCCGGCCGCCCTCGCGCGAGTCGAAGACGAAGTACGACGGGAGCCGGCTCGCGGGGTCCGCCGCCATCTCGCGGCCGAACCGGTCGTAGGCCAGGCACTCGTTGGCGTAGCGCCGGCCCGCCTGGTCGACCATCACGCCGCCGCGGAAGCCGAGGGTGAACGAGCCGCCGCCGTCGGGCTGCTCCAGGCCGGGGCAGAACCAGCCCTCTCCCATGTGGTCAACCGCCGCCCCGATCGCGGCACCCGCCTCGATCGGCTCGCCGGCGTTGGTGCCCCGCGGGGCCATCGACCACTCCGCGTCACCGGGCACGTCGTGCTCCTGGCGCATGCTCGGACTGCCCTCGAAGCCGCCCGCCGCGACGAGCACGCCGCGGGTCGCGCGGACCGTCGCCGGCCCGTCGACCGTGTCGGCCTCGACCCCGACGACCCGGCCACCGTCGACCGAGTCCTCGACGACGTACGACGTCACGCGGTGCCCGGTGAGCACCGTGCCGCCGTCGCGCAGGAAGGCGTGCAGCAGGCGCGCGATCAGCGCCTGCCCGCCGGTCAGCGTGTTGCGGCCGCCCTCACCGGCGCGGTCGCGCTCGACCGGCGGCCGGACCAGGACGCCCACCTCCTCGGGCAGGTCGCCGCGCTTGAGCGCGCTCGGCTGGATCGAGCGGCCCATCGGCACGCGGCCGGGGGCGTCGTAGTACTCCGGGAACGGCAGCCACTCGAAGGCGAAGGCGTCATCGGCCTCGAGCGTCGCGACCAGGGCCGGTGCCTCGGCGAGGAAGGCCTCGACCTTGGCCGGGTCGGGGTCGCGCAGCACGGCGCCGAGGTAGGTCCGCGCGGACTCGGTCGAGTCCGGCAGGCCTGCCCGCTGCTGCACCTCGCTGCCGGGCAGCCACAGCGCCCCGCCGGAGTACGCCGAGGTGCCGCCGAGCAGGTCCGTGCGCTCGAGCACCACCGTCGAGAGCCCGGCGCGCTGCGCGAGGTAGGCCCCGGTGAGGGCCCCGCCGCCGGACCCGACCACCACCACGTCGTA
>CAZKZQ010000150.1:0-9413 GCA_964557235.1 uncultured Nocardioidaceae bacterium
CCGTTGGTGATCACGACGAACTGGATGATCACGAGGATGCCGAAGACGATGAGGCCGATGATCAGCGAGCCGCTGACCACGAAGTGGCCGAAGGTGTCGATCACCTTGCCGGCGTAGCCGTCGGAGAGCACGAGCCGCGTCGCGCTGACGTTGAGCGCCAGGCGGAACAGCGTGAGCACGAGCAGGATCGCGGGGAAGGACGCGAAGTCGAGGGGACGGCGCACGAACATGCCGGTCAGCAGGACGACGAGGGCTGCGCTGATGTTGAAGGCGATGAGCAGGTCGAGCATCACCGCCGGCAGCGGCACCACGAGCATGACGATGATCAGCACGATGCCGACCGGCACGCCGAGCTGGGTCAGCCTCTTCATCAGGGGACGGCCTTTCGATGGCGGGTCCGTGGCGGACCTGTCGTGCGCACCGTCCCTGGCGCGTGGTGGGGCTCCCGTCCTGGGAACCGGCTCCCAGTCTGATCGGTCCGTTGGTCCCGAACCTGAGTTTTCGGGCTTTCTTTGCACTCTCCGGGGCCGGGTCCGGCCGAAGGGTCCGTTCGCCCGGTGACACGTCACCGATGGGGCTATCCGAGGCCCCTCCCATCGGGTGGTCCGGTCAGCGGCGGCGGCGCCGGCCCCGGCGTACGGCGGGGAGCTCGGCGTCGGGGCGGGGGGAGTCGTAGGAGCCGCCGGCGGTGCCGGTCGCCCGGCGGCTGATCACGAAGGCGAGCACCTGGGCCACGGCGGCGAAGAGCTCGGCGGGGATCTGCTGGCCGACCTGGCAGCCGGAGTACAACGCCCGCGCCAGGGGGACGTCGCGCACGAGCGGCACCTGGGACTCCTCGGCCCGCTCGCGGATCCGGGCGGCGATGGCCCCAGCACCTCGGGCCACCACCATCGGGGCGCCGCGGTCGGGGTCGTAGCGCAGTGCGACGGCCACGTGGGTGGGGTTGATGAGGACGACGTCGGCGTTGGCGACGTCCTTCATCATGCGGCTGCGGGCGGCGGCGAGCTGCCGGGAGCGGATGGCGCTCTTGACCATCGGGTCGCCCTCGGTCTGCTTGGCCTCCTGCTTGACCTCCTCCTTGCTCATCCGGGTCTGCTTGCCGGTCCGGCGGCGCTGGAAGGCGTAGTCGGCCGCGGCCATGACGAGCCCCGCGATGGCGACGGTCCGCAGGAGCCCGATCGCCTTGTCGGCGACGAGGGTGAGCGAGGCGCTGGAGGGGACGAGCCCGCCGAGCAGCGGCATCATCGCCTTGATCGCGCCCCAGCAGATGAACGCGATGACCGCGCTCTTGATGAGCACCTTGGCCAGCTCCCACAGCGAGTGGGGGCCGAACACCTTCTTGGCGCCCTTGATCGGGTCGAGCTTGGACCACTTGGGCTGGATCAGCTTGGTGGCGAGGAAGAAGCCGCCCTGGGCCAGCGCGCTGGCGACGCCGATCACCATGACGCAGCCGCCGAGGACGCAGAGCACGATCATCGTGTGGCGCAGGGCGTCGCCCATGAACGCCATCGCCTTGGCGGGCTCGGGCTCGGCGATCAGCCGCATCGCGCGGTTGAGCAGCTTGGTGATCTCGCCGGCCTCGTGCTTGACGGCGACACCGGCGACCATGCTGAACACGAGGAGTACGGCGTAGCCACCGAGGTCCTGGGTCCGCGCGACCTGCCCCTCCTTGCGCGACTCCTTGCGCTTCTTGGCTGTGGGCTTCTCTGTCTTCTCACCACCCCCGCCGCCGCTCATGGCCCACCCGCTATCCGGGCGGCTGCGTCGTTGGCCAGCTCGACCAGGCGGTCGGTCGCCTCGGGCAGGGCGGGGAAGGACATGCCGAGCAGGAGCAGGACGAGCCCGATCTTGGCCGGGAACATCACGTTGAGCGCGTTCATCTGGGGCGCGGCCTTGGTGAGCAGCGCCAGCCCGAGGTCGGCGATGAAGAGCACGACGATCATCGGCAGCGCGATCTGCACCGCGGTGAGGAAGAACATCGAGAACGCCTTGACCAGCATCGTCGGCCCGCCGGTCATGTCGGGCGACTCACCCAGCGGCAGCAGGTCGAAGGTGCGGAGCAGCCCGCCGACGACCATGAGGTGCCCGCCGGTGGCGAAGAGCAGCATGATCGCGAGCATCTGGTGGAACTTGCCGAAGACGGTGTTCATGTTCATCGACAGCGGGTCGAAGCCCTGGGCGAGAGCGAAGCCACCGAAGACGTCGATCAGCGAGCCGGCCGCCGCGATCGTGCTGAGGATCAGCTGGGTGACGAAGCCGAGGGCGAGACCGATCGCGATCTGGGTCAGTGCGACGAGGACCAGCGAGATGCCGCCCGTCGGGACGCCGTTCTCCACCACCGCCGGCGACAGGGCGAACGACAGGCCGAGCGCCAGGATCACCTTCGCCGTGTTGGGCACGCCCCGCGTCGAGAACGGCGGCACGAGGAACAGCCACGCGACGATGCGCAGCGAGGCGAGGAAGTAGGTGAAGGCGGGCTCCGCCGCGATGGAGATCTCCATGTCATCGACCGGGCTGACCGCTCACCCGAGCAGCGACGGGATCCGCGCGAACAGGTCGACGGTGAAGTCCATCAGCGTGTGCAGCATCCAGTTGCCGCTCACGATCAGCGCGACGCCGACGGCGACGACCTTGGGCACGAAGGCGAGCGTGAACTCCTGGATCTGCGTCATCGCCTGGAACAGCGAGATCGCGAAGCCCACCACGAGCGAGGTCACGAGGATCGGGGCGGACAGCTTGAACGCCACGACCATGGTCGAGAAGGCGATGTCGAGGATGCTGGCGTCGGTCATGACGGCACCTACCCGTAGCTCGCTATGAGCGACTTGATGATCAGGGCCCAGCCGTCGACCATCACGAACAGCAGCAGCTTGAACGGCAACGACACCATCACCGGCGGCATCATCATCATGCCGAGCGCCATCAGCGCCCCGCTCACGACCATGTCGATGACGAGGAACGGGATGAAGATGATGAAGCCGATGATGAAGGCCTGTTTGAGCTCGGTGAGGATGAACGCCGGCACGAGCGTGGCCAGGCCGACCTCGTCCTTGTTGGCCGGCAGCTCGCGCTTGGCGACGGTCGTGAGCAGCTTGAGCTCGTCGTCGTCGGTGTTGTCGAGCATGAAGGCCTTGAGCGGCTCGACGCCGTCGTCGTAGGCCACGGCCGCGTTCTTGTCTCCGTTGAGATAAGGCTGCACGCCCTCGTCGTTGATCTGCGACAGCACGGGTGCCATCACGAACAGCGAGAGGAACAGCGCCAGCCCGGCGAGCACCTGGTTGGGTGGCGTCTGGTTGAGGCCCAGCGCGTTCCTGGTCAGGCCGAGCACCACGAGGATCTTGGTGAAGCTCGTCGTCGCGAGGAGCACGGCCGGGGCGACCGACAGCAGCGTCAGCGCCAGGATCGTGACGACCGGCGTGGACGGCTTGTCGGTCAGGCCCTTGAGCTTGATGTTGACCGTCGTGTCGCCCTGCGGCCCCTCGGGGCCCTCCGGGCCGTCGGGCGACGGCGTCGGAGCAGCGACAGGCTGGGACGAATCGGGGTCGGCCGCTGCCGGTTGAGCAGCGAGCGCGGCCACCGCTGGTTGAGGTGCGAGCGAAGCGAGCCTCGAAACCACGTCAGCCGACGACGACTCGGCGGCGGACGCCGGACCGACCGACAGCAGCAGCGCGCCGACGAGCGCGAGCAGCAGACCGGCGAGGAGGCGGGTCAGGGTGCGGGTCACGACGCCTCTCGGTCCCCTGCCCCCGAGCCGGAGGAGTCGCTGGCGGCCTGGCGGCGGGTCGCGGCGGCGAACGCCAGCTTCCAGGTCTGCGCGGAGAGCAGCGAGCCGGCGAGGGCACCCTGCGCTGCCTGGGCGGCGTACGACGCCCCCACGGCCTTCTGCTCCGACGTCGAGGCGGCGGGCAGGACGGTGACGTCGGCGTCTGCGATCTCCTCGGGGTCGAGCTCGGTCAGCAGCTGCACCTGCTGCTCGGTGGTGCCGAGCACGAGGACGCGGGAGCCGACCGTGACGACCGCGATCGAGGACGAGCGGGACAGGTGCTGGCGGTGGACGACGCGGACCAGAGCGTCGCCGCGCCCCTGGAAGCGGCGCATCGACATCTTGGCGAGCAGGAGCATCAGCCCCACCACGATGGTGAGGCTGACGACCAGCCGGACGACGAGCTCGAGCACGGTGCTCAGCCGATGGCGGAGTCGTCGACGATCTCGGTGACCCGCAGCCCGAAGTCCTCGTCGACCACGACCACCTCGCCCCGGGCGATCAGCCGGCCGTTGACCAGCAGGTCGGCGGGGCTGCCCGCGGCGCGGTCGAGCTCGAGCACGGTGCCGGGGGTCAGGGCGAGCAGGTCGCGCACGCTCATGCGGGTGCGGCCGAGCTCGACGGTGACGTCCATGATCACGCCGTGCAGCAGCTCGAGGCCGCGGGGCAGGGGCGTCGCGACCGGGGCGGCGGCAGGAGCGGCGCCGGTGGCGACCGGGTTCGCGGTGGCCGCGACCTCGGCGGCGACCTGGGCTGCCGCAGCGGCGCTGACCAGCGCGTCGTCCTGGAGGAAGAACGCGGCGGAGGCGCCCGGCGCCTGGAGGGGCACGACGGTGAACGCGTGACCGAGGTCGTTGACGAGGAGGTCGACCGGGACGGTGCGGGCCGCGCCGATGCGGGCGCCGAGCGCCTGGGCGGCGGCGTCGAGGGCCGGCTGCACGGCCGCGGCGAGGTCGAGCGAGCCGATCGGGCTGTTGGCCAGCGCGTCGACCAGCTCCTGGCCGACCGCGATCGCCAGCTCGCCGGAGACCGCACCCTCGAAGGACGCGATCGCCGCGCCGGCGTACGCCATGGCGGAGCCGAGCGAGCCGGGGGACGGGGCACCGACCTGCAGCGGCGAGGTCGCCGGCAGGACCGACGCCGCGGCGGACGCGGCGGCAGCCAGGGCGGCTCCGTTCTGCTGCGCCACCTCGGAGACGGGGAGGGCGCCGGGCATGATCGTCATCGGATCTCCATCAGTTGGTGCGCCTCACGGCGCAGGTGCGGCCACGATCTGGGCGGCGAGCCGCCGACCGTGGGTGCCGGGGGTCGCGTGGGCGAAGACGACGTCGTCGACGGTCACGTCGAGCGGCGCCGCAGCGGGGTGGGCGAGCCGGATGACGTCGCCCACGGCCAGGTGGGCGACCTCCTCGGGCCGGACGGTGGTGTTGCGGAAGCTGACCTTGACGTCGAGCGGCACGTGCTGGAACTGCTCCTGCAGCAGCGCCGCCACCATCGCCTGCTGGGCGCGCTCGCGGTCCGACGCGGCGGTCGGGGCGCTGGCGGCGAGCAGGTGGGGGTGCACGCCCGAGAAGGGCAGCGTGAAGGTCATCCGGAAGTCGCGCTCGCCGATCTTGAGGTCGAACGACGCCACGACCATGATGTCGCCGGCCGCGGCGGCCTGCGCGAACTGCGGGGAGTACTCCACCCCGACGATCCGGGGCTCCATCGCGACGACGCCCTCGAGGGAGTAGCGCAGCTCGCCGAGCAGCCGCTCGACGAAGCCGCTCACGACCGCGCTCTCGATCTCGCTGAGCGGGCGCTCGGGCTGGTTGGCCGCGCCCGGGCCGCCGAGGAGGTGGTCGACGCAGACCATCGTCGCGGCGACGGGCATCTCGAGGATCCCGGAGCCGGTGATCGGCTCGGGCTTGAAGATCGTCATGTACGTCGACCCGCCGAGCGACTGCACGTAGTCGCTGTAGGTCTGCTGCTCGATCGAGCTCAACGTCACCGAGCAGACGGTGCGGAGCGTGGAGGTGAAGACCGTGGTGGCCTGGCGGGCGAAGCCGTCGAGCCCGATCTGGAGGATCCGGGCGTGCTCGCGGGACAGCTGGATGGGTCGCCGGAAGTCGTAGGCGACCGGCTCACCGCCGGAACGCCTGCGCGGCCGCGGGGGGCCTGCTGCTCCCTGCGCCGTCGTACCGCCTCCTGGGCGCACCACATCCGTCACACCGGGAGTATCGGCAGGGGCGGACCCCGCCTGAGGGAAAACTCTTTGCTTTCGTCCCTATGGACCACCCGGGGTGGTCCGGACGGCGGCGCGTGCGTCCTGCTTGGTGCGCCGGTACCGGTCGGCGGCCGTCCGTGGCCGCGCTGTGCCCGTGCGGGCTACTGGGTGACGAAGTCGGTGAAGTACACCCCCATCACATCTCCGTGGTAGAGGTGCTCGAGCTCCTTCTCCAGGTGGTCCTTGAGCTTCTCCCGGTTGTCCGGGCGGGTCAGGGCGTCCATGCTCTTGCCGCTGAAGGTGTCGATCGTGGCGTCCAGCGCCATCGCGCCGTCGGCCTCGTGGGCCGACGCGGTGAGCTGCAGCGCGATGCCGATCTTGAGGTAGTGCCCGCCGGACAGGTTGACCTGGATCGGGTCGAGGCGCAGCACCTCGCCCGGCTGGGGCTTGTCGGCACCCTCGGGCTTGGGCTTGAGGAAGAACCAGTACCCCGCACCGCCCACGACCAGCAGCAGCACGAGGATCATGATCAGCTTCTTCTTGCCGCCGCCCTTCTCCTCCTCGGCGGGCGCCGCCGGCGCGGGGGGCGTCATCGTGGCGCTCATCAGTGACCCTCCTCGTGGGCGCTGGTGGTCTCGGTGTGGTGGTCGGAGGCGGCCTGGTCGGTCCGGCCGTCGGTGTGCTGGGCGTCCTGGTCGGCGCGGACCTTGACGGTCCCCTCCGGGGCCAGGCCGTGGTCGCGGTCGTAGACGACACGGGTGAGCAGCTCGCGGCTCTCCTCGGTCAGCCCGGACAGCACGACGATGTCGACGCGCTTGTTGAGCTCCTGCGACTGCGGCTCCGCGGGGTCGACCAGCGGCTTGACGTGGCCGAAGCCGATCGCCGAGAGCCGCTTGGCCGGCAGGCCCTGCTGCTCGTTGAGGTAGCGCAGGACCGTGATCGCGCGGGCGGCGGAGAGGTCCCAGTCGCTGGCGAAGTACTTCGGCTTCACCTTCACCTGGTTGGTGTGGCCCTCGATGGCGAGCTTGTCGGGCAGCTGGCGCAGGATCGGGGCGATCGTGCGCACGATCAGCCGCCCGCGCTGCGTGAAGGTCGCCAGGTTGTTGGCGAAGACCACGTGGCGCGAGACCAGGCTGACGGTCAGGCCGCGGCCGTCGATCGTGGTCTTCACGTCGCTGCCCAGCCCGCGCCTGCGCAGCGCCGCGAGGAGCTTGGCCTCGACCTCACGCAGCCGGTCGGCCTCGGCCGACGCCTCGGCGTACTTCGCCTGCTGCTGCTTGGCCATGGCCGCGGTGACCGCGGAGGAGGTGATCTCCTTGATCTCCGGGCTGTCCTCGATCTTGTTGGGGTTGATCGGGGCGGCGACCGACGTGCCGGGCTGGTCGAGGATCGAGCTCGAGCCGTCGAGGACGGACGTCGACTGGCCGAAGCCGGCCGCCAGGCCCGCCTTGAGGGCGTTGAACTTCTTCTCCTCCACGGTGCTCATCGCGAAGAGCACGATGAACAGCACCATGAGCAGGGTGATCATGTCCGCGTAGGTGACCAGCCAGCGCTCGTGGTTCTCGTGCTCCTCCTCGTGCGCGGCGTGCTTGCGTCGTGAGGACATCAGGCTGCCTCCGCGTGCTCCTGCTCGTGGGCGGGCAGGAGGGAGGTCAGCTTGGCCGCGATGATCCGCGGGTTGGCGCCGGCCTGGATGGCCAGGACGCCCTCGATGGTGACCTCCATGCGCGTCGCCTCGAGCTCACCGAGCCGCTTGAGCCGGTTGCCGATGGGCAGGAAGACGACGTTGGCGCTGAGCACGCCCCACAGGGTGGCGATGAACGCCGCCGCGATGAGGTGGCCGAGCTCCTCGGGCTTGGCGAGGTTCTCCAGCACGTGGACCAGGCCCATGACGGTGCCGATGATGCCGATCGTCGGGGCGTAGGCGCCGGCGTCGGTGAAGAACTTGGCGCTGTGCTTGGTCTCGGCACGCTTGGCCATGACCTCGCCCTCGAGGATGTCGCGCATCTCCTCGGGGTCGGTGCCGTCGACGGCCATCGTGACGCCCTTGACCAGGAACGGGTCGTCGATCTCCTTGAGCGAGTCCTCCAGCGCGAGCAGGCCCTCCTTGCGGGCCTTGTCGGCGAGGCTGACGACGACCGGCACGACGTCGGCGGAGGACTGCGCCTCGCCGAGGAAGGCCTTCTTGAGCGAGACCGGCACACCCTTGGCGTCGGCCATGGTGCCGCCGGCGAGGCTCACCAGCGTGGTGCCGCCCCACACGAGCATCATCGCGGGGAGCATCAGCAGGGAGCTGGGGTTGCCGCCCTCCATGATGTTCGCGAGCACGATGATGCCCATCGCGCCGACGACGCCGATGAGGGTGATCATGTCCTTCATGTCAGCGCTCCTCCGCCCGGTCGGTCACGGGCTGGAGCCGCCGCACTCGACCCGCTGACTGCGGGGCTGCGGGGGCGTGGAGGTCGACGTCGGCGAGGCGTGCGCTCTCGGCGATGACGGCGCCGCGGTAGGCCCGGATCTCGGCGACCACGGTCGCGAGGTCCTCCAGCACGACGTACTTCGTGCCGTCGACCAGGGTGATGACCGTGTCAGGGGTCGAGTCGATGCGCTCGATCAGGTCGGAGTTCAGAGCGAACGCCGTACCGCTGAGACGGGTCAGGGTGATCACCGGGGCACCATCCTTGGTCGGTGTGTCGCAGCGCCCTCCCTGGCGCTACGTCTCCCTGATCGGCCGGTCCGGCCGGGACCTGAGGCAAAATCCGGTCCTGTCCGGGACCAAAGGCCTGTTTCCGGCATCGAGCCTGACCAGACATGATCCGCCCGTGACCAGACTCGGGCCGCTCGTCGCCAGCCTCGCCCTCACCTTGCTCCTCGGCGCCTGCGAGGGGGACGTGCCCCCGGCGGGCGAGGCCAGGTCGTCGGTCCGCACCGAGGGGGTGCTGTACGACGGCGCGTGGGTGGTCGAGGAGGGCGTGTGGTTCCTCGGCGACCCGGAGCGCTACGCCCCGATGCCCGACCGGGCCGTCCGGGGGCAGGCCAACGGCCTCCTCGGGGCGCAGGTGCGCGGGGTGCTCGGGCTCAACGTGCCCGGGCTCTACGGGAAGTACCGCACGCGCGTCGAGCTCTTCGAGAGCGAGCCCGAGGTGCCGTCGTGGTGCGAGGACGTCGTCGAGGTGCCGTTCCGGTCCGCCGGCGAGATCGCCATGGGGTCGTTCGAGTACTTCGAGCCGGCGTGGCACGTGCAGTCGGGGACCTATCGGGTCCGCGAGTGCGTGACGGGCCTGGACCAGGCCGCCACCGAGGAGGAGTTCGACGGCGACGACTACCACACCTACACCGGTCGCCACCTGCTCCAGCTGTGGCCGGCGCCCCTCGAGCCCGACGAGGTCGTGCGGGTCGGGTCGCGGTGGGCCGAGCGCCGCCACCGGCGTACGCCCTGAGGTT
>CAZKZQ010000151.1:0-9328 GCA_964557235.1 uncultured Nocardioidaceae bacterium
ACCAGCTCCCCGCGGCGCTGCAGCGCGAGCTCGCGCACGCGGGCGACGTCCTCGGGGGTGAAGACGCCGTTGACGCCGGAGATGGTGGCCAGCCGCATGCCGTGCTTGAGGCCCGCGCGATAGATCTCCTTGACCTTCTCCCACTCGATGTTGCGGCCGACGGTGAACGTCTCGTAGCGCCCCTCCAGCGCCAGCACGACGGTCTCGGCCATGCAGGCGTAGACCACGCCGTCGGGCAGGCCGATGTTGCGCATGTGCACCTCGCCGGGCAGCTCGATCTCACCCGACTCGATCACCAGCACGTCGGGTCGTTTCGCGACGTCCTCCGCGGACAGGTCCAGCGGGCGCGCGACGTCGGTGATCACGCAGCCGGGCTTGACCTTCATGATGTCCAGCACCCGCTTGCCGGCCCCCGAGGTGGCGGTGACGATCAGGTCCATCTCGCCGAGGTGGTCGTCGGGCGTCGCGGCCACGTGGACCCGGGCGCGCGGGTTGTCCTGCTCGATCTCGTGCTTGAGCGCGAGCAGCTTCGCGGACTCGGGCGAGACCAGCCACAGCTCGTCGCTGGCCAGCGCGAGCAGGCGCGCGCACACCGAGCCGATGGCACCGGTGGCGCCCACGACCATCGCGTTGCCCTTGATCCGGCCCTTCTCGTCGACCTCCGCGATGTCGAGCTTGTCGATCGCGTCGTGCGCGGCCCACAACGCGGCCGAGGCGCTGTAGCTGTTGCCGGTCGTCACCGGGAGCGGCGCCTTCTTCGCGACCGTCACGCCCGCGTCGCCGACGACCTTGGTGAAGGCACCGAGCCCCATCACCTGGGCACCGAGCTTGCGGGCCATCTCGGCCGCCTGGAGCAACCGCGAGTAGGTGAACTCGGGACTGTGCGCCATCATCTCCTTCGGCGTCCCGCCCACCGTGATGAGCCAGCCCTCGGCCTCGGCGCCCGTCGGCGACCTGATGCCGGTCACATGCGTGTACACGAACGGCGGCGCGTAGGCGAGCGCCTTCTCCATCACGTCCACGACCGGTGACGGCGAGTACCGCGCGACCATGCCCAGCGGCTCCACGTTGTCGAAGAACTTCTGGGACAGCGGGTGGATGACGAACGCGAAGCGGCTCTTGCGCCGCGGCCCGTTGGGCTGCAGCAGGCGCGGCTCCATGCCCGCCTCGACGATCATGTCGAGCAGGTCGTCGTTGGTGAGGGCGCCGCCGTGCGACGCCAGCGCCAGCATCATCGCCTCGAGCACGGCCGCGTCGACCGTGACGTCGAAGGGCTGCGGCGTCGCGTCGATCACCATGTCGACGCCGCGCGAGGCCAGGTCGGCGAGCCGCTCGTCGGAGATCGCCGAGGACACCAGCGTCTTGCCGGCCAGGTCCTCCAGCCCGAAGCCGATCAGCTCGTCGTACGTCGCCACGACGACGTCGCAGTCGCGTGCGGCCTTGCGGGCGAGGGCGTGGCTGATCCGGTGACCGGGGGCGTTGATCTCCGCCTTCACCTGGCGCGGCAGGCGTCGCACCGGCCACAGGCTCACGTCGGCCGCCAGCCCCAGCACGGGGTTCCGGTCGAGCAGGGCCGGGACCCCCAGCCGCAGCAGGGGATCGGCGAACTCGATGTTGTCGGTGAACTCGCGCAGGATCCTCGTCGTCCGGTCGTGGTTGACCCCACCGAGCACCACCGTGCGGGCGTTGGCGAAGAAGCCCGGCATCTCGGTCTGCACGTGACGGATCGCCCACTCCTGCAGCACGTCGCGCAGGCCGTGGCCGTCGGTGACCGGCACCCCGTCGCCGGCCGCCGCCTTGACGCGCTCGATGGCGTCGAGCTCGCCGTCGTACAACCCGGCGGCCCGCGCCTCCCGGATGCCCGACACCGCGATGGCCGTCGCCCCCAGCGACCACTGACGCACGAGGGACGCGGCCTCGTCGACGTCCCCGGCCGTGCCGATCCGCACCAGCCGGAAGTCGCGGTCGAGGAAGCGGACGCGCTCGTCGTGGTCGCGGTCCGGCGCGGCGAGACTGACGTTGACGACCGTGAGGACCGGGTCGGACTGCTTCCGGGTCATGACACTCCCCTCAGGCCGCCGGGTCGCTCTGGGCCCGGCTCGCCCGGCGCACCCGAGTGCCGGCCTTGCCCAGGACGATGTCCTCGATGTCGGCCAGCGACCCGATGACGGCCTCCTTGCCGGTGAGGCGGGCGAACCCGCAGGCCGCCTCCACCTTGGGGCCCATGGACCCCGACGGGAAGGACAGCGCCTCGAGCTCCTCGGGGGTGACCGTCTCGAGGCGTCGCTGGTCGGCGGTGCCGTAGTCGGCATAGACGCCGTCGACGTCGGTCGCGATCACGAGGAGGTCGGCCTCGAGCTGCTCGGCGAGCAGGGCCGAGGCGAGGTCCTTGTCGATCACCGCCTCCACCCCGTGCAGGACACCCTCGTCGTCGAGCACGGTCGGGATCCCGCCGCCGCCCGCGCACACGACGATCGCGCCGCCGTCGATCAGCCACCGGATCGGCCGGATCTCGAAGATGCGCTGCGGCTTCGGCGACGGCACGACCCTGCGGAACGCGTTGCCATCGGCCTTGACCGTCCAGCCCTGCTCTGCGGCCAGACGACGGGCCTCCTCCTCGAGATAGATCGGACCGATGAACTTCGTCGGGTTCTCGAACGCCGGGTCGGAGGGGTCCACCTCGACCATGGTCAGGAGGGTGGCGAGCGGCTGGTCCTTCGGCAGCAGGTTGCCGAGCTCCTGCTCGATCACGTAGCCGATCATCGCCTCCGTCTGGGCTCCCAGGACGTCGAGAGGGTAGGGCCGCACCTCCGTGTAGGCCTGCGACTGCAGCGCCAGCAGGCCGACCTGCGGGCCGTTGCCGTGGGCGACGACGAGCTGGTTGCCGTCGACGACCCGGGCGATGCGCTCGGCGGCGAGCCTCACGTTGGCCCGCTGGTTCTCCGCGGTCAGCGGCTCACCCCGGCGCAGCAGGGCGTTGCCGCCGAGGGCGATCACGATCCTCATCGCGTGCTCCTCTCTCAGGCCAGCGACGCGACGAGCAGCGCCTTGATGGTGTGCATGCGGTTCTCCGCCTGCTCGAAGGCGAGGTTGGCCGGAGACTCGAAGACGTCCTCGGTGACCTCGATGCCGTCGACCAGCTCGGGGAACTGCGCCGCCACCTGGGCGCCCACCGTCGTCTCGGAGTTGTGGAACGCGGGCAGGCAGTGCAGGACCTTGACGCGCGGGTTGCCCGTCGCAGCCAGCAACCCGGCGTTGACCTGGAACGGCAGGCAGGCCGCCACCCGCTCCCCCCACGACTCGATCGGCTCGCCCATCGAGACCCAGACGTCGGTGTAGACGTAGTCCACGCCCACGACGGCCTCCTTGGGGTCGTCGGTCACGGTCAGCCGGGCCCCCGACTCGACGGCGAACCCACGGCAGAGGTCGAGGTGCTCCTGCGAGGGCCACAGCTGTCGCGGTGCCCCGATGCGCACGTCCATGCCGAGCTTCGCCCCGACGAGCAGGAGCGAGTTGGCCACGTTGTTGCGCCCGTCGCCCACGAAGGCGAACGAGATCTCGTGCGGTGCCTTGTGCAGGTCCTCGGTCATGGTGAGGACGTCGGCGAGCATCTGGGTGGGGTGGAACTCGTCGGTGAGGCCGTTGAACACAGGCACTCCGGCGTGGTCCGCGAGCTCCTGGACGACGGCCTGTGACTTGCCGCGGTACTCGATCGCGTCGTACATGCGGCCCAGCACACGGGCGGTGTCCTTCATCGACTCCTTGTGGCCGACCTGCGAGGACGACGGGTCGATGTAGGTGACGTGGGCCCCCTGGTCGAACGCCGCGACCTCGAAGGCGCACCTGGTGCGGGTGGAGGTCTTCTCGAAGATCAGGGCCACGCTCTTGCCCCGCAGCAGCTGCCGCTCGGTGCCGGCGTACTTCTCGCGCTTGAGGTCGCGGGCGAGGTCGAGCAGGTAGTGGATCTCGCGGTCGGAGTGGTGCACCAGGCTGAGCAGGTGGCGCCCTCGCAGGTTGAATGCCATGTCGGTCGTCGTCCCTTCGGGCTTGTGGTGGTCAGTAGTCGACGGGGTCGCGGAGGATCGGGCACGTCATGCAGCGGCCGCCGCCCCGTCCGCGCCCCAGCTCGCTGGCGTCGATCGTGATGACCTCGATCCCCGCCTTGCGGAGCATGGTGTTGGTGTGGGTGTTGCGGTCGTAGCCGACGACCACCCCGGGCTCGAGCGCGACGACGTTGTTGCCGTCGTCCCACTGCTCCCGCTGGACGCCGTAGCGGTCACCACCGGTCGGCACCGTCCGGAGCTCGACCCCGAGCGCCGCCCCGACGACGTCGAGGAAGGGCTTGTCCTCCTTGCGGACGGTCATCCCGGAGCGGTTCGAGTCGTCGGGCCGGACCGTGTAGCTGGCGATGCCCTCCACGACCGGGGTGTACGCCGTCACGACGTCGCGGTCGCAGAACGTGAAGACCGTGTCCAGGTGCATCGCCGACCGGGTCTTCGGCAGGCCGGCGACGATCACCTGCTCGGCCGCCTCCGCGTCGAACAGCGCCTTCGCGACCTGCGTGATCGCCTGCTGCGAGGAGCGCTCCCCCATCCCGATGACCACCACGCCGTTGCCGACGGGCATCACGTCACCGCCCTCGAGCGTGGCCGATCCCCGATCCACCGGAGGCTGCTGCACGTCGCCGAACCAGACCGTGAACGCCTCGTCGCGGAACGACGGGTGGAAGCGGTAGATCGCGGCCGTGAGCAGGGTCTCCTGCCGTCGGGCGGGCCAGTACATCGGGTTGAGCGTGACCCCCTGGAAGATCCACGAGGAGTTGTCCCGGGTGAACTGCGTGTTCGGCAGCGGGTTCATCACGAAGCCCTGCGCCGGGTCCTGGCCGAACGCCCGGAGGAACGCACCCCCGGCCTCGGCAGGGATGTCGGCGTAGGAGATGCCACCGATGAGGTACTCCGCGAGGGGGCCGGGCGGCAGGCTCTCCAGCCAGGCCCGTACGTCGGGCACCAGCCCCGGACCGATGAGGTCGTCGGTG
Organism: uncultured Nocardioidaceae bacterium; assembly: GCA_964557235.1. Taxonomy (GTDB): domain Bacteria; phylum Actinomycetota; class Actinomycetes; order Propionibacteriales; family Nocardioidaceae; genus Marmoricola_A. The sequence continues at coordinate 5,036 of CAZKZQ010000151.1, forward strand.
ACCCGCCTGTCCAGCAGCCAGGTGCGGCCGGCAGGGTCGCCGACGACGTCGGTGAGCAGGTCCAGCATCTCCAGCACCTCGACCCCGCGGTCGCGCATCTTGGTGGCGAAGTCGTAGTGGTCCCGCTTGGCCTGGCTCACCCAGAGCACGTCGTCGAACAGCAGCTCGTCGGCGGTGTCGGGGGTGAGCCGCAGGTGCGCGAGGCCGGGGCTGCAGACCATCACGCGTCGCAGGCGGCCGGCCTCGGACCACACCCCCACCCGGGGTCCCTCGACTCCCCGGGGTGCGACGGCCGTGCGGGCGCCGGGGGCCTCTTCCTGGTAGGTGGTCATACCGTGATCCAGCCCTGGACCAGACCGACCACGGCCACGACCGAGGTGACCGAGACGAGCCCGACGAGGAGCCGCTCCACGCTGGTCAGCAGGGCACGTCCGGCCTGGTTGCGGGCCCACAGGAACAGGCCCGTGCCGGCGAGGTAGAACAGCGCGGCGACGAACACGTAGTCGGTGCCGCCGGCGTAGACGAGCCACACCGCGTAGGCCAGGGCCACGCCGCCGATCGCCAGGTCACGGGCACGGCCCGTGCCGGCGTCGTACGTCTCGCCGGTCAGGGCGAGCTTCACCTGGTAGAGCGCCGACCAGAGGTAGGGCAGCAGGATCAGCGAGGTGGCGAGGTAGATCAGCTCGGTGTAGGTGCTCTCGTTGAACAACGTCCACAGCAGCATGAGCTGCACGCAGCCGTTGGTCAGCCACAGCGCCACCGACGGGGCACCGTGCTTGTTCTCTGCGGCGAACTGCTCGGGGAGCACGTTCTCCAGCGCCGGCAGGCGGAGGATCTCGACGCACAGCAGCACCCACGAGATGAGCGCGCCGAGGAGCGAGACCGCGAGCCCGATCGAGATGAACGCCGCACCCCACTCGCCGACCTCGTTCTTGAGCAGCGCAGCCATGGACGGGTCGGACAGGCCGGCGATCTCGGCGCGAGCCATGAGGCCGTAGGCCAGCAGGTTGACCGCGAGGAGCAGGGCGAGCACGCCGACGAAGCCGAGGATCGTCGCGCGTCCGACGTCGCGGCGACGCCCGGCCCGCTTGGAGTAGACCGCCGCACCCTCGATGCCGATGAAGACCCAGACGGTCACCAGCATCATGTTCTTGACCTGGTCCATCGTCGAGCCGAGCCCGGCCCCGTCGCCCCAGAAGTCGGCGGAGAACAGCCCGGCCTTGAAGCCGACGACCGCGATCGCGATGAAGGTGAGGATCGGGACGACCTTGGCGATCGTCACGATGGTGTTGACGACAGCAGCCCCGTGCACGCCCCGGAGCGTCATCGCGTGCACGACCCAGAGGACGACGGAGGCGCCGACGATCGCGACGGTGGTGTTGCCACCCTCGAACGCCGGGAAGAAGTAGCCGAGGGTCGACATGAGGAGCACCAGGTAGCCGACGTTGCCGACCCAGGCACTGATCCAGTAGCCCCAGGCCGAGGTGAAGCCGACGTAGTCACCGAAACCGGCGCGGGCGTAGCCGTACACACCACCGTCGACGTCCGGCTTGCGTGACGCGAGCGTCTGGAAGACGAAGGCCAGCATCAGCATGCCGAGTCCGGTCACGGTCCAGCCGATGAGCAGGGGGCCGGGCGCGGCACTGCCGGCCATCTGGGACGGGAGCGCGAAGATGCCGCTCCCGATCATCGAACCGACCACCAGTGCCGTCAGGGCCGGCAACGCCAGCCCTCCACGGCTCTCGTCGTGTCCGTCCGTAGCCGAGATCGTGGTGACCGGTCTGGTCAGATCCTGCGTCATGGCTCGCTCCTCTGTCCGGCTGGGGGGGTTCTCCTCCCACCACCCACCCTTCCGGGGGACGGCCGTCCCTCACAGTGCAGGTCGTCGTCACCCCGATGGTCTTTCGGCCCTACCGCGAGCTGGGGCCCGCCGGGTGGAATCGGTCACCATCTAGGTGGTCGCCGGCGCAGACCTGGGGAGCCGCTCCCGATGCCGGACCCGCGTCGCCGGACGAGGCTGAGGGACGTCAGCAACACCTCCCACGGAAGGACCCCGAGATGCCTCTCTTCATGGACGTGCACTCGCTCGGTGACGGCGTCACGATGGACGACGTCGCCAAGGCCCACCAGGCCGACCTCGCCCACCAGGGCGAGCACGGCGTGAGCTACCTGCGCTACTGGGTCGACGAGAGCAAGGGCGAGATCTTCTGCCTCGTCGAGGCGCCGGACGCCGAGGCCGCCCACACCGTGCACCGCGAGGCGCACGGGCTCGTCGCCGACCAGATCTTCCAGGTGCAGGAAGGCGTCTGAGCCCGACGCAGTGACGGCCGCCCGGCGTGCTCGCCGGGCGGCCGCTCCGCGTCCGGCGGGGCTACTCGTTGACGAGGACCGGTACGCCGACCGCGGCGGAGCGGGCCTCGTCGCGCATCCGGGCGGGTACGACGACGCGGAAGCGCTCGGTCTCCGAGGGCGGGCCCGTGTGGGCGTGCTCCTCGGTCGCGTGGTGCGTCCAGCGGCGTACGCCGAGCAGGTCGCCGGAGGCGTCGTAGAACGCGACCAGCACCTGCAGCTCGAGCACGTCGGAGACGTCGCTGGTGATCCGCAGCGACCCGGTGACCGCGTCGTCGCGCAGCGCGAGGCGGCCCCAGGTGAAGCGGTCGTCGAACGGCCCGTCGAGCCGACCCACGCGGCCGGCCGCCGGGGCGCCGTCCCGCACTCCGGCGAGCATCGGCTCACCCGAGGCGGGCTCGAGGCCGGGGAAGGACGTCCGGGCGGCCGGACCCGCGGGGGCGGAGGAGTCGCTCTGCTGCGAGCACGCGACTCCCCCACCCACCACTGCTGCGACGACGGCGGCCGTCGCGACCAGGCGCAGCATCAGCCGGACAGCCCCAGCGCCGAGGTGACCACGTCGAACAGGTCGGTGTTGTCGATGCTGCCGTCCAGCTTCGACGAGCCTGCGCCCATCGCGAACAGCGGCACGTCCGCGCCGGTGTGGTTGCCGGACAGGTAGGTCAGCCACAGGCTCGCCTGCGGGGACCCGTCGGTCACCGACGCCGGGTCGTCGGGCGTGCGGAACGTCGCCGGGGCGAAGGCCGAGCGCGCCGGGTCCTTGGTGCCGCCGCTGGGACGCGGGGTCAGGGAGGTGTTGGCCGGGTTGCCGGAGTCCACGTTGGCCGGCGGCGAGGTCGCCTCGGCGTTGGTGAAGGTGCCCTTCTCGATGATGTTGAAGCCGGCGCACTCGTGGTCGGCGGTGACGATGACCAGCGTGTGGCCGTCCTTCTCGGCGAAGTCGCGCGCGATCGCGACGGCCTCGTCGAAGGCCTTCATCTCCTCCAGCGTCTGCGCCGCGTCGTTGGCGTGCGAGCGCTTGTCGATCAGCGCGCCCTCGACCTGGAGGTAGAAGCCCTTGCCGCCGCGGCTGCTCGAGCCCTTGCGGTCGAGGAGCGCGATCGCCTTGCGCGTCATCTCCGGCAGCGACGGCTCGGCGGCCTGGGCGGACGACGGGTTCTCGCGCTTGTACTTCTCGATGGTCAGGTTGCCCTTGTTGAACAGGCCGAAGACCTTGCGTCCGCTCGCGGCCGCGAGGTCGGACCGGGTCGCGACGGTCTGCGAGGCCGGGGAGCCGAGGACGGAGTAGCCCTGGTCCTCCAGCGCCTGCTCGTCGGCCGCGTCGAAGCGCGACAGGCCGCCGCCGAGGATCACGTCGGCGGTGCCGTTGCGCGCGATCTGGTCGGCGATGGGGGTGACCCGCACGTCGGAGGTCGGCAGCGGGGCGCCGGTGACGGCCGGGTCCTGGCACGAGGCCGCGGAGTACGTCGGCCCCTGGCAGCCGCGCGCGAGCGCGTGGCTCATCTGCCCGGCCGGGGTGGCGTCGGTGATCTCGGCGGTGGAGACGTTGCCGGTGCGGAAGCCGGCCTGCTTGGCCAGCTCCATCGCGGTCGGGACGACCGTGCCCTTGGCGTCGACGCCGAGGGCCGCGTTGTAGGTCTTGACGCCCGAGGCCCACGCGGTCGCGGCCGAGGCCGAGTCGGTGACCAGGTTGGGGGCGAAGTCGGCGGCGCCGGGCTGGCCGGAGCCCTTCTCCACGGCGTACGTCGAGACCTGGCCGACGACCGGCAGGGTCTCCATCGCCAGGTGGCCGGCAGCGCCGTGGAAGCGCTCGCGGGCGGCGGTGACGTGGGTCCGGCCCATGCCGTCGCCGAGCAGGTAGATGACGTTCTTGACGCGGCCGTTGCCGGCGGCCGAGGCCTGGGTGGTGCTCGCCGCGGCGATGCCGCCGACGGCCGAGGCGAC
>CAZKZQ010000152.1:0-9293 GCA_964557235.1 uncultured Nocardioidaceae bacterium
GCGCCTACCTCCAGGTCCTCGACCTCACCGACCTCGACCACCTCGAGCTCGTCGCCAGCGAGGTCGCCCCGCAGCTGTGAGGGACCGTCCCGCCGTGCTCAGACCACACGCCCGACCCCGGGCAGCCTGGTGACGGCGTACCCCACCGCGAAGCACACGGGCACCGCGACGAGCGACACGACGACGAACTTCAGCTCGGGGCCGATCGGCACCACCCGGAAGGCCAGCATCACCAGGACGAGCACGACGGGGTGCAGGACGTACGTCGCGTAGGACCCTCGCCCGGCCTTGGTCAGGAGCGGCCCGTGGGTGGGCCAGCGGCGGCGGACCCAGGCCAGGCACCACAGCGAGAAGGCGACGGACACGACGCCGTAGAGCACGGCGAACGCCAGGCTCTCCCAGCCCACACCGCCCAGGGCCGCGTCCAGCTCGTCACGGGCCCCCACCCACGACATCAGCATCAGGGTGAGTCCCGCCCCGACGGCGGCCACGAGGCCGAGCCGGCGCTCGGTGTCCCTCGTCAGCCGCCCGTCCCACCGCGCCTCCGCAGCCCCGACGCCGAGGGCGAACAGGACCACTGCCTGGGTCCACGCTGCGAGGCGCACGTTGAGGAGGTGGGTGTCGAGCAGCGTGGTCACCTGCCAGACCGCCAGCGAGCCGGCCCCGATCACGGCCCCGGCGACGAGCAGTGCCCTGCGACCGGGCCGAGGGCGCGGTCCGGCGAGCGGGTGGACGGCTCGCAGCGCGGCGTAGCCGAGCGAGCAGGCCAGCAGCGCGACGACGAACCACATCACCGAGAACTCGGTGACGGCGAGGTAGCCCAGGAACGAGTCGTTCTCGTCCCACTGGTTGCCCAGGTAGTCGGCCAGCGGGTTGACGAGCACGAGGAAGAACACCAGCGGGACACCGAGCCGCAGCAACCGGCTGCCGGCGAAGCCGCGCGGCCCGCGTCGCGCCAGCGAGCGGACGGAGAACCAGCCGGCGACGACGAACAGCGGGCCGAGGCCGAAGATGCCACCCAGCAGGGACGGCAGAGCGAAGGCGATGGAGACCGCTGCCGTCGCATCCAGCTCGTCGTCGTAGTAGAAGCCGGCGAAGTCCGCGACGTAGCCGGTGGCCGTGTGGACCACCACCACACCGGCGATGAGCACGACCCGCAGCAGGTCGACCCACTGCTCGCGCGGTCGGGTGTCCACAGCGTCGTCGATCGAGGTCATCAGGCTCATCCCGCTCACCCCCAGGCTGCGCGGTCCCGGCGCGGCCGGGACAGGCCGGTCGGCCCTTGCGTGATGCGCCGTTACGGCCGGCCCGGCGACGTGTGACGATCGCCCGATGGACGATCTCGTGACGCGGACCCGGGCGATGGTCGCGGCCAACCAGTACCTCACCCTCGCGACCGCCGACGCCGACGGCCGGCCTTGGGCCACGACCGTCTGGTACGCCGCATGGCAGCGCACGCAGTCGGCCGACCAGCTGGACCTCGAGCTCGTCTGGCTCTCACATCCCGACGCCCAGCACTCGCGCAACCTCGCCGTGCGGCCCGAGGTCGGGATCAGCATCTTCGACAGCGGCCAAGCCCCCGGCACCGGGGACGGCCTCCAGCTCTCGGCCGTCGCGGCGCAGGCCGATCCTGCCGCGCTCGACGAGACGACGGCTGTGTTCTCCGAGGCCTCGCTGGCTGCCGGCGGTGACGCGTGGGCACGAGCCGACGTGGAGGGCCCGTCCGTCCCGCGCCTCTATGTCGCCCGGATCCGACGAGCCCACGTCCTCGGCGGCCGCACCCGCGTCGACGTACCCCTGGCATGAACGCGCGCCGACGCCTCGAGGCCGAGCGGGAGCAGCAGGTCGCCCAGTTGGCGAGCCTGACCCACGACTACAACGCGATCGTCGCGGCCTCGCGCGACAGCAACGCCGACGACGAGCACGACCCCGAGGGCGCGACGATCGCCTTCGAGCGGTCGCAGGTGGGGGCCATCGTGCGCCAGGTGCGCCAGCACCTCGCCGACGTCGACGCCGCCCTGGCGAAGGTGGACGCGGGCACCTACGGCACGTGCGAGGTGTGCGGCGGACCGATCGGCGAGGGCAGGTTGGAGGCCCGGCCGACGGCGCGCACCTGCATCGCCTGCGCCACGGCGGCGAGCCGTCGCTGACCGGTCGCCCGGGCGGGCACGGCGTAGCCTGCGGAGGTGACTGACGAGGCGGCCGAGCCGCCGGCGGGCGAGAGCGGCTGGGCGGCGCTGTCCCGCAGGTCCTCCCCCCACCTCGACCTCGCCCTGGCGATCGTCGCCGCAGCCCTGTCGGTCACCTCGCTGGTGGCCACCGACGTCGCTGCCGTCGACCCGCGGCTCGAGCCTGCCGATCCGCTTGCGATCGTGGCGACGCTGGTGGCCGGGCTGTCCCTCGCCTGGCGCCGGACCCGCCCCGTCACCGCGTTCACCGTGTTCGTCGCGGCCTGCCTCGTCGTGACCCTCACCCACCACTACATCGGCCTGCTGTCGGTGCTCCTGCTGTTCGCGCTCTACTCGCTGGCGGCGTACGCCGGACGACGCGCCGGGCTGGCCGGCCTGGCCGCCTCGATCCTGGTGTTCATCGGGCTCGCGCTGCTCGACGTGCCGGACCTGGGTCGGGCCGACGTGCTGCAGGCCTGGGGTCTGCTGCTGTCGGCCTGGGCGCTCGGCGAGGTCATCCGGTCACGTCGCACCGAGCAGGCCGAGCGCCTGAGGAGGGCGCGCCAGGAGGCGGCGACCGCCCAGGAGCAGGCCGCGCGCGCCGCCGCCGAGGAGCGCCTGCGGATCGCGCGCGAGCTGCACGACGTCGTCGCCCACAGCATGTCGCTGATCGCGGTGCAGGCGGGCGTCGGTGCCCACGTCATCCGCTCCGACGTCGCCGCGGCCGAACGCGCGCTCGAGATCATCGCCGAGACCAGCCGCGACGCGCTCACGCAGACCCGTTCGATGCTCGGCCTGCTGCGGGAGGTCGGAGCCGACCCCACGGAGCCGACCGACCACGGCATCGAGGACCTCCCGGTCCTCCTCGACGGGCTGCAGGGCACGGGCCTCGAGGCCACCGTGACCGTCGTGGGCGTCCCCCGCCGCCTGGGGCCCCAGGTCGAGCTGACCGCCTATCGCATCGTCCAGGAGGGCCTGACCAACGTGCTCCGCCACTCCGGGGCCGTCCGTGCGGAGGTCACCGTCACCTACGCCGACTCCGGGGTCGACATCGGGGTAAGCGACTCCGGACGCGGCGGGCGCTCGCGGGACTCGGCGGGCGCCTCCGGCGGCCACGGTCTGGTGGGGCTCCGCGAGCGGACGCGTCTGCTGGGCGGCTCGCTGGACTACGGTCCCCGGGACGACGCCGGCTTCGTGCTCGAGGCCCACCTGCCCTCGCCGAGGCCGGTGGCGTCGTGATCCGGGTGGCGGTCGTCGACGACCAGGAGCTGGTGCGGTCCGGCTTCGTCGTCCTGCTCGGGTCGAGCCCCGAGGTCGAGGTGGTCGGGGAGGCCGGCGACGGCGCCGCGGCGCTGGACCTGTGCCGGCGTACTGCTCCGGACGTGGTGCTGATGGACGTGCGGATGCCCCGCATGGACGGCATCGAGGCCACCCGGCGGATCCTCGCCGACCCGGGCTGCGCGGGCAGCCGCGTGCTCGTCCTGACCACGTTCGACGAGGACGACCTCGTGCTGGAGGCCCTGCGGGCCGGAGCGAGCGGCTTCCTGCTCAAGGACACCCGGCCGGTCCAGCTCCTCGAGGCCATCGCCGTGGTCGCCGCCGGCGAGGCACTGCTCGCACCGTCGGTCACGCGCAGGCTGATCGGGAGGCTCGCCGCGCTGCCGACGGCGGCTCCTCCGGTCGACGACGGACTGACCGAGCGCGAGCGCGAGGTCCTGGTGTCGGTGGCCAACGGGTTGTCCAACCAGGAGATCGCCGACCAGCTGCACATGGGCTACGGCACGGTGAAGACCCACGTCAGCCGCCTGCTGCTCAAGCTCGAGTGCCGCGACCGCGCCCAGCTGGTGATGCACGCCTACGAGTCGGGCCTGACCGTCCCGGGTCGCGACTGAGGTCTGTCCCAGGTCTCGACCAGGCAGGTCCCCAGCCAGATGTGGCAGGGGTCGGTCGGCCGTGACAGTGGAGGCACGGCCGACCGGCCGGCTCACCAACGGAGGTTCCTCCCATGTCACGTCCGCTCAAGGAAGTCATGACCTACCTGGTCATCGCCTTCGGCCTGGCCCTCGGGCTCGCCGTCGCGATGCCGCACGCCGGCATCAACGTCGTCCTCAGTGCGATGGCCCCGGTCACCGCGGTGCTCGCCATCACGGCCTTCGCCACGCCGCGGGGCAAGCGACGCGAGCTCTGGGGCAGCTTCGGCCTCCGGCGGTCGGGCAGATCGGCCTGGGCCTTCGCCTGCTTCGTGCCGATGCTCCTCGCGGGAGGTGCCTACGCCGTGGCGGTCGCGGTCGGGGTGGCCGACCTGCGGTCCTTCGACGTCACCGTCGGTGGCGTGAGTGTGGTGGGTGCACGCCTGCTGGCCGCGGTGGCCACGATGACCGTGCTCTTCCTCGGCGAGGAGATCGGCTGGCGCGGCTACATGCTGCCGAGGATCCAGCAGCTCACCAGCCGCCGTCGCGCGGCCCTCGTCACCGGCTTCGTCCACGGCTGCTTCCACCTCCCGTTGATCCTCATCGCGACGACGTACGACGAGTTCGGCAGCCGCTGGATCGTCGCGCCGGTGGTCGTGGCCACGCTCACGATGGGTGGCGTCTTCTACGCCTACCTCTGGGACCGGACCGGCAGCGTCTGGCCGGTGTCGATGGCGCACGGCGCGGTCAACATCGCGTTCGGTCTCGGGGCGGCCGCCGTGGTCGCCGGCTCGGAGGCCGACCTGGCCTACGTCGCCGGTGAGAGCGGGCTCGCGACCTTCGGTGCGGTGGCCGTCGTCGGAGCCGTGCTGCTGGCCCGGGCGCGGGTGTGGCGCACCGAGCCCGCGGCCGTCCCGGCCACGGAGCCCCGCCCCCTGGCGCCTGTCGCCTGACCCGTCGGGACGACGTCGTGGTGGAGTGAACCGATCGGCCACTCCACCACGACAGGCCTGGTGAACGTCCCCCGAGGGACCCGAAGACACCAGGAGACCACCATGGCCCGCGCCACCCGCCACCTCGCGCTCGCACTCGGACTGACCGGCGCCGCCGTGTTCGCCGCGTCCCCGGCTCTCGCCGGCGCCGACCACGCCCGCGCCGGCGGCCCGATCCAGGCGTACTCCGCCGACGTGCCGGCCGGCGCGACCGCCAAGGTGACCGCCGTCTACAACGCGGCCGGCGACACGATCATCACCTTGCACGTGAAGGGCCTGCAGCCGCTGACCGACTACGGCGCCCACGCCCACGTGAACCCGTGCGGCGCGACCGGCACCGCGGCCGGCCCGCACTGGCAGAACGCGCAGGACCCGGTCAGCCCCTCGGTCAACCCGGCCTACGCCAACCCTCGCAACGAGATCTGGCTCGACCTCACCACCGACGAGGACGGCAACGGCGTCGCGCAGAGCAAGCAGGCCTGGCAGTTCCCCGTCGACCGCCGCCCGCACTCGGTGGTCATCCACGCCATGCGCACCTCGACCGCCCCGGGCACCGCCGGCACCGCAGGTGCGCGTCTGGGCTGCCTCAGCGTCGACTTCTGAGCCAGGCTGACCCTGTGCCCAGCAACCGCACCGACCGTGAGCTGGTGGCCGACGTGGCCACCGGCAGCACGGTCGCCCTCGAGGAGCTCTACCGCCGCCACGCCCCGTGGCTGACGGCGCGGCTCTCCCGCCGCTGCGCGGACCCCGGCACCGTCGACGAGGCGCTGCAGGACACGTTCGTCGCGGTGTGGAAGGGCGCAGCGCGCTACCAGGGCGACGGCGACCCGGGCGCGTGGATCTGGGGCATCGCCGTACGCCGGCTGGTGGACCTGCTGCGCAAGCGGCCTCCGGCGGCCTACGAGGTGCTCGAGTCCGACCTCGGCCTCGTCGAGTCCGCCGAGGACCGGGTGCTGGTCGGCGTCGAGCACGGCGACCTCGCCGGGGCGCTCGACCGGCTCTCCCCCGAGCTGCGGTCGGTCGTGCAGGCCACCGTCCTCGACGGGCTCACCACCAAGGAGGCGGCGCAGCTCCTCGGCCTGCGCCAGGGCACCGTCAAGACGCGCATGATGCGCGCCCGGCAGGTCCTGCGGAAGGAGCTGGCATGACCACGACCAACTGGCACCTCGACGCCGAGCAGGCGGAGCGCTACGCCGCCGGCCGCGTCGGCCCGGCCTTCGCCGCCTCCGTCGAGCAGCACCTCACCGCGTGCGCGGACTGCCGCGCACTCGTGCCCTCCGACGCGCCCCGCATCGACCTCTCGTGGGCCGAGGTCCTGGAGCGGGTCGAGGCGCCCCGGGTCGGACCGGTCGAGGGCGTCCTCCGGCGGCTGGGCGTCACCCCTGCCACTGCTCGGCTCATCGCCGCCACCCCGGCCCTGCGCGGGGCCTGGCTCGTCGCCTCGCTCGTCGTGCTCGTGCTCGCGGTCCTCGCGTCGGTGGCCGACGACGGCACCCGCTTCTTCGTCGCGCTGGCCCCCGTGCTCCCCGTGCTCGGGGTGGCCGCCTGCTTCGGCGACCGCACCGACCCGATGCTCGAGGTGGTCGCCGCGTCGCCGTACTCCCTGATGCGACTGCTCGCCGCGCGCACGACGTTCGTCGTGACGACCTCGCTCGTGCCGGCAGCCCTGGTCACCCCGTTCCTCCCCGGCGACCGGTTCTTCGCGGTCGGCTGGATGGTCCCCGCGCTGGCGATGTGCGCGGTGGTGCTGGCCGCGGCCCGCCACGTCCAGCCCGTCGGCACCGCCACCGCCCTGTCGGTGGGCTGGCTCGTGCTCGCGCTCGCGCACACCTCGCCGGATGGCTCGCTCCTCGCCCAGCACACCGCCGAGGTGCAGCTCGGCGCCCTGGCCGCCCTCGCGGCCGCCATCGTCCTGCTCGTCGTCCACCGCCACGCGCCCGTGGCTCCCACCAGGAGGCTCCCGTGAACCCCACGATCGAGGCCCACGACCTCGTCCGACGCTTCGGGCGCTTCCGCGCGCTCGACGGACTCGACCTGACCACACGCCCCGGCGTGACCGGGCTGCTCGGCCCCAACGGCGCCGGCAAGACCACGCTGCTGCGCGTGCTCGCGACCGTGACCGCCCACGACGAGGGCCACCTGCGCATCCTCGGCCACGACCCGGCGACCGACGCCGGACGGCTGGCGATCCGCCGGTCGCTCGGCTACCTCCCCCAGGACGCCGGGTTCCACCCGGGCTTCACGACCTTCGAGGCGGTCGACTACGTCGCGGTGCTCAAGGAGCACACCCAGGGCCGCGCCCGTCACGAGGAGGTACGCCGCGTGCTCGCCCTGACCGGCCTCTCCGACGTCTCCACCAAGAAGGTCCGCACCCTGTCCGGCGGCATGCGCCGGCGGCTCGGGCTGGCCCAGGCCCTCCTCGGCACCCCCGACCTGCTCGTCCTCGACGAGCCGACGGTCGGCCTCGACCCCGAGCAGCGCATCCGCTTCCGCGACCTGGTCTCGGAGGCCGGCCACGGCCGGACCGTGGTGCTGTCGACCCACCAGACCGAGGACGTCGCAGCCGTCTGCTCGCACGTCGTCGTCGTGAACCGCGGGCGCTCGCTGTTCGACGGGACGGTCGAGGAGCTCACGGCCCAGGCCGAGGGCCGCGTGTGGCTCGACGACCGCCGCGACCCCCGCGCCCAGGCCGCCTGGCGGCTCTCGGGCGGGACCTTCCACCACGTCGGCGACCCGCCCGCCGGCGCGCAGTTGGTCGCGCCCTCGATCGAGGACGCCTACCTGCTGCTGCTCGGCCCCGACGCGACCCAGGAGAGTGCCGCATGACCACGACAGCCCCGATCGCCCCGCCGTCCGGCGAGGTCGTCCCCGTCCTCGCGCTGGCCGAGGCCCGCCGCCTGCTGCTGCACCCGGTGATGCTGACCGGCTTCCTGCTCTGGGGCCTCATCTCCGCCGACACCCTGATCGGCGACCAGCGGCCGCTCGAGGTCTTCGAGGCCGTCGGGTCCGGGCTCAGCTGGACCCCGGGCGTTCTCGCCATCCTCGCCGCCTACCTCGTCGCGACGCGCGAGCAGCGTGCCGGCACCCTCGACGTCCTCGGGTCGCTGCCGGCCCGCGAGCCCGAGCGCGTCCGTGCCCTGTGCCTGGCGGCCCTCGCGCCCGGTCTGGTGGGCCTGCTGCTCAACCTCGGGCTCACCGGCCTTCTGGCCGCCCAGGACGCGTTCGCCGTGAACCCCTCGGTCGCTCACCTGCTGCTGCCGCCCCTCACCCTCGTCGGCGCAGTGCTGTTCGGCCTGCTGGTCGCGGTGTGGGCACCGGTCCCGCTCGCTCCGGCCCTCGGCGTCGTGGGCATGGTCGCCCTGCACGTCGTCGTGTCGACCGACTCACCGAGCGAGCTGTTCGCCCCTGCGATGTTCTGGGCCGCGTGGGGCGACGGCGGCGGCGCGCTCTGGGTCGGCTTCCAGCCCGGGTCCCCCGCCTGGCACCTGGTGTACGTCGTCGGCCTGTGCGGCCTCGCCGCGACCGCCGCTCTCGTCCGGGTCACGCCGGCCTCGCGCCGCTCCCCCGTGCTCGTCGGCGGGCTCGCCGCCCTCGCGGTCACGGTCGCCGGGGCCGTCCTCCAGCTGCCATGAGGGCGCTGCTGCCCGCGGCGTGGCTGGGGCTGCGCCGCGGGCGGCTCGCGGTGCCCGCCTCTGCTGCCGTCGTGCTGGTGCCGGCCACCCTCCCGTGGCCCCACCAGGCGCAGGGCGTCATCCACGGCGTCGCGGTCCTCCTCGCCTGCGCGATCGCCACCTGCCTGGACGAGCCGACCGCCGACCTGACCGCCGCCTCACCCACCCGGCTGCGGACCTGGACCGGCGTCCGCGTCGCCGTCGCCTGTGGTGCGCTCCTGCCCGTCCTGGCCGGGGCGCTCGTCGTCGCACGCTGGCGGTTCGCCCCACTGCCGACGGCCGGCCTCCTGGCCGAGGCTGCGGGCTACCTCCTCGTCGGCGTGGTCCTCGCCGCCGCGCTGCGCGCCTGGCGCGGGACCGCCCTGCCGTCGTACGCCGCGGTGGTGGGCACGCTCCTCGCCGTGATGGTGACCTACTCCCTGCCCCGCGGCTGGGTGATGGTCAACCCGCAGCCGTGGGGACCGCCGTACGACGCGGCGCTGTGGCGCTGGCTGGGTCTCGGCCTCGTGCTGCTGGCCGTGCTCGGGCTCGCGGTCCGCGACCCGCTCGACC
>CAZKZQ010000153.1:0-9284 GCA_964557235.1 uncultured Nocardioidaceae bacterium
TTCGGCGACGACACGATCCTCGTGGAGAGGTACGTCGAGAAGGGCCGTCACGTCGAGGTGCAGGTGCTCGCCGACGCGCACGGCCACGTCGTCCACCTCTTCCACCGCGACTGCTCGGCCCAGCGCCGCCACCAGAAGGTGCTCGAGGAGGCGCCCGCGCCGGGCCTCTCCGACGAGGCGAGCCGGACGCTGCTGGAGTCCGCGGTGGCCCTGGCTGCCGAGGTCGGCTACGTCAACGCCGGCACCGTCGAGTTCCTCGTCGCCGGCGAGCACGGCTCGGAGGAGGTGTTCTTCCTCGAGATGAACACCCGCCTCCAGGTCGAGCACCCGGTCACCGAGCTCGCCGTCGGCGTCGACGGGGAGCCGCTCGACCTCGTCGACCTGCAGCTCGCGATCGCCGCGGGCGAGCCGCTGCCCTTCGCGCAGGACGACGTGGCGGTGATCGGCCACGCCATCGAGGCGCGGGTGTACGCCGAGGACGCGTTCGGCGGCTTCCTCCCGCAGGCGGGCCAGGCCTCCCTGGTGCGCTGGCCCGAGGGACCGGGCACCAGGGTCGACGCGGCCCTCGAGCCCGAGCAGACCGTCACGACGGCGTACGACCCGATGCTGGGCAAGGTGATCGGCCACGGTCCCGACCGCGAGGCCGCCCGTCGCGCGCTGGTCGACGCCCTCGACCGCACCGGCATCCTCGGCCTGACCACCAACACCGGTTTCGTCCGCGCGCTCGCGGCGAGCGAGGTGTTCCGCGACGGCGAGGTCGACACCGCGTGGCTGGACCGCAACGAGGTGCCGGCCCCCTCCGACGAGCTGCCCCGCGTGGTCGCCGCCTGGACCGACGCCTACGTCACCCGCGTCTCGGCTGCTCCGGGTCCCTTCGCGCCCGACGGCTGGCGGCTGGCCGGTGACCCGGCGCCGCTGCGCGTCGAGCTCGACCGGCCGCTGCTCGTCGACCTGACGGCGGGCACGGTCACCGACGGGGACACCGTCCACCAGGTCACCCACCACGACGCCGCGCTGCACGTCATCCGCGTCGACGTGGACGACCAGCCGGTCACCGCGTTCGTCAACGCCCAGGCGGGCTTCGTCGACGTGTCGTGGCAGGGGCAGCGGTTCAACTTCGCCCGGCGCGACCCGTTCTCGCTCGGCTCGGCCGCCGTCGGCGACGGCACGCTGACCGCGCCGATGCCCGGCACGGTGCTCGCCGTCCACGTCGCCGAGGGCGACCAGGTCGAGGAGGGCCAGGTCCTCGGCACCATGGAGGCGATGAAGATGGAGCTCGCGCTCAAGGCGCCCTTCGCCGGCGCGGTCACGACCGTCGGGTCGGCCGCGGGCGAGCAGGTCGCGCTCGGAGCGACACTGTTCGTGGTCGAGGCGCACCCCGGCGAGGACGCCTAGGACCCGGGACGCTCGCGGAGCCCGAAGAACACGTCGAGCTCGCCCCTGAGCTCGTTGGCCTCGGCCTCCTTCACCCGGCCGCCGACCGCGACCAGGGCGACGAACAGCGCGAGGAACGCGACGGTCGACACCGACGCCCCGATGCTCAGCCACAGCGGCGCGTCGTCGGAGATCGCGGCCACCGCGACCCCGGCCGACATCAGCCCGACCAGCAGGAAGAGCACGTTGATCCCGGCGCTCGCCCCGCGTGTGAGCCGTCCCTCCACCACGGCTCCGCCGCGGCCCGGCCGGACCGTGCCCTTGAGGACCGGCGGCTGGTAGGAGCGGGTCGCGGGCCGGGCGGCCTTGATCCGGTCGTCGCGGACGGTGATCTGGAAGTGGCGACCCTTCCACCACGGCCGCCGGTGCTCCGCGACGTACGCCTCCACCGCAGCAGCGTCGAATCCTCGGAGCACGTGCCGGAACGCCTGGGCCACGGGGAGAGCCTGCCACGGCGGACCGGCCCGCGGCCGAGCGCCTAGGCTGGCGAGGTGAGCACCAGCGACCTGCCCGCCACCCACCGCGACCCGGCCCTGCCGGAGCAGGTGACGATCTATGAGGTGGGTCCGCGCGACGGGCTGCAGAACGAGAAGGCGATCGTCCCGGTCCACGTGAAGGCGGAGTTCATCGCCCGGCTCGAGGCCGCCGGGCTGCCGGTCATCGAGGCGACCAGCTTCGTCCACCCGCGGTGGGTGCCCCAGCTCGCCGACGCCGAGGAGCTGCTCGACGTGGTCGACCACCGCGGCACCATGCCGGTCCTGGTGCCCAACGAGCGCGGGCTCGACCGGGCGCTCGAGGCCGGGGTGCGGCACGTCGCGATCTTCGGCTCCGCGACCGAGACCTTCGCGCAGAAGAACCTCAACCGCTCGTGGGACGAGCAGTTCGCGATGTTCGAGCCCACCGTGAAGCGTGCGACCGGCGAGGGCCTCGACGTCCGGGCCTACGTCTCGATGTGCTTCGGCGACCCCTGGGAGGGCGCGGTCGCGATCGACAAGGTCGTCGAGAGCGGCAAGCGGCTGCTCGACCTCGGGTGCTACCAGCTCTCGCTCGGCGACACGATCGGCGTCGGCACCGCCGGCCACGTGACCGCGCTGCTCGACGCGTTCAACGCCGCCGGCATCGGCGACGACCTCCTCGCCGTCCACTTCCACGACACCTACGGCCAGGCCCTGGCCAACGCGCACGCCGCGCTCCAGCACGGCATCACGACGTACGACGCCAGCGCCGGCGGCCTGGGCGGGTGCCCCTATGCGAAGTCCGCGACGGGCAACCTCGCCAGCGAGGACCTGGTGTGGATGCTCCAGGGGCTCGGGATCGAGACCGGGGTGGACCTGGAGGCCCTGGTCGCCACCAGCGTCTGGATGGCCGAGCAGCTGGGCCGTCCGAGCCCGAGTGCGGTGGTCCGCGCCCTCGGGGGATCCGGGGGCTGACAGAATCGCGCCATGGCCGACGTCGTGCACCTCCATGTGGGAGCGCCCAAGACGGGGACGACGTACCTCCAGGACCGGCTGGCGCTCAACCGCACGTCCCTGGAGAGCCACGGCGTCAGCTATCCGATCGGCATGCGGGCCGACATGTTCGGCGCCGCGCTCGACCTGATCGACCTCCCCTGGGGCGGCCAGCGCGAGGGCGTCCGGGGCGAGTGGGACGCGCTCATGGGCCGGGTGCGTCGCGTCTCGGGCCGCGCGATCGTCAGCCACGAGATCCTCGCCGGCGCCCGCCCCAAGCAGGTGGCCCGCGCGATGTCCGACCTCGCCGGGTCCGACGTCCACCTGGTCCTGTCGGCCCGCGACCTGGCCCGCCAGATCCCGGCCGAGTGGCAGGAGAACGTCAAGCACCGCCGGGTGCACTCCTTCGACCGCTTCCTCACGCAGGTGCAGGGCGCCTCGCGCCGCAACCCCAAGATGTGGTTCTGGCGCGCGCAGTCGCTGCCCGACGTCCTGACCCGCTGGACCTCGGGTCTCCCGCCGGAGCGGGTGCACCTCGTGACCGTGCCGCAGTCGCGGGCGGGCGGCACGCTGTGGGCGCGCTACTGCGAGGCGCTCGAGCTCGACCCGGCCTGGCTGCCCGAGGACAGCCACCGCGCCAACGTCTCGGTCGGCATCGACGAGACCGTCATGCTGCGGCGGCTCAACCGCCGGCTGCGGGCCGCGGACCTCGACTCGGAGTCCTACCGCCAGATCGTGCGTGAGCTCGTCGTGCACCAGCGCCTCGCGCTGCGCGAGGACAAGCGCAAGGTCACCCTGCCGCCGTCGGCCTTCGACTGGGCCGAGGAGGTCACCGAGGAGTGGCTGGAGTGGGTGCGCGGCTCCGGCATCCAGGTCATCGGCGACCTGGAGGACCTGCGCCCGCAGCGGCCCGACCCCGGCGCGACGTGGGAGGACCCCGACAAGCCCCGCCAGGGCAAGGTCGGCGACGCCACGATGGACGCCCTCGTCACCGTGATCATGGAGCTCGCCGCGCGGCCCGACCCCGACCAGAGCCCGGTCTCGCGCCTGGCCCGCGCGGCCCGCCGGCTGCGGGGCGACACGCCTTGAGCGATGGGCTCGACCTCGTCCGCACGGTCTCCGACCCCCTCGACCGTGCGGCCTGGTCCTGGGTGACCCACCTCCTCGGAGGAGGTACGACGACCTGGGCGGCCTGGGCCGAGTCGCGCAGCTCTGTCGACCCGGGGGCCGCCCCGGGGGGCGACCCGGACGTCGCGCCGGTGCCCGGCCTCGCGTCCCTCCCGGGTGCCGCGCAGCTCGAGCTGCTGCGACGGCTGGTCGAGACCGCCGGCGGGCCGCTCGACGAGGCCCTGGCGATGCGGGTGCTCCGCCGGCCCGCCCCGGGTCGCGGTGCGGTCGACCTGCCGCTGGGCTGGCCCGGCGAGGGACAGGTCACCGCCGACGGGTTCCACCACCGGTCCTCCCCACCCACCGACCCCGGCTCGCTCGACGTGGAGGAGGTGCTCCGGGTGGCGGCCGGCGTGGTCGCCGACGTGCTGCTCGAGACCCCGGCCGCCCCCCGGACCCCGGCCCCCCGAACCCTGGCCACCCGGACCCCCGCCCCCCGCCCCGCCCGTCGGGTCGGCCTGCGCCGCGGACCCACCGTCTGGGTGGAGGGCCCGCCCCGGTCCGCGGCCGAGGTGCGGGCCGAGCTCGCGGCAGCGGGGACCCGGCTCCACCGGCCCCGGCTGCGCTGGCGCGGTGGCCGCACCCGCCCCGGGCGCGTGCTGGTCGTCGTACCTCCTCTGGAGCGGGGGCTGCTCGAGGTGTGGGAGGACCGCAGCGTGGCCGGTGCCGCCCGCCGCTGGGAGGTGTGGGTGCAGGAGCTGCACGGCAGCCGCCGGCTCCCGCCCTCGCTGCGCGCGGCCCGGCTGGCGGCGTTCTGGGCCGAGCGGATCGGCGCCGACAACGTCACCGTCGTCGCCCGCCCACGACCCCGCGACGGCGCCGACGACCTCAGCGCCCTCGAGGTCGACGTGGTGCGCCGGGTCAACGCCGTCCTGCTGCTGCACCGCGACGAGGCGGGCCGGGCCGAGCTGGCCCAGCGACTGGCCACGCGGCTGCGGGGGCTGGGCCGCGAGATCGGGGTCCTCGGACCGGCCGAGCTGCGGGTGCCCCCGAGCCAGCAACGATGGCTGCGGGCCACGTCCGCGCGGATCACGGAAGGCGTGAGCGCTGCTGGCTACCCTGTCGAGGGCGACCTGAGGTCGCTGAGTCCCCGTCCCCCCGCGCCGGGCGACGTCCACTCGCTCGATCCCCGGGAGGTCCTCGCCCTCATGGCTGCGCTGGTCCTGCCCCGCTCGGGCGGCACCGCCGCGCGCGGCGGAGGTGCCCGGTGAAGCGCGTGATCGTGCACGTCGGCACGCCCAAGACCGGCACGTCGTTCGTGCAGGACCTGCTGTTCCAGCAGCGCGAGGCGCTCGGCGAGCAGGGCGTGCTCTATCCCGCCGACCGCTTCGACGCGCACTTCCTCGCCGCCCTCGACCTGATGGAGCTGCGCTGGGGCGGGCTCGAGCACCAGGCGGTGGGGGCGTGGGAGCGGCTCGCCGAGCAGGTGCGCGGCTGGCACGGCCACACCGTCGTGATCTCGCACGAGATCCTCGCCCGCGCCTCGGTGGAGCAGGTGCGGCTCGCCCTGGAGTCCTTCGGCCCCGGCTGCGAGGTGCACGTCGTGCTCTCCGCACGCGACCTGGTCCGCCAGATCCCGGCCGAGTGGCAGGAGAACGTCAAGCACCGCCGGACCGTCGCCTACGGCGACTTCCTCCACCAGATCACCGCCGACGTGCCCGAGACCGAGGTCGCCACCTGGTTCTGGGGCGTGCAGGAGGTGCCGGCGATCCTCGCCCGCTGGGGCGCGACGCTGCCGCCCGAGCACGTCCACGTGGTCACGGTCCCCAAGCCGGGATCGCCGCGGTCGCTGCTGTGGGAGCGGTTCGCCGGCGTCTTCGGGCTCGACCCGCAGGCGTGGGCGACCGAGTCCGAGCGCGCCAACCCCTCCCTCGGGGCGCCCGAGACCGCGCTGGTCCGCGCGATCAACCAGCGCGTCAACGGCGGGGTGCTCGCCAACGAGCACTACCGCGAGTTCGTCCGCGAGACCCTCGCCCACCGCACGCTCGCGCACCGCAGCGGCTCGCCCCGTCTGGTGCTCCCGCCCGACGTCCGCGCCTGGGCCACCGACCTCTCCCACCGGTGGATCTCCGAGCTCGAGGCCCGCGGCTACTCCGTCGCCGGGTCGCTGGCCGACCTGCGACCCGACACCGCCGAGACCTCCGACTACGTCGACCCCGACGCCCAGGGCCCGGCCGAGCTCGGCGAGCCGGCGATGGACAGCGTCGTCTCGCTGCTCCAGCGGGCGGCCGAGCTGCGCGAGGAGATCGGCCGGCTCCACGAGGAGCTCGACCACACCCGCCACGAGCGCGACCAGGCCTATCGCGCGGCCGGGCTCGTCCACCGCGCCAAGCACAAGCTCGTCCGCGACGCGGAGACCAACCGCTCGGCGCACCTCGCGCTCAAGGTGCTGCGCCGCCTCCGCGGGCACTAGTGGCGCTTGCGCGCGAGGAGCTCGCGCGCGGCGTACCGCCCCACCTGCCAGGTGTTCCACGCGTCGGTGCTCGCGCCGTAGACCCCGCCGGCCACGGGCACCCGGCGCACGACGGCCCCGGCGGCCTTCTTGCCCAGCACGCGGCTGATCATCTCGGAGGTGACCTCGCCGGCGATGAGAGCGTCGAGCTCGGGGTCGTGCACCGGCGCGGTGACCAGGACCGACGGCCGGCCCGGCACCTTGCGCTTCTTGACCAGCGAGGACACCGAGTCCTCACCGAGCACGCAGAGCAGCACGGAGTTGCGGACCCGTCCGTCCTCGAGGTCGTAGCCCCGCAGGTGCGCGATCGTCGCCACCATCCGGCACTGGAGCAGCGCCAGCCCGGCGATGTTGGCCGGGATCGTCGCGGGAGCCGTGGTCAGCCCCCCGAGGTTGGTGAGGAAGCCCTCACCGGCCGCGAGCGCGGTGTGGTTCTTGACCACGTCCTTGATCGCGTCGTCGACCACGCCCTCGTTGTCGCGCAGGTGCCGCGCGGCCACGGCCGCGGCGGACGGGAACGGGCCGACGCCCGTGATGGCGCGGCGCAGCGTGGTGTGGATGAAGCCGCTGTTGAGCTTCGGTGCGACCTTGTGGACGTCGGGGACCATGGCGTCGACGATCTTGCGGCGGATGCCCATGGCCCCATCCTGGCCGAAGGCCCAAGCCCGACGGGCCCCTGGACCTCTGCACGAAGAGCCTCAGCGCGAGGGAGAATCGATCCATGGTGCGTTCGGGGGCATGGGTGGGGCTGGCGGCAGCCTGCACGTGGGAGCTGCCCGACCTGCGCACGATGCACTGGCTCGACCTCGACCCGCCGAGGAGCCCCGGCCGGGCCACGGAGCTGGGCGACGTGGTCTGCTCGGGCGCCGACCTCGAGCCCGAGACGCTCGTGCGCGCCTACTCCATCGGGCTGTTCCCCATGCCGGACACCCGCGCCCGACGCGGGTCCCCGCCGACGTGGTGGTCGCCGGTCGTGCGCGGAGTGCTACCGCTCGACCGGCTCAAGGTCTCGCGGTCGCTGCGGCAGAGCGCGCGGGCGATGGAGGTCCGCGTCGACACGGCGTTCGACGAGGTGATCGCCGCGTGCGCCGACCCCTCGCGGGACGGCGGGTGGATCGACGAGGAGTTCGTCGCGGCCTACACCCGGCTCCACGAGCTCGGCGTCGCCCACTCGGTCGAGGCCTGGCAGGGCGGAGAGCTCGTCGGAGGGTTGTACGGCGTCTCGCTCGGCGGCCTCTTCGCCGGGGAGTCGATGTTCCACCGCGCCCGCGACGCCAGCAAGGTCGCGCTCCTCGGCCTGGTCGACCTGCTCCGCGACGAGCACGCGGAGGCACGCCTGCTCGACGTGCAGTGGGCCACCCCGCACCTGACCAGCCTCGGCGTGGTGAAGGCCGCCCGGTCGACCTACCTCACGCGCTTGCTGCCGGCAGCGCTGGAGGTGCCGGAGCCGGACTGGCCGGCTCGTCGCGGGCCTCGCCCAGCTTGACCACGACGACCCCACCGAGCACCAGCAGCCCACCGGCGAGCTGCACGCCGCCCGGCACCTGGCCGAGCAGCAGCCAGGCGAAGAGCACCGCGGACAGCACCTCGAGCAGCGCGACGAACGACGACAGGCGCGAGCCGAGCAGGCGACCCGCCGCCACCCCGGTCGCATAGGCGAGCCCCGCGGTGACGAGACCGAGCGCGAGGACGGGCAGCCACCAGGCCACCTCGGTGCCGCGATAGACCGGCGGGTCGGTGGAGACACCCATCGGCAGCACGCCGACGAGCCCGGCCACACCCAGCACGACCGTCCCGACCACGAGGCCCGAGGAGGCCAGGGCGATCGGCGGCACGTCGAGCCGGTGGTCGGCGTTGATCACGAAGTACGACGCCGCGCCGACCATCGCGCCGAGCGCCCACAGCACCCCGACCGGGTCGAGCGAGGACCCCCCACCGTCGGCGGAGAGCAGGTCGAGCACGAGCACCAGGCCGACCGCGGCGAGCAGGGCGCCGGCGACGGTGAGGCGGCCGGGGCGCTCGCCATGACGCAGCCACAGCCACACCACGACGGCCGCGGGGGCGGTGTACTCGATCAGCAGCGCGGGTCCGACGTCCATCCGGGCCACGGCCGAGAAGTAGCACAGCTGCGCGCCGGCCACGGCGAGCGCGCCGTACGCCGCGACCGTGCGCCAGGACCTGCGCAGCGCTCCCCACCGGCCGCGGAGGGCGCGGGCCCCGAGCGGCGCGAGGACCAGCGCGGCGAGCGCGATGCGCAGGAGCACCACCGACCCGGGGGTCCACCCGGTCCGGATCAGGCCCGAGGCCAACGGCCCGGACAGCGCGAAGCTCGCCGCGGAGACGACGGCGAACCCGAGACCCCGCGAGAGCGCCGACCGCTGCGGGACCAGTGCGGGCGCGTCAGGGGTCATGGTGCTCATGACACCTGACGGTAGGCGAGAGGGCATAAGGTGTCAACGTGGTCTTCGCACATGACGTCCAGGACGCCCTGCGTGCCGCCGTCGCGTTGGTGAACTCGGCCGAGGAGCCGCAGACGCTCACCACGACCGACGAGCTGGCCGCGTTCTTCCACGAGCACGGCTACACCGGCCGCCACGACGGCACGCGCGCCGAGCTCGACGCCGTGCGCGCGCTGCGCCCCGAGCTGCGCACCCTGCTGCTCGCCGAGCGCGACGCGGCGGTCGACCTCGTCAACGCGGTCCTCGCCGAGGAGGGGGCCGTCCCGCGGCTGGTCCGCCACGACGCCCTCGACTGGCACCTGCACGCCGTCGGCGACGACGAGC
>CAZKZQ010000154.1:0-9217 GCA_964557235.1 uncultured Nocardioidaceae bacterium
ACCTCGAGACCGGCCTGGAGATCGAGCGCCAGCAGTTCGCGGCGCTCTTCGCCACCGAGGACCGCACCATCGGGATGCGCAGCTTCCAGGAGAACGGACCCGGCAAGGCCGAGTTCGTCGGCCACTAGCCCGGATAGAGTCGACACGTGAGCGAGAGCACCACCTCCGGCAAGCGCAAGGCGGAGACCCCCCGCAAGAGCGGCGTCGCGGACGGGTCGCGTCGCGTCCGCAGTCTCGTGGCCAGCCTGGTGTGGCTGGTCGCGGTGGTCTGCGCGCTGGTGCTGGCGACCGGTGCGCTGCTCGTCGCGCTGAGGTTCAACCTGGACAACCCGATCGTCGACGCGATCACCACGGTCGCCGGCCGGATCGACTTCGGCGTCCTCAAGGAGTTCGACGTCCCCAAGGGCGCCAAGCAGTCGGCGATCGACGACGCCCAGATCAAGTCGGTGCTGGTCAACTGGGGCATCGCGGCCCTCGGCTACCTCGTCGTGGGCAAGGTCCTCGACCGCGTGATCCGCCCGCGCGGCTGAGGTGTAAACGCGTGTTGCACTCCTGTGACTGATCGCACCTGACCAACCCCGTGCGACCCGGGTGACCCGCGGGTAGCCTCTCAGCATCCCGAGTCAGAGGAGGGGCCCTGAAGGGCCGTGCCATGAACATTGTCGTCTCTGTGAAGTACGTCCCCGACGCGACCGGCGACCGCCGGTTCGAGTCGGACAACACCGTGGACCGTGACAACGTCGACGGCCTGCTGTCGGAGCTGGACGAGTACGCCGTCGAGCAGGCCCTGCAGATCAAGGAGAAGCTCGGTGACGACACCGAGGTGACCGCCCTGACGGTCGGCCCGGCCGACGCCGAGACCGCGGTCCGCAAGGCGCTGCAGATGGGTGCCGACAAGGCCATCCACGTCGTCGACGACGCGATCGCGGGCTCCGACGCGCTGGCCACCTCGCTGGTCCTGGCCGAGGCGCTGAAGAAGACCGACTACGACCTGATCATGTTCGGCATGGGCTCGACCGACGGCGCCATGGGCGTCATCCCCGCGATGGTGTCGGAGCGCCTGGGCGTCCCGGGCGTCACCTTCGCCTCCGAGGTCACCGTCGAGGGCGACACCGTCAAGATCCGCCGTGACGGCGACACCGCGACCGTGATGGTCGAGGGCACGCTGCCGCTGGTCCTGAGCGTCACCGACCAGACCGGCGAGGCGCGCTACCCGTCGTTCAAGGGCATCATGGCGGCGAAGAAGAAGCCGCTGGAGACGTGGAGCCTGGCCGACCTGGGCGTCGAGGCCGAGAAGGTCGGCCTGTCGGCCGCCTGGTCCGCGGTCGAGGGCACCGAGGAGCGTCCGCCGCGCTCGCAGGGCGAGATCGTCACCGACGAGGACGGGTCCGGCGCCACCGCGCTGGTCGAGTTCCTGGCGTCGAAGAAGTTCATCTGACCTGCCTGCCGCACCGGATCTGAGAAGGAAGAGCAACCCCATGTCTGAAGTCCTGGTCCTGGTCGACCACGCGGGCGGCACCGTCCGCAAGACCACCAACGAGATGCTGACCATCGCCAAGCGGCTCGGCGAGCCGTCCGCGGTGTTCATCGGCAAGCTGTCCGACGAGGCCACGGCCGCGCTGAAGAAGTTCGGCGCCGCCAAGATCTACGCCGTCGACGGCGGACACGTGAACCCCTACATCGTGGCTCCCAAGGCCGAGGTGCTGGCGCAGCTGGTCGCGAAGACCTCGCCGGCCGCGGTGCTGATCGCCTCGTCCGCCGAGGGCAAGGAGATCGCGGCCCGCCTCGCGGTCAAGACCGACTCCGGCCTGATCACCGACGCGGTCGACGTCACCGAGGGAGGCGTGACCACCCAGTCCGTCTTCGCCGGCAACTTCACCGTCCAGGCCAAGGTCACGCAGGGCACGCCGATCATCGCGGTCAAGCCCAACTCCGCCACGCCCGAGGAGTCCGAGGGCGCCGGTGCGGTCGAGGAGATCACCCCGGAGATCTCCGACGTCGCCAAGGGTGCGCGCATCGTCGGTGTCGAGCCCAAGAAGTCCTCGGGCCGTCCCGAGCTCAACGACGCCGCCATCGTCGTGGCCGGCGGCCGTGGCACCGGTGGCAACTTCGAGCCCGTCGAGGGCCTCGCCGACGCGCTCGGCGCGGCGGTCGGCGCCTCGCGTGCCGCGGTCGACTCGGGGTGGTACCCCCACTCCTTCCAGATCGGCCAGACCGGCAAGGTCGTGTCCCCGCAGCTCTACGTCGCCGCCGGCATCTCCGGCGCGATCCAGCACCGAGCGGGCATGCAGACCTCCAAGACCATCGTCGCGATCAACAAGGACGAGGAGGCGCCGATCTTCGAGCTCGTCGACTTCGGCGTCGTGGGCGACCTGCACACGGTGCTCCCCTCGGCCACCGACGGGGTCAACCAGCGCAAGTGACGCCCTGAGCAACCTGGGCTCCGGACCCCGCTAACGTCGGGGGCATGGACAGCGAACCGACGGACCGTCGCCTCCGGGCGACGGTCCGTCGTGCGTTGGAGCGGGCGGGCCTCGACGTGCGGGCGCTCGGACCGGGCACCTGGCTCCTCCGGGGCCGCGGCAGCCGCTACGGCGTGATCCCGCTCGGCGGGGAGGGTCTCAAGGCCTCGGTCGTGTGGGACCGGCGCCGCGTGCGCGCCCGTCCCGCACGGATCCAGCAGCGCCTCGCCCAGGTCGCCCTGCGCGAGCAGCTGATGTGGGTGATCACCTCGGGCGGGGTCGACTGCGTCGTCGACGCGGGCGCCAACGTCGGACAGTTCGCCAAGGCGCTGCGCCGCGCCGGCTACTCCGGCCGCATCGTCTCCTTCGAGCCCGTGCGGTCGGCGTACGACGCGCTCGCGGCGGCCGCGCGCAACGACGACGCGTGGTGGGTGCGCCACGCGGGGCTGGGGTCGGAGGAGACCACCGCGACGATCCACACCATGGACGGCACGATGAGCAGCCTGCTCACGGCCAGCGCCTTCGGGCGGGCCTGGTCCTCCAAGCTGCGGGGGATGTCGTCGGAGCAGATCACGCTGCAGCGCCTGGACCGCCTCATGCCCGAGCTGCTCGAGGGGCTCGACGAGGGTCGGGTGCTGCTCAAGATGGACACCCAGGGCTACGACCTCGAGGTGTTCGCCGGGGCCTCGGGCGCGCTGGACCGGGTGGTCGCGATCCAGTCGGAGGTCGCCTGCGTGCCGATCTACGACGGCATGCCGCAGCTGCTGGAGCAGTGGAGGGTCTATGAGGAGGCGGGGTTCGAGAGCGCCGGTGTCTTCCCGGTGTCCTTCGACAGCGACACCGTGCGTGCGATCGAGTACGACGTGGTGATGGTGCGGGCGCACGAGATGGGTCGCACCCCCTAGTCGCTCAGAACAGCCCGACGACCTCGCCGTCCTCGTCGATGTCGATCCGCTCGGCCGCGGGGTGGCGGCCCAGTCCGGGCATGGTCCGCATGTCCCCGGCGATCGCATAGACGTAGCCCGCTCCCGCGGCCAGCCGCACCTCGCGCACCGGGACGGTGAAGCCGCGCGGGTCGCCCCGCAGGGTCGGGTCGTGCGAGACCGAGAGGTGCGTCTTGGCGATCACCACCGGGAGCTCGCCGTACCCCAGGGCGGTGAAGCGCTCGAGCTCGCGGCGCGCGGCGGGGGCGAGGCTGATGCCGGCGGCGCCGTAGACGCCGGTGGCGACGCGCTCGAGCTTGGTCTCCAGCGGGTCGCTGAGCTCATAGCTGCGCCGCAGCTCCACCGGGCCTCCGGCGGCCGCCGCCTCGACCTCGGCGGCGAGGTCCGCCGCGCCGGCGCCGCCGTCGACCACGTGCGTCGAGACCGCCGCGCGGGCACCCTCCTCGCGGGCGACCCCCAGCACCGCCTCGAGCTCGCTCGGGTGGTCGCTGGTGAAGGCGTTGACCGCCACGACGACGGGGATGCCGAAGGACCGCACGATCTCGAGGTGGCGGCGCAGGTTGGCCGCTCCCGCGAGCACGTCGTCCGGGCTCTCCTCGAGCATCGAGTCGGGGAGCGGCTTGCCGGCCGCGACCGCGTGACGGCCGGAGTGCGCCTTGAGCGTGCGCACCGACGCGACCAGCACGGCGGCCGAGGGGGAGAGCCCCGAGACCCGGGTCTTGACGTTGACGAACCGCTCGGCGCCCATGTCGGACCCGAACCCCGCCTCGGTGACGAGGTAGTCGCCCATGCGCGAGCCCACGAGGTCGGCCACCACGGACGAGTTGCCGGTGGCGATGTTGCCGAACGGCCCGGCGTGGACCAGCACCGGTGTCCCCTCCAGCGTCTGGAGCAGGTTGGGGCGGACCGCGTCCTTGAGCATGACGGTCATCGCCCCGGCCGCCTTGAGGTCCTCGGCGGTGACCGGGGCGCCGCCGGTGTCGAACCCGACCACCAGCCGGCCCAGCCGCGCGCGCAGGTCGTGGAGCCCGCTGCACTGCGCGAGCGCGACCCCGACCTCCGACGCCGCGGTGATGTCGAAGCCGCTCTGGCGGGGGACGCCGTCGACGCGCTCGCCCAGGCCCACGACCACGTTGCGCAGCGCACGGTCGTTGGTGTCGAGCACCCGTCGCCACGAGATCGACCGGACGTCGAGCCCCAGCTCGTTGCCGTGGTGCAGGTGGTTGTCGATCATCGCGGCCAGCAGGTTGTGCGCGGCCGTGACGGCGTGGAAGTCGCCGGTGAGGTGGAGGTTGAGCGTCTCCATCGGCACGACCTGGCTCCGGCCGGCGCCGGCGGCGCCGCCCTTGATGCCGAAGGTCGGTCCCATCGAGGGCTGGCGCAGCGCGAGGACCGCCTTGTGCCCGCGCCTGGCCAGTCCCTGGGCCAGGCCCACGGCGGTGGTGGTCTTGCCCTCGCCGAGCGGCGTGGGGGTCAGCGCGGTGACGAGCACGAGCCGCGCCGGGGGCCCTTCCGGTGGGGCGTCCAGGCTGTCCAGGCTCACCTTGGCGACGTGCCGCCCGTACCTCTCGAACCCGCCGTCCTCCTCCGTGCCGAGGCCGTACTCCGCAGCCACCTCCGCGATCGGGCGGAGCGTGGCGGCGCGGGCGATCTGGAGGCTGCTGGGCAGCGGCTCGCTGGGCGGCGGGGCGGACGATGACCGGCTCATGGGTGCATCCTGCACGGCTGCGGGCCACGCCGTACGCTGGAGGGCGATGTCCGCTCAGTCCTCACCCGCCTACCTCGATCACGCGGCGACCACGCCGATGCGTCCGGAGGTGGTCGAGGTGTTCGCCGAGCACCTCACCCGCACGGGCAACGCCAACAGCCTGCACGGTGCCGGCCGCGCCGCTCGTCGGGTGGTCGAGGAGTCCCGCGAGCGCATCGCCGCCGCGCTGGGCGCCCGCCCCGGAGAGGTCGTGTTCACCTCCGGTGGCACCGAGTCCGACAACCTGGCGCTCAAGGGCGTCGCCTGGGCCCGACAGGCCCACGACCCGGGCCGCGTCCGCGTGATCAGCGCCGCGACCGAGCACCACGCCGTCCTGGACCCGCTCGACTGGCTGGCCGAGCGCGGCGTCAAGGTCGACCTGGTCCCGGTGGACCGCGAGGGCCGGGTCGACGTCGAGGCCTATCGCGACCTGGTGACCACCGACGCGCAGTCGGTCGCGCTGGTCTCGCTGATGTGGGCCAACAACGAGGTCGGGACGCTCCAGCCGATCGCCGAGCTCGCCGCCGTCGCTCGCGAGCACGGCATCCCGTTCCACACCGACGCCGTCCAGGCCGTCGGCGCGGTCCCCGTCGACTTCGCCGCGAGTGGTGTCGACGCGCTCACCCTGACCGCCCACAAGCTCGGCGGGCCCTACGGCGTCGGCGCCCTCGTCGCCACCCGGGCGCTGGAGATGACGCCGCTGCTGCACGGCGGGGGACAGGAGCGCGGGGTCCGGTCCGGCACCCTCGACGTGCCCGCCGTCGCGGCCTTCGCCCGCGCGGTCGAGATCGCCGTCGCCGAGCAGGCGGCCCACGCCTCTCGCGTCAGCGTCCTTCGCGACGACCTGGTGGCCCGGGTGCGGGCGGTCGTGCCCGACGTGGAGCTCAACGGAGCCCCGGTCGACCGCCTGCCGGGCAACGTCCACCTGACCTTCCCGGGCTGCGAGGGCGACTCGTTGCTCATGCTGCTCGACCACCAGGGCGTGCAGTGCTCGACCGGCTCGGCGTGCTCGGCCGGCGTGCCCCAGCCGAGCCACGTGCTGCTCGCGATGGGTCGCTCCGCGGAGGAGGCGCGCGGGTCGCTGCGCTTCTCCTTCGGCCACACCTCGACCGCCGCCGACGTCGACGCCGTCGTGGCCGCGATCGGACCGGCTGTCGAACGGGCTCGGGCGGCATTGCTGTGAGGGTCGTCGCCGCCATGTCCGGTGGAGTGGACTCGGCGGTGGCAGCGGCCAGGGCCGTCGAGGCCGGCCACGAGGTCACCGGGGTCCACCTCGCGCTGTCGCGCAACCCCGCCTCGCACCGCACGGGTGCGCGCGGGTGCTGCACGATCGAGGACTCCAACGACGCCCGTCGCGCGGCCGACGTGCTCGGGATCCCCTTCTACGTCTGGGACCTGAGCGAGCGCTTCCACGACGACGTGGTCGCCGACTTCACCTCGGAGTACGCCGCCGGCCGCACGCCGAACCCCTGCCTGCGCTGCAACGAGCGGATCAAGTTCAGCGCCGTCCTCGACCGCGCGCTGGCGCTCGGGTGGGACGCGGTGGCGACGGGGCACTACGCCTCCGTCCGGCCCTCTCCTGACGGCTCGGTGGAGCTCCACCGGGCTGTCGACGCGGCCAAGGACCAGTCCTACGTGCTCGGAGTGCTGACCCAGTCGCAGATCGCGCACTCGTTGTTCCCCCTGGGTGACTCGGTGAAGTCCGACGTGCGGGCCGAGGCCGCGCGACGCGGGCTGCTCGTCGCCGAGAAGCCCGACAGCCACGACATCTGCTTCGTCGCCGACGGCGACACCTCCGGCTGGCTGCACGACAAGCTCGGCTCGTCGGCGGGGTCGTTCGTCGACGAGTCCGGTGCCGTCGTCGGTTCGCACGACGGCGCCTTCGCGTTCACGGTGGGCCAGCGTCGAGGTCTGCGGTTGGGGGTGCCCGCGGCGGACGGTCAGCCGCGGTTCGTGCTCGACATCGAGCCGGTGTCGGGGACCGTGACGGTCGGGCCGCGGGCCTCCCTGACCGTCGACGCGCTGACCGGGATCAAGCCGCGCTGGTGCGGGGCCGCGCCCGCTGGTCCGCTGGAGTGCACCGTCCAGCTGCGGGCGCACGGCGCCGAGCACCGGGCTGTCGTGACCGTCTCCGGTGACTCCGTGTCGGTCTCCCTGCTGGATCCTGCGTCCGGGATCGCGCCCGGCCAGGCTGCGGTGATCTACGACGGCACGCGTGTCGTCGGGTCGTGCACGATCGCCTCCACCCGGCGAGCGTCGTGACGTCGGCCTCGGGGGTCGGGTCGCACCCCGGCGAGGACCAGCACGCCTTTGGCGAGGCGCTCCGCATGGTGCTCGGCGAGCTCTCGGGCGACGGCGGTGTGCCCTATCTCCCCGAGGTGCCCGGCCGTGGCGCGCACGCCTCGATGGTCGGCCGCACGGTCGGCCTGCTCGACTCGCTCGGGGCCGACCTCCAGCCGGCGGGATGGCGGCTGACCGGCTCCGGCGGCGGGGTCGACCAGCGGCGCGCTGCCTCCCTGCTCGCGCAGGACCTCGACACCCTCGAGGAGCAGACCCAGGGGCTGACCGGCCCCCTCAAGATCCAGGTCGTCGGACCGTGGACCCTCGCCGCGACGGTCGAGCGGCCGCGCGGGGACCGGGTCCTCGCGGACCACGGCGCGCGGCGCGAGCTGGCCCAGTCGCTGGCG
The DNA here is from genome assembly GCA_964557235.1 of uncultured Nocardioidaceae bacterium. Lineage (GTDB taxonomy): Bacteria > Actinomycetota > Actinomycetes > Propionibacteriales > Nocardioidaceae > Marmoricola_A. The sequence goes on from CAZKZQ010000154.1 coordinate 7,841, forward strand.
GCGGGCCTCGCCGACCACGTCGCCGACGTGCGCCGCCGGGTGCCGGGCGTCTCCCTCGTGGTGCAGGTCGACGAGCCCGCGCTGCCCGCGGTGATCGCCGGGCGGGTCCCCACCGCGTCCGGGTTCGGCCGCCACCGCTCGGTCGACGCTCCCCGGGCCGCACCCGAGCTCGAGGAGGTCCTCGCCGCCGCCGGACCCGACGTGGTCGTGCACTGCTGCGCGGCCGGCGTCCCGTTGGCCCTGCTGGAGCGGGTCGGCGACCCCGGCGTCTCGGTCGACCTCGCCGTCCTCACCGCGGGGGAGTACGACGCCCTGGCCGGCCTCGCCGAGCGCGGACGCCCCGTGCACCTCGGCGTCGTTCCCTCGGTCCGACCGTCCTCCGACGAGCCCACCGCCTCTTCAGTCGCCCAGCGGGTCGAGCGCTGGTGCGACATGGCCGGGATCGACCCCGCCTCGCTGGTCCTCACACCGGCCTGCGGGCTCGCCGGCGCCGACCCGGCGTGGGCGCGGACGTCCCTGGCCGTCGTACACGAGGCGGCGCGGGCGCTCAGCTGAGTCGGGCGATGAGTTCGAGGACGCAGGCGAGTCGGAGACACCATGAGTGAGCGCCGCACGAGGGCCATGGCCCGCCGCATGTTCGAGCTGGTCGAGCCGATCGGCGCGATCCCCTACAACTTCGACGAGCCCAACGAGGCGATGTTCGCCCTGGGGTTCACGAACTACTGGGACACCTACTTCGCGGCCAGGGCTGCACCGCTCGGCCTGGTGCCGGCCGAGGTCGTCGACGCCCTGTTCTACAACTTCGCTCCCGGCGAGGTGGCGCGGCACATCCCCGAGGTCTGGCGCACCACCACGCCCGAGGCCGTGATCGCCGCGCGCCAAGCGGGCTGCGGAGCGGCGCTGCGGGGTGCAGTCGGCGACCACGTCGGGTCACCGGACTTCGCGCGAGCCGCCGAGCTGCTGCTCGAGGCGGCGACCAGCGCGCCGGTCGAGGGCCGCCCCATGTACGCCGCGCTGCGGGCCCTCCCTGTGCCCGACGACGTGGTCGACCGCCTCTTCCACGCCGCCGCCCTCCTGCGCGAGCACCGCGGCGACGGGCACATCGCCGCCCTCATGGCCGAGGGAATCGGTGGCCTGGAGGCGCACGTGCTGCTGGCACTCGACCTGGGGATGCCTGCGCACAAGTTCGGTCGGATCCATCACCTGCCGCGCCCACAGATCGACGCGGTCGTCGACGGGCTGCGCGACCGCGGGCTGGTCAACGACGAGGGCCGGTTCACGGACGCCGGCAGAGCCGCCAAGCAGCGGGTCGAGGACCTCACCGACGACCTCGCGTGGCCGCCGTACGCAGCCCTGACGCCGGCGGAGTTCGACGAG
>CAZKZQ010000155.1:0-9138 GCA_964557235.1 uncultured Nocardioidaceae bacterium
GCCTTCACCTCCTCGAGCAGCTGGCGGATCATGCTGCCGATCCGCATCACCTTGGCGGGCTGCTCGACGAGGTCCGCGACGTGGCGCTCGCCCTCCTCGCCCTCCTGCTCGCCGCCCTCGCCGTCGGCGGAGGGGCGGATGGCGACGGGCTGGCCGTCCGGCCCGATGACGACGTACGCCGCCCCGCCGGTGGTCTGCTGCTCGGCGTCGGTGGGCTGCTCGGTCTCGGGGTGCGACTGGTCCATCCCGTCAGCCTACGGAACGAGCAGGACCTTGCCGAAGGCGTGGCCGTCGGCGACGAGCGAGTGCGCGCGGGGCGCCTCGTCGAACGGGAGGACCTCGTGGACCGTGGGCTTCACGACGCCGTCGGAGACCAGCGGCCAGACCTGCTCGACGACGCCGGCGCAGATCGCGGCCTTCTCCTCCTCGGGCCGCGAGCGCAGCGCGGTCGCGACGACCGCGGCCTTCTTGCGCAGCAGGGCGTTGATGTCGAGCTCGGCCTTGCTGCCGCCCTGCATGCCGATGATGACCAGCCGGCCGTTGGTGGCGAGCGCGTCGATGTTGCGGGAGAGGTACTTCGCGCCCATGTTGTCGAGGATCACGTCGGCCCCGCCGCCGTCGGTCGCCTCGCGCAGCGCCTCGACGAAGTCCTGCTCCTTGTAGTTGATCGCGATCGACGCACCGAGCTCGCGGCACCGCTCCAGCCGCTCCTCGCTGCCGGCCGTCGTCGCGACCCGGGCGCCGACCGCGGCGGCCAGCTGGATCGCGAAGGTGCCGATGCCGCCCGATCCGCCGTGGACGAGGAAGGTCTCGCCCTTGCGGAGCCGGCCGACCATGAAGACGTTGGAGAACACGGTGCACGCCACCTCGGGCAGCGCCGCCGCGGTGACGAGGTCCATGTCGCGGGGGACCGGCATCACCTGGCCCGCGGGCACCGCGACCTTCTCGGCGTAGCCCCCGCCCGAGAGCAGCGCGCACACGCGGTCGCCGACGGACAGACCGTGGACGCCGGACCCGACCTCGGAGACGACGCCGCTGCACTCCAGCCCGATCACGTCCGAGGCGCCGGGCGGAGGGGGATAGAGACCCTGCCGCTGCAGCAGGTCGGCGCGGTTGACCGCCGTCGCGGCGACGTCGAGCACGACCTGGCCCGGACCCGCGGTGGGGTCGGGACGCTCCTGGACCTCGAGGACCTCGGGGCCACCGTCACTGGTGGCGATCACGGCACGCATGTCCCCACCCTAGGAGCCGGCCGGTGTATCAGGCAGGGCGCGGTCGCCTCCTCCCTCCCGAGCCCGCACCACGAGGGCGGGACTTCTGGCCGGTGCCGAGAACGGCTCAGGCCAGGACAATCGCGACAGCCACGCGAGCTCGATCAGCGGGGACGACACCTGGGCAGGGGGTGGAGCGGTGCGACGTCGTACGACGGAGGGCGCGCGCGTGGGGCGCGTGGCCCGCCTGAAGGCGTCGGCCCGCATCGCCCTGTCGTCCCCGCTGATCCATCGCGTGGCCTTCCACGTGCGCAGGCTCACCGCGGGTGCGGACCGAGCGTTCTTCCTGCGCCTGCTGCTCGGCCTGGGGTCGATCGTCGTGGTGTGCGCGCTGGCCGTCACCGCGGTCGAGGGGCCGCGGGGAAGTGTGGGGGAGTTCCTCGGGAGCTTCGCCGGCAGCGTTTACTGGGGTGTCACGACGGTGATGGGGTCGGGGGACGCGTCCTACGTGCAGTCGCCGTTCGGCTACGTCGTGTCGTGGATGCTCGTGCTCTTCGGAGTCGCGATCGTCGCGGCCATCACCGGAGCACTCGTCGGGTTCGTCATCGACTTCCTGCTCAAGGAGGGACAAGGCATGGGTGCTGCGGGCTATCGCGACCACATCGTCGTCTGCGGGTGGAACTCCACCGCACGGGACCTGGTCGCCGAGCTGACCGGCGACGACTACCAGCGCAAGATCGTGGTGGTCCACGACGGCGACAAGAACCCGGCCGGGGCGGGCGTCTACTTCGTCCAGGGCGACGTCACCGACGTCGTCGACCTCGACCGTGCGGGCATCCGCCAGGCCGACGCCGCGGTGATCTGCCCCGCGACGCCGACCAACGAGGCCGACATGCGCTCGATCCTCACGGTGATGGCGATCGAGTCCGTCGCGCCGCACGTGCGCACGGTCGTCGAGGTGAACAACCCGGCGCACGTCGACCACTTCAAGCGGGCCCACGCCGACGAGATCATGGTGACCTCGCGGCTCGCCTCCCGGCTGCTGGCCAGGTCCTCGCTCTATCCCGGGCTCGCCGAGATCGTCACCGACATCGTGTCCGGCGGCGACGGGTCGGAGCTCTATCGCGTGACGCTGCCGCAGGACTACGTCGGCCTCACCGTCGACGAGCTCTCGGCGCACCTGCGCCGCCAGCACCAGGCCACGCTGATCGCGATCGGCCGCAACGGCCAGTCCTACGTCAACCCGGCCACGGACTTCACGCTCCAGCTCGGCGACGACGCCGTCGTCGTGGCCGAGTCGCTCGGCACGCTCGCCCCGCTGGAGCTCAGCGACACCATGCAGACCGCCATGCCGGCCCAGGGGCGTCACCGCGACGAGCAGGTGGTCCGGGCGTCGGCGATGCCCGTGGCCGACGCCTGACCCTGCGAGGGCTCAGCGGGCTCAGCGGGCTCAGCGGGCTCGGTGAGGGCTCAGTCGTCCTCGTCCTCGACGTCCTCGGCGTCGGTGACCTCGACCTCCACGCCGTCCTCGATCTCGACGTCGTCGGGCAGCGCCTCGCCCCCCTCCCACTTCGAGGCGAGGTCGAGCACGCGGCCGGCCAGCTCCTCGGTGCGCTCCAGCGATCCGCCCGCCAGGGCAGCGGCATAGCCGAGCAGGAACGTGCTCACGGGGGCAGCGGGCCGCTCGACCCGGTGCGCGGCCTCTCGCGCCACGTCGAGGACCAGTGCCTCGTCGAACTCCGCCTCGAGGTCGAGGGCGTCGCACAACTCATCGATCCAGTCGTGGAGGTTCACCCGACCCAGATTGGTGGTCCGGACCGGGGGGCGCAAGTGGTTCGGCGCAACAGCCCGCCGAGCCGAGCCTCAGGCGGGCCCCTCGCCCAGGTCGTCGTACGCCGAGCGCGTGCGGTCGTCGTCCTGCCGCAGCTCGCGCAGGTCCTCCCAGGTGTCGACATCACGGGCCTCGTCGTCGACGGCTGGGACCGTGAGCACGCGCAGGCCCTCGAGGAGGCGGTGCATCGGGAGGCCGTGCCGGTCCTCGAGGCGCGCGGGACGGGCCCCGAGCAGCGCAGGGCCGCGATAGGCGCCGCAGAGGGGCTGGGTGCGGCCGCCGGCGTCGACGAGCAGGGCCGCGTCCGCGGACGGGTCGTCCTCCAGCGCGCCCATCAGCCGCGCGAACGTGCCGGGCGTGACGCGGGGCATGTCGACCGCGAGGGCCAGCACGACGCCCGGGGGGCGGAGGAACCCGTCGAGCCCGGCCAGCAGGCCGGCGGCCGGTCCTCCTCCGCGCGGGTCCTCGACCGTCCACGTGACCGGCCGCGTGGTCGGCACCTGGTCGCCCACGACGACGACCTCGATCGCGGTCACCGTCGCGGCCAGGGCACGCTCGAGCAGGGTGACGCCGTCGAGCTCGATCGAGGCCTTGTCGGCGCCCTGCATCCGCGCCGCCGTGCCCCCGGTGAGCACGACCGCGCCGATCCGCCAGGGGTCGGGCTCGGCGTGCGGCCCCGCGCCGGGGACGGCGAGCGGGTCGAGGATCGTCATGGCGCGAGTCTGCCCACCGCGGTCGGACCCAGTCGACCCCGTGCGACGCTGGACGCATGAGTGCGACCGAGCAGACCGGCCACCCGGCCCACCCCGCGTCGGTGCCCGAGGGCCCCGACCCGGTGACCGTCGCCCTCGTCCAGGTCGGCGCCTCACGCGACCGCGCCGAGAACCTCCGCCACCTCGCGACGGTCGACGTGCCCCCGGCCGACCTGGTCGTCTGGCCGGAGGTGACCCAGCGCGACCTCGGCGGTCCCGGCGACGACCTCGGCCCCGACGCCGAGCCGCTCGACGGGCCGTTCGTCTCCGCCCTGGTCGAGCGCGCCGCCGCCCACGGCGGGGTCTGGGTCGCGGGCATGCTCGAGCGCAGCGGCGACGACACCCCGCCGTACAACACGCTGGTGGTGGTCGACGGCGACGGGCTGGTCGCGTCCTACCGCAAGCTGCACCTCTACGACTCCTTCGGCTACCTCGAGTCCGACCGCGTGCGCGCCGGCGACGCGGAGCCGCCGGTGGTCGAGGTCGCGGGGCTGAGGGTCGGGCTGATGACCTGCTACGACCTGCGCTTCCCCGAGACCACCCGGGTGCTCAGCGCGCGCGGCGCCGACCTGGTCGTCTGCCCGGCCGCGTGGGTCGCCGGCCCCCGCAAGGTCCGGCACTGGCAGACGCTCGTGACGGCGCGCGCGATCGAGAACGTCGCCTACGTCGCCGCGGTCGGCCAGCCCGGCCCGACGTACTCCGGCCACTCCTGCCTGATCGACCCGCGCGGCGACGTCGTCGTCTCGGCCGGCGAGGACCAGGAGGTGCTCGTGGGCGAGGTCTCGCGGGCGCTGGTCGTCGAGGCCCGCACCGAGAACCCGTCGCTGCTCAACCGCCGCGACGAGGTGCGCCTGCCGTCGTCCGCGCGAACGCGCGAGTAACCAGCCGATCGGCGTACCGTCCCAGCCATGGCTTCCTCGCACTCCCACGACATCACCGCCGAGATGGTCGCCAACGTGCTGCAGGTGCTGGTCGAGCCCGGCGCCGAGGTCGCGGCCGGCGACGCGGTCGTGCTCCTGGAGTCCATGAAGATGGAGATCCCCGTGCTCTCCGAGTGGGCCGGCACCGTCACCTCCGTCCCGGTGCACCCGGGCGACGTGGTGCAGGAGGGCGAGCCGCTCGTGCGGCTCGAGTCCGCCTGACTCGTACACTTCCCGCTGAGCGCGAGCCCACCTGACGGCGGGCCCGCGGCTCGGAGGGGTGCCGGAGTGGCCTATCGGAACCGCCTTGAAAGCGGTCGTGGGGAGACCCACCGCGGGTTCGAATCCCGCCCCCTCTGCGGAGTCGGTCAGCGCTGCGCGCGAGCGCCGAGGACCAGCACGTCGGCCACGATCGCCGAGACCGCGGTCAGCGCGACGGCGACGACCGTGCCCCAGCCGGTGAGGGACCCGGCGACGAGGACGAGCACGGTGCCCGCGGCGAAGCCGGCGTTGACGATCGCCAGCGCCAGCAGCCCCGTGCGCGAGGGCCGGCGCGTGACGAGCGCGGCCTCGACGCCGTAGCCCAGCAGCGCGATGCCCGCGACGACGAGCAGCGCCACGGGTGCGCCGAGCGGGTCGGACAGCACTCCGGAGGCGAGGACGCCGACCGCTCCGAGCAGCAGGCAGCCGGCCGCGTCGATCGCGAGCAGGGGCCGCACCACGCCGAGGTCGAGGGACAGGCGCGTGCGGGCGGGGGAGGTGGTGGTGGTCATCGTGGTCTCCTCACGTGGTGGTCGGACCCCGACATCGTCGGCGCGCGGGGTGCGGCCGGTCGATGACCTCCGACGTCATGCCCGCGCGAGACCGAGCCACTGCGCCAGCGCGTCGACCTCCGCGTCGACGGCGCTGCGCATCGCGCGGGTCCACCGGCCGTCCTCGTGGAGGGCGTCGACGAAGAAGCGCCCGGTCTTGCGGTCGGCCGTCGCGTCGAGCTTGCCGACGAGGCGGTCCTCGTGCAGCACCGGGAGGGCGAAGTAGCCCCACCGGCGCTGGTCGGCCGGCTTGTACATCTCGAGCACGTAGTCGAACCCGAACAGCTGGTCCATCCGCTTGCGGTCGCGCACCAGCGCGTCGAACGGCGAGAGCAGCGCGGTGCGGCCGGCGAACCCGCCGGAGAGGTACGCCGGGTCGACGCGCCACTCCCCGGCGACCCCCTCGACCTCGGCCGGCTCACCCGCGTCGCCGACGTGGATCGGCTCGCCGGGGATCTCGGTCCCGCGGGCGCGGGCGATGCCGAGCGCGCGCAGCCGTCGCTCCTCGCGCAGGCGCGACGCCTCGGGCTCCGGGACGGTGCCGATGCCGGGTGGGTAGACGCGGTCGGCGAGGTTCCACAGCCGCTGACGTCCGCGGCGCCCGTCGACCGCCACGACGCCCTGGTGCATGAGCAGCTCGAGCATCATCGTGACGTTGCGGTCGGTGTTCCACCCCGACGAGCGCCACGGCACCTGGGCGGTCGCCTGGATCTCGCGCGCGAGCATCGGGCCGGAGTCGTCGAGGGCGTCGAGCACCTCGGCCTGGAACAGCTCGTTGGCCTCCTGCCACTCGCGGGTGCGCTCCCACGGCGGCCAGGTCGCCATCCCCGCCCTGAGCAGTCGCAGGTCGGCCATCGGACGCACGGTCGCGTCGTACTCCACCAGCTCGCGGGCGGCGAGCGCGTCGACCAGGTCGTCGGGGGAGTACGACGCCCCGAGCCGCGTCCAGGCGACCAGGTCGGCGGCCGGCGCGATCGCGGCGGTGAGGTCGACCGGCAGGTAGGCGAGGTGCTCCACCACGCCGAGCAGGTCGGTGCTCCCGGTCGTCGGGGCGGCGTCGAGCAGCTGCGCGCGCACCGCGACCTGGCGGGCCTCGGCGAGCGTCAGGTGGTGCACGCGAGCAGCCTAGGAGCAGGCGCCGACGCCGACGGCGAGCACGGCTAGCGTGGGGCCCCATGACCCGGGTCCGCGTGCTCTTCCTCGGCGGCACCATCGCGATGACGATGGACGAGCTGACCGGCGGCGAGCTGCTGCCCGACCTGTCCGGGTCCGAGCTCCTCGCCGGCGTGCCCCTGCCGGCCGACCTCTCCGTCGAGCCCGTCGACGTCGCCCGCGTGGACAGCTCGGCGCTCACCTTCGACACCTGCCTGCGCACGCTCGACCTCGCCGAGGAGGCCGTGGCCGACGGTGTCGCCGGCATCGTGGTCGTGCAGGGCACGGACTCGCTGGAGGAGACCTCGTTCCTCTGGGACCTGCTGTGGTCCCACGACGAGCCGTTCGTCGTCACCGGCGCGATGCGCGGGTCCGACCAGCCCGGCGCCGACGGTCCCGCCAACCTGGTGGCCGCGGTCGCCGCGGCCGCTGCCGAGCAGTGCCGCGGGCAGGGCGCGATCGTGGTCGTCGGCGACGAGATCCACGCCGCCCGCTTCGTGGCCAAGCGGCACGCCAGCAACCCCGCGGCCTTCGGGTCCCCCGAGCTCGGTCCCGTGGGCCGGGTCGTCGAGGGCGTCCCCGTCCTGCACGCCCGCCTCGAGCGTCGTACGCCCATGCCGCGCCCGGACCTGGGGGACCGGGCCTGGCCGCGGATCGGGCTGGTCACGGCCGGGCTCGACGACGACCCGGCGGCCTACCTCGCCCTCGCCGGCGTCAGCGACGGCCTGGTCGTCGAGGGGTTCGGCGCGGGCCAGCTGCGCCCGGAGGTCGCCGAGGCGCTCGACGACGTCGTCGCCCGCATCCCCGTCCTCCTCGCCTCCCGCGCCGGGGCGGGTGCCGTCGCCACCCGCACGTACGGCGGCCCGGGGTCCGGCTCGGACCTCCACCGCCGCGGGCTGGTGCCGACCGGGCACCTCGGGTCGCTCAAGGCGCGGGTGCTGCTCCGGCTCCTGCTCGCCGCCGCCGAGGACCACGACCCGGCGACGCTGCGGCAAAGGGTCGGTGCGGCCTTCGCGTCCTACCGCCGCTGAACCGCTCCGGGGTGTCACCATGACGCCATGCACAAGCCGGACGGGCGGCCGCAGGTCGTCGCCCACCGCGGATCGAGCAGGGTGCGCGCGGAGCACACGCTCGGTGCCTACGTCCAGGCGATCGAGGACGGGGCCGACGCCCTGGAGTGCGACGTGCGGCTGACCGCCGACGGCCACCTGGTGTGCGTGCACGACCGCCGCGTGGACCGCACCACCAACGCGCGGGGGCTCGTCTCCACGATGCGCCTGGACCAGCTCACCGACCTGGACGCGGCGTCCTGGAAGAGCCCCTGGGCCGACCTCGACGACGAGGCGATCGACGTCGACGAGGAGCACAACCGCGTGCTCACGCTGGCCCGCCTGCTCGAGGTGATCCGCGACTACGACCGGCCGCTGGAGCTGGCGATCGAGACCAAGCACCCGACCCGCTACGGCGGCCTGGTCGAGCGCACCCTGGTCGACCAGCTGTGGCGGTTCCGGTGGACCTCGGCCGACGCCCCGGTGCGGATCATGAGCTTCTCGGGGGTGGCTCTCAACCGCGTCCGCAAGCTCGCGCCCGAGATCGAGGTCGTGCTCCTGATCGAGGGCCAGTCGTGGAAGGTGACCAAGCAGGTGCTCGGTGACGACTGGATCGCGGGGCCCGGGATCCAGGAGCTCAAGGACAAGCCGAAGCTGGGGCGCAGGCTACGCAGACAGGGGCGTCGGATCCACGTCTGGACGGTCAACACGCAGGCCGATCTGCAGATCTGTCTGGACCTGGGCGTGGAAGCCGTGATCACCGACATTCCGGACCGGGTACTTTCTTGGCTGGCGTGAGTTTGACACCCCCTGGGGTGGGGACTCTCGGTGCGGAGGCATGGGAGCGCCTCCCTGCCACGGAAGGGCCCGGAAGCGACGACACGGAAGGTCGAGGGGATGTCTGCGGATGAGCTGGACGCGGTCAACCTGACCGTCCCGTTCCAGGCTCCCTCTGCGTCCCTGGTCCGGGCGGAGCTCAAGCAGTGGCTCCTCGACAAGGGCTTTCGCGGCGAGACCGTGGACGACGCCCGGGTCGTGGTCTCCGAGCTGGTCGGCAACAGCGTCCGCCACGCCCACCCCCTGCCGGTCAACCAGCTGGTCGTCTCCTGGTCCGTCGACGGCAACGACCTGGTGATCTCCGTCACCGACGGCGGCTCCGGCACCTCCCCGCACTCCATCACCGCTCCCGACACCGCGGTCTCGGGTCGCGGCCTCTCGATCGTCGAGGCCCTGGTCGACCACTGGTGGGTCGAGGACAACCGCGGCGCGACCACGGTCCACGTGCGCATCCCCCTCGGCAACAGCTGACATTTGCTCGCCTCCGGCTCGCTGGTCGGGCCGCCGGGTCGGGCCGTCCCAGTAGGTTCCTGTCATGGGAAAGCGCAGCCGGGACCGTGCCCGCACGACCACG
>CAZKZQ010000156.1:0-2464 GCA_964557235.1 uncultured Nocardioidaceae bacterium
CGGCTACAACATCGGCACGGCCTTCGCCACGGAGTGGCGCGACACCCACGTCTCGATCCAGGGGCCGGCGGTGTTCGACCTGACCCGGGCGTTCGCCGACTTCTGGAACCTCCACCGCCGCGGGCACCACGGCGGGCCGCTGGTGGTCGAGGCGCCCTCGGAGTGGGAGCCCCGGATCCGGGTGCAGCGCAACATCCCGCGACTGTGGATGTTCCCGATCCGGGCGATGTACCTCGAGGCGATCAACCGCGCGACGCGCAACATCTACCTCTCCTGCGCCTACTTCATCCCCGACTCCGACTTCGCCGACAGCCTCGTGCGCGCGGCCCAGCGCGGCGTCGACGTCAAGATCCTGGTGCCCGAGACCTCCAACCACGTCGTGGCGGACTGGCTGTCCCGGGGCTACTACCGCGAGCTCCTCGCGGCGGGGGTCGAGATCTGGCGCTTCCGCGGCGCGATGGTCCATGCCAAGACCGCCACCATCGACGGGGCCTGGTCGACCGTCGGCACCGCCAACATCGACCGGCTGTCGATGACCGGCAACTACGAGGTCAACGTCGAGCTGATCGACCCGGCCATGGCCGAGGAGATGGAGCGCATCTTCGACATGGACCTGCGCAACTGCGACCAGCTCACGCTCGACGTGTGGGAGTCGCGCCCCGTCCAGGCCAAGCTCACCGAGCTGTTCCTGGCGCCCCTGCGCCCGCTGCTCTAGCGCAGCTCGACGTCGTCGACGAGCCAGCGCCCGCCCTGGCGCACCATCTGCATGACCACGCGGTTGCTGTCGACGGTGGGCTGCTCGTCGCCGGCCCGCTGCAGCTGCTGGTCGACGAAGAGGAGCACCTCGACGTGGTCGGCGTCCTCGGCGTTGCCCGCCGCGTCGCTGACCTTGCCGGTCGCGGTCGCCCGGGTGCGCGTGATCAGCTGGCGGATGGGCTTGGTGGACTCGCCGAACTTGTCCTGGAACGACGAGGTGCCGTCCTTCTCGATCCAGGCGAAGTCGTCCTCGACCGTGCGGTAGTCGTAGGTCGTCATCGAGACCGCGATCCGAGACGCCTCGCGGGTCGCCGAGGTCTCCGCGGCCGCCACGTCCTGACGGTCCTGCAGGTCGGAGTTCTGCCGCCACAGCAGACCGGCCGTCACCGCAGCGGCGACCAGCAGCACGACGAGGGCGAGGACCCCCGCCTTCCCCCGCGAGCTCATCGCCTCACCGGCACCGGTCCCGGCGCCCACTGGGCACCGCGCTGGGAGTAGGTCAGGTTCTTCGAGCAGCGGCCGTCGTCCTGCAGCGGGCGCCGCGTCGTCGCCCGGGGGCTGCGCTCCGCGGTCGGGTAGTCGCAGGTCTCGGTGCGCTGCATGATCACGTCGAGGTGGCCCGCCCCGTTGCGGATCGCGCCCGCCAGGGCGTTGAAGCCGCGCGGGAACTGCACGAGCAGCTCACGGATGTGCGGGTCATGCGCGGCGAAGACGTCGCTCAGCGTGATCGCCGGGTCGAGCAGCTGGGGCAGCGTGTCCCGGGCGTCACGGACCACCTGGCGCAGCTCCTCGAGCTGGCCCGGAGCACGGGACAGCAGCCGGAACAGCTGGGGGTCGTAGCCCCTGAGCCACGCCGCGAAGAGCTTGCTGTTGGTGGCGATCTCGAGGATGTTCTGCGAGTTGTCCGAGCCGATGCGCAGCAGGACGTTGCCGTTGCGGAGCAGGCGCTCGGTCACCGGCCAGTTCTCGTCGAACTTGCGCAGCAGCGAGCTGCCGTCCTTGACCAGCGTCTGCAGGTCCTTCTCAGCCCCGCTGAGGCCGGTCGCGACCTCGTTGAGGATCACCTCGACCTTGCGCGGCTCGATCTGCTCGATCAGCTCGTTGAGCGTGATCGCCATGTTGCCGAGGGTCTGCGGCAGGTCCACGGCCGAGGCCTGGATGACGCTGCCGTCCTCGAGGTAGGGACCCTCCATGTCGGCCGGCTGGAAGTCGATGTACTGCTCGCCGACCGGCGACAGGCTGCGCACCTGGACCTTGGAGTCGGCCGGGATCTTGGTGCCGCCCGCCAGCTTGACCGTGGCCTCGACGCCGTTCTTGCCGAGGTCGAGGTTGGTCACCTTGCCGACGCGTACGCCGCGGAAGGTCGCCTGGGAGCCCTTGAACAGGCCGCCCGTGCGCGGCATCTCGACCGTGACCGTCGGGGCGTCCTCGAGCAGCGGGGTCTTGAGGACCGAGCCGAAGATGTAGAACACGCAGAGGACCAGGGCGAGCAGGATGCCGCCGCCGCTCAGGATGAACTTGCGCTCCATCACTCGGCCCCCCTGACCATCTCGCGGAAGCTGAGACCGCCGAGGAGGCCCCCGCCGGTGTCGCCCGAGCCCTGGCCGCCGAGGCCGGGCAGGTCCGGCAGGTCCGGCAGACCCCCGCCGCCACCGCCACCGGGCAGGCACAGCGGCGTGCCGGGCACGCAGGTGCCGCCGCCACCGCC
>CAZKZQ010000156.1:2564-9136 GCA_964557235.1 uncultured Nocardioidaceae bacterium
CCGGCCGGGGCGTCGAGGACGATCGTGGCGTCGAGCGGGAGGAAGTCACCCTCGACGGTGCGCGAGAGGAAGTCTGCGGCCGAGATCAGGTTGCGCAGGCCGGGCACGAACTGGGGCCTGGTGGTCAGGATCGCGTCCATGATCGGGCCGAGGTCGTTGAGGATGGCCAGGATCTGCTGCTTGGTGGCGCCCACCACCTGCTTGGCGGTCGTCGACAGGTCGTCGACGGCCTTGAGCAGGGCGATCACGTCGTCGGTGTTGTCGCGCAGCACCTTGGAGATCGGCCTGACCTCGGTCAGCGCCCGGTTGATCGTGTCCTTGCGCGCGTTGAGCGTCTTGGAGGTGCTCGACAGCGAGTTCAGCACGCGGTCGATGTCGCCGGTGCTGCGGTTGGCCTCGGCGAGGAAGGTGTTCACGCGTCGCAGGGTGTCGCGGACCAGCGGCTCGCGTCCGCCGAGGGCGGTGTTGAGCTCGTCGGTGATCGTGCGCAGCTGGTCGAGCCCGCCGCCGTTGATCAGCAGCGACACCGCGGCGAGGGTGTTCTCGACGGTGGGGGCCGTGCTGGTGTCGGCGTCGGCGAGCTGGTCGCCGTCCTCCAGCGGCTGCCCCGAGCGCGCCGGCGTGATCTGGATGAACAGCTCGCCCAGGGGCGTGTCGTAGCGCAGGCGGGCCTTGGAGCCCTTGCGCAGCGCCGCCGAGGACTTGAGGTCCATGACGACCTTGGCCTTGAAGTCCTGCGCGGTCACGGTCTGGACGCGGCCGACCGAGACGCCGTTGATCTTCACCTGCGCGCCCTGGGCGAGGTTGAGCGCCTCGTCGAAGACGGCGGTGACGCGGTAGGTGTCGCCGCCGACCTTGGAGCCGGGCAGCGGGAGGTCGCCGTAGTCGGGGCCGCACGCGGACAGGGTCGCGGCGAGCACGCCGGCGAGCAGCACGGCGAGACGGGCGCGGTAGGTCCTCACTGGCCACCCCCGAGGATCAGGCCGATGATCTCCTCGGCGCTCGGCGGGACGGTGACGGCGCCGCAGACGTCGCCGAGCGCGTCGCAGATCTGCTCCAGCTCCTTGCCGCCCAGCGGCAGGGCCTGCGCCAGCTCCGCGCGGACCCGCAGGTTGCCGTTGGCGCCGCGCGTGCGCGCCAGGTTGTCGCTGGCCAGCGGAAGCACCTCGGCGATCTCGGCGAGGTCGCGCTGCGCCCGGACCAGGTTCTCGACCACGGCGGTGAAGTCGGTCGTGCTCCGCTTGATCTTCTTGCGGTTGGCCTTGGCGAACGCAGCCACGTCGTCGGCGGTGCGCGACAGGCTGGTCAGCGCCACCCCGAGGTTGTCCCGCTCGTCGGCGAGCAGCTGGGAGGCGTCGGCCACCTGCGAGACGAAGCGGCGCACGGTGGCCTCGTCCTCGATCAGGGCGGAGGCCAGGGTGTCCAGGGACCGCATGGTCGCGACGATGTCCTCGCTCTTGGCGTTGGTGGTGCCCACCGCGGCCGACAGCGACTTCAGCGTGCGGTTGATCTGGGTGCCGCGGCCCTGGAGGTTGCGGGCCGTGATGTCGATCAGGTCCTTGAGCGAGTTGGTCGCGTCGGGGTTGTCCACCAGGCCGCGGCCGAGCTTGTCGACCGACGCCAGCACCTTGTCGAAGTCGACGGGGGTCACGGTGCGCTCGGTGGGGATCACCGCGCCGTCCTGGAGCTGCGGGCCGCTCTTGTAGACGGGGGTGAGCTCGACGTAGCGGTCGGTCGCGACGCTGCGCGAGACCACGGCGGCGTTGACGTCGGCGGGGAGCTTGACGTCCCCGTCGGTGATCTCGAGCGTGACGGTGACGTGGTCGCCCTTGGGCTCGATGTCGGTCACCTTGCCGATCTCGACACCCAGGACGCCGACCTGGTTGCCCTCGAAGAGCCCGGCGGAGTCCTTGAGCTCGACGGTGACCGTGCGGGCGCCGCCGCCGAGCAGGCCGCAGCCGGCCAGGGACGAGGCCATCAGGACGGTCGCGAGGAGCGCGGCGAGGCGGGTCGTGGATCGGGTCATCACCGGCACCCGCTCCCGCCGTTGCAGTACAGGTCGTCGGACTGGCCGGGGATCAGCAGCTCGATCCACGGGCCGTTGCCGGCGGCGTTGGCGAGGTAGCGCGAGGCCACCGCCAGCTTGTGCAGCGCCCCCCGCAGCTCGTCGTCCTTGCTCTTGAGGATGGTGAGCACCTTGTCGAGGTTGTCGAGGGCCGGGCCGATGTCCTGCTTGGTGTCGGCGATGATGCCGCGCACCGACACCGCGAGCACGCGCACGTCGAGCAGCAGCCGGTGGATCGCCTCGCGCCGCTTGAGCAGCTCGTCGACCACGACGTTGGTCTGGCGCATCAGCCGGATCAGGTCGTCGCTGGACTCGGCCAGCTGGTCGGCGACCTCGCGCGAGGAGGTCAGCAGCTGGCCGAACTGCTCGGTGCGCTTGGACACGACGCGGGAGATCCGGTCGACGCCCTCGAGCGCCGGCAGGAAGTCCGGACCGCTCGCCTTCAGCGTGTCGGCGACGGTGCTGAGCGCCTGGCCGAGCAGGGCCGAGTCGAGCTTGTCGGCGGCCTCGGTGCCCTTGTCGATGACGTCCTGGAGGTTGAAGGGCACCGACGTCTGGGCCAGCGGCACCCGGTCGTCGTTCAGCTCCCCCGTGCCCTGCGGGTCGATGTCGAGGTAGTGCGTGCCGAGCAGCGTCGACACCTTGACCGCCGCCGTGGTGTCGCGGCCCAGGCGGATCGAGCGGTCCACGGTGAAGCTCACCAGCACGCGGTTGCCGTCGAGCTCGATGCCGCGCACCTGGCCGGAGTCGACGCCGGCCACCTGGACCGACTCCCCCACGCGCAGGCCCGCGGTGTGCGGGAGCTGCGCGGTGTAGGTCTTCGTGCCGAACGAGACCGTGCTGATCACGACGACGAACACGCCCATCAGTGCGAGGCCGACGAAGGCCGCGATGCCGATGCGGAACGGGTCGCGGTCGCCGAACAGCTTGCCGCCGGAGCCGCGGACGGGGAGGGAGGGCAGCTTCATCGGCAGACCTTCGTGTGCTGCGAGGACACCGTGCTGGTGCCGAAGGGCACGCCCGCGATCGAGCCGTCCAGCTTGCAGAGGTAGGAGTTGAGCGCGCCCTCGTAGGACAGGCCGATGCCGACCAGCCCGACGACGTTGCCGAACGCCTCCAGCGAGCTGCCGAACAGCTCGCCCTGCTCGGCGTACATCCCGGTGAGCGCGCGCAGCTTCTTGATGTCGTTGGTCAGGGGCGCGCGGGCGTCGCGCAGGAGCCCGCTCGTGGTGCCGATCAGGTCGCTGACCTTGCTCAGCGAGCGCCCGAAGGTCTCCTTGTTGCGGGCGAACCCGTCCATCAGCTTGCTCAGCTCCCGCACGGTGGACCGCAGCTGGTCACCCTGGCCGGAGAGGTTGTCCAGCACCGGGGTCAGGTTGGTGACGACGTCGTCGAACAGCTGCTCGCGGTCGGCGAGGAAGTTGGTGAGGTCCGCGGTCTGGCGCAGCAGCAGGTCGACCGTGCCGCCCTCGCCCTGGAGGACCTTGATGATCGTCGCCGCCAGCTTGTTGACGTCCTCGGGCTTGAGGACGGCGAACAGCGGGCGGAAGCCGTTGAGCAGCGCGGTGAGGTCGAAGCCCGGGCTGGTGTGGTCCTTGGAGACCGTCGACCCGGCCTTGAGGCGTTCCCCGCGCTTGCCGGTCTGCACCATCGAGACGTAGCGCTGGCCGAGGAGGTTCTGGTAGCGGATGACCAGGTCGGTGGTGCTCAGCAACGGCTGGTCGGTGGCCAGCACGAACCCGACCTTGGCGTCGCGGCCCTGGACCTCGATGCTCTGGACGCGGCCCACCTTGACGCCGGCCACGCGGACGTCGTCGCCCGTGCGCAGGCCGCTGACGTCGGCGAACACCGCGTCGTACTCCACCACGTCGCCGTCCACGTTGTTGGCCATCGTGTTGTAGAGCAGCGCGATGAACAGGATCGAGACGGCGGTGAAGACGCCGAACTTGATCGCGGTCCCCCGCATCCTCATCGGCTGTCCCCCGTCCTGAGCGAGCCGGCGACCAGGTCACCCACGGAGGAGCGTCCCGCTCCCCCGCAGTTGCCGCCGCGGGCGCTGCCGTAGCGCGGGCAGTCGGCACGCGTGTAGTAGTCGAACTGGCCCGCGTCGACGAGGGTGCCGTCCACCGCGGCGGCACCGCCGTTGCCGACGGTCTGGAGCTTGCCGGTGACGTTGTTGATCGCGAGCAGCGTGTTGACCAGGCCGAAGCGCTTGTCGTGGAAGGCGTCGGAGACGATCACCGCGGTGCGGACCAGGCGGATCAGCTTGGCGTCGTTGGCCTCGAGGAACTTGTCGGCGTCGCGGACCAGGGCCGAGCCGCCGGTGAGCAGCGAGGTCAGGTCGGCCTTCTGCTTGACCAGGTGGGCGCCGACGAACAGCGCGTCGTCGACCGCGTCGAGCAGGTCGGGGGCGGCCCGGTTGATCGTCTCCAGGTTCGTGGCCAGCAGACCGAGGTCCTCGCGGATCAGCGGCATGCGCGGCGTGACCTTGCGGAGCAGCCCGTTGAGCGTCTCCAGCGTCTCGCCGAGCTGCTCGCCACGGCCGTCGAGGGCTCCGGCGAGCGCGGAGAGAGCGGTGTTGAGCTCGGCCGGGCCGAGGGCGTCGACCAGGCGGTCGATGCTGTCCAGCGCGCGCTGGAGCTCCAGCGTCGGGACCGTCTGGTCCTGCTTGATCACGTCGCCGGCGCGCAGCGCGCGGCCCGCGGCGAGGTCACCCCCGGTGAGGTCGAGGTACGACGTGCCGAAGACCGTCGCGGGCAGCACCCGGGCCACGACGTCGCTCGGGATCCCGTCGATGAGCTTGTTGTCCATCTCGAGCCCCAGGCGCACGCCGTCCTGGCCGCCGGTGACCGACGAGACCGAGCCGACGATCAGGCCGCCGATCTTGACGTCCGAGCCGGGCACGATCGCGCCGCCCGCGGTGTCCAGGTTGGTCGACACCGAGGCGGTGTCGGCGAAGACGCCCTTGAGGCTGGCGGTCATCAGCATGATGAGCGCGACGAAGACCGCGATGAGCATGAGGCCGCGCACGACCAGCTCGTTGCGCGTCGGCCCGCCGCGGGCGCTGCGGAAGACTCCCACCGGCCCCCCTCAGCCCGAGATCCGGAAGCCCGGGGACGCGCCCCAGAACAGCAGGGTCAGGACCATGTCGAGGAGCACGACGACGACGATCGAGGCGCGGATCGCGCGCCCGGTCGCCTCGCCCACGCCCTGCGGACCACCGGAGGCGTTGAAGCCGTACCAGCAGTGGATCAGCGCGACGGCGAAGGAGAACACCACGATCTTGACGACCGACAACATGATGTCGCGGCCCTGGATGAACGCGGAGAAGTAGTGGTCGTAGGTGCCGCCGGACTGGTCGAACAGCAGGACGACGGTCGTCTGGGCGGCGATGTAGGAGCCGATCAGGCCGATCAGGTAGAGCGGCACGATCGCCACCATCGCCGCGATCACCCGGGTGGTGACGAGGTAGCGCATCGGCTGGACCGCCATGACGGCGAGCGCGTCGATCTCCTCGTGCAGGCGCATCGAGCCCAGCTGTGCGGTGAAGCGGCAGCCGACCTGGGCGGCCAGCGCGAGCGCTGCGATCAGGGGGGCGAGCTCGCGCGTGCTCACGCCCGCGGAGATGAAGCCGGTGAGCGGCGCGAGGCCGATCAGCTCGAGACCGTTGAAGCCCTCGATGCCCAGCGAGGTGCCGGCCGCGATCGAGAGCAGGATCATCACGCCGATCGTGCCGCCGCCGACGAGGATCGCGCCGGAGCCCCAGGCGATGTCGGTCAGCTGGCGCATGACCTCCTTGGGGTAGCGCTTGAGCGTGATCGGGGTGACCGCCACGGCCTCGGCCGAGAACGACGCGAAGTCGCCGACGTCGGCGAGGGCGTTGAGCACGCCCTCCTTGGTGCCGTTGATCGAGTCGGAGACGGCTGCAGCCGGGCTGCGCTTCTCGTTCGCCATCACGCCACCTTCTGCGGGACGAGCATGACGTAGGCCTGGGTCAGGCCGACGTTGACCAGGGCCAGGAGGATCACGCTGAGGACCACGGACTGGTTCACCGCGTCGGCGACGCCCTTGGGGCCGCCCTTGGCGTTGAGGCCCTTGTGGGCGGCGACGATCGTGGCGATGAACCCGAACAGCACCGCCTTGATCTCGGCGAGCGCGAGGTCGGTGGGCTGCCCGAAGGAGATGAACGCGCCGAGGTAGGTGCCGGAGCTGACGTCGCCCGAGCCGACCGTGAGCGCGAAGCCGGTCACGATCGCGGTCGTCGCGACGACCGCGCTGAGCAGGGCCGCGACGACGACGGCGGCCACGATGCGCGGGCTCACCAGGCGGCGCACGGGGTCCAGGCCCATGACCTTCATGGCGTCGATCTCCTCGCGGACCTGACGGGCGCCGAGATCGGCGGTGATCGCGGAGCCGACCGCGCCGGCGATCATCAGCGACGTCACCAGCGGTGCGCCCTGGCGCAGCACGCCGATGCCGTTGACCGCGCCGACGAACGAGCTGGCGC
>CAZKZQ010000157.1:0-2055 GCA_964557235.1 uncultured Nocardioidaceae bacterium
CACGTCAAGCGCCTGCGCGCCAAGCTCGAGCCCGACCCGGGCAACCCGGTGCACCTGGTGACGGTGCGGGGGCTGGGCTACAAGTTCGAGGCCTGAGGGGCCTACTCCGACTCGTCGGCCCCGACGCCCGCCTCGAGCCAGCCGCGGAACGCCTCGAGGTTCTTCGTCGACTCGCCCCGCGCGATGCGCCAGGCCCACTCCTTGCGGATCGAGGAGCCGAAGCCCATCTCGAGGATCGGGTTGAACGACTCGTCGGCATAGGCGAGCACCGAGCCGAGCAGCCGGTCGACCTCGTCCTCGGTGACCGAGGACAGCGGCAGCCGCCCGTCGAGGTAGATGTCGCCGTGGTGGTCGACCGCGAACGCCATGCCGAACAGCTTGAGGTTGCGCTCGAGCAGCCAGCGATAGACGACCTCGTGGTTCTCGTCGGGGTGCCGCGCCACGAAGGCGTGCACGGCGAACGAGTGCTTGCCGACGTCGAGGCGGCACGGGGTCTGGAGCTTGCGCTCGCCCGGCAGCGTCACGCTGAACGTGCCGTGGCCGAGCTCCTCCCACTCGATGTCGGCTTGCTTGAGGGCGTTGCGGACGGTCGCGATGGCGACCTCACGCAGGTCCGAGACGGGGGTGTCGGTCGAGGGGCGGTCAGCCACCCACGGCCTCCTGTCGGGTCGGGACGTCCTGGTCGGCGCGCAGCAGGGTCGCCGCGCGCTGGTACGCCGCGAGGGTGCGGTCCGCGGTGCGCTCCCAGGCGAACTCGCGGGCGTGCTCCAGCGCGGCGGCGGCCAGCCTCTCACGCAGCCCCGGCTCCTCGACGACCCGGCGGATCGCGCGGGCGTAGTCGGCCGGGTCGTGCCCGTCGACGAGCAGCCCGGTGACGCCGTCGCGGACGACGGTGGTCAGCCCGCCGACGGCCGCGGCCACCACGGGGGTGCCGACGGCCTGGGCCTCCATGCCGACCAGCCCGAAGGACTCGTTGTACGACGGCACGCAGACCAGCGTCGCCGCGGCGTACCAGTCGACGAGGGTGTTGCGGTCGACCGGCGGCACGAACCGCACGATGTCGGCGATGCCGAGCGAGCGGGCCAGCGAGGCGAGCGCGTCGGGGTGCTCCAGGCCGCTGCCGGAGGGGCCGCCGACGACGGGGACGACGAGGCGGTGGCGCAGCTCGGGCGACGACGCGACCAGGTGGGCGACCGCGCGCAGCAGCACGTCGGGGGCCTTGAGCGGCTGGAGCCGGCCGACGAACGCCGGCACGACCGCGTCGAGGGGGATCCCGAGCCGCTCGCGGGCCTCGGCCTGCGAGCGCGGCTGGAAGACGGTCAGGTCCACACCGGGGGGTACGACGTCGACGCGCTCGGGCTCGGCGGCATAGAGGTTGACCAGCTGGCGGGCCTCGAGGTCGGTGTTGGCCAGCAGCATGTCGGCGGCCTCGACGACCTGGTCCTCGCCGATCAGCCGCACCATCGGCTCAGGGGTGTCGCCCTCGGCGAGCTGGGCGTTCTTGACCTTGGCCATCGTGTGCATCGTGTGCACGAGCGGCACCGACCAGCGGTCGCGCACCAGCGCGCCGACCTGGCCGGAGAGCCAGTAGTGGCTGTGGATGAGGTCGAACCAGCCCTGCTCGTGGCCCGCCTCGGCGCGCAGCAGGTGCCGCGCGAAGACGCACAGCTGGCCGGGCAGCTCCTCCTTGGGCAGCCCCTCGAACGGTCCGGCGAGCACGTGGTGCACGCGGACCCCGGGGGTGACCTCGACGGTCGGCGGGAGCAGCGAGGAGGTCGCGCGGGTGTAGATCTCGACCTCGAGGCCACGGTCGGCCAGGCGCTTGGACAGCTCGAGGACGTAGACGTTCATGCCGCCCGCGTCGCCGGTGCCCGGCTGGTCGAGCGGCGAGGTGTGCAGGCTGACCATCGCGACGCGGTGCAGCGGGTGCGCGGGCACGTCGATGCGCGCCGTGAACGGCAGCGGTCGGGCGTGGGTCACGTTCACCTCCGGGCCCTCGACGGCAGGATCGACCAGGAGGGTCAACCGTCGGGGATCCTTCCCCATTCCCGGGGG
>CAZKZQ010000157.1:2155-5535 GCA_964557235.1 uncultured Nocardioidaceae bacterium
GACCGTCGCCGGGTCGGGGTCGGTCCCGAAGAGCCGGTCGGCGGTGTGAGCCGTGGTCACGGTCATCCAGTAGTGCTCGTTCTTGAAGTGGTGCAGCCGGTGGTGGCGCCACACCGCCTTGTAGGCGCGCGACCGGGGCTTGTAGTCGGTGTGCACGAGGTAGTGCGTCCACTCGTAGACCATCCCGACCGCGCTCAGCGTGATCATGAACGCCAGCCCGGACCCGGGCGTCGGCGCGACCCAGAGGGGCACGACGACGCCGAGCGCCATCAGCACGACCATCGTCTGCCAGGGGATGAACACCAGCGGGATGTTGCGCGGGTCGCGGTGGTGACGGCGGTGCTCGCGGGCGAGCAGGGTGTCGAGCACGATGCGGCCCACGCGCCGCGGCCGCCAGTGCAGGACGAACACGTGGACGACCCACTCGATCACGGGGAACAGCGCCACGAAGACGACCGGCGCGAGCAGGTCGGTGCGCTGCCAGTCGCCGACGAGCACGCGCGCCACGACCGACCCGACGAGGGTGGCCAGGATCATCCAGGGCGAGGGGTGCCGCCAGAACTCCGCGCCGGCCTCGCGCAGCGTCACCTTGGCGACGCGGTTGCCGGTGATGCGGTCCGGGGTCTCCGTGGGTGCCGGTCGGGTGGTGCTCATCGCTGGTCCTCCTCGGGGTGCGTGGTGGTGTCGTCGGGGTCGGCGGCGTCCAGCACGCCGAGCGTGTGGAGCAGGGCCTCGGTGACGGGCCCGAGCAGGTCCTGGGCGGCGCGCGAGGCGCCCTCGGCGTCGCCGGAGACGACGGCGTCGGCGAGCGTGGAGTACGTCGCGACCTGCTCGACCTCGGCGGCCATGACGATGGCGAGCGCCTCGACTGCGGGCTCGTAGGCCGCCCGCAGGCTGTTGAACATCAGCCGGAACGCGATGTTGTCGCCGGCGTCGACGACGAGGTCCCAGAAGGCCAGCGCGTCGTGCTGGCGGCCGACGGGGTCGTCAGAGGCTCCCAGCCGGCGTACGGCGTCGCGTAGGCCTGCGCCCACCGCGGCGGCGCGGTCGGGCGAGGCGGCGAGCTTCTGCGCGGCCAGGGCGGCGACCTGCGGGCCGAGGAGCAGCCGGGCCTCGAGCAGGCTGCGCGCGACCGCGAGGTCGAGCTCGCCGGCCAGCACGAGCAGCCGCGGCAGCAGCTCGAGGCCGCCGTGGCGGCGGAAGTCGCGGACGGTCGTGGTGTCGCCCTGGCGGACCTCGACGAGGCCGGCGTGGGAGAGCCGCTGGAGGGCCTCGCGCACGGCGGGGCGGGAGACGCCGAGCAGCTCGGAGAGGCGGCGCTCCGACGGGAGCGGCTCACCGGGGCTGAGCGCACCGCCGACGACCTCGGCGGCGAGCTGCTCGAAGACGTCGTCGGGCACGGAGCGTCGGCGCACGGGTTGCAACGGCATGCGCAGGAGTCTGACCCACCGTGGGTCAGGTGGTCAAGTGGTCAGACCAGTGCTCTCACACCTCGGCGGAGGCGGCCTCCTGCGTCCGGCGTACGCCGAGGTAGACGGCTCCGCCCACGAGCGCGGCGAGCAGCCCGACCACGACCGCACCCGTCGAGCCGGTCTCCAGGTCGGGCATCACCGAGGTCAGGACGACGGCCGCGAGCCCGGCGCTGCCGGCCGAGACCACGCAGCGCAGCCAGTACGGCGCCCCGGTCACCAGCGAGTAGCCCCCGGCCCCCGCGCCGAACAGCCCCAGCACGACGCCGAGGAGCCACAGCACCTCCGCGGCTCCGTCGATCGGGTCGTCGCCGGACCCCAGGACGCCGGCGAGCACCGCGAGGACGCCGCCGGCCAGGAGCAGTCCCGCCATGACGAGGCGGCTGGTCGTGATCACACCCATAAGGGTCAGTCTGCCCGGTTCGTGCCGCACCGTGAACAGGACCGTGAACAGGACCGCGAACAGGCCCTCGAAGAGACCCTGACCGGCCCCTCCGACCACCCCTCCGACGTGGGAGACTCTGCGCGTGCGGACCATCGGACTCATCGGAGGCCTGAGCTGGCAGAGCTCGGCGGTCTACTACCGCCTGCTCAACCAGGGCATCGAGCACCGGCTCGGCGGGCTCCACTCGGCCAAGACCGTGATGACCTCGGTCGACTTCGACCGGCTGACCACCCTGCAGCGCAACGAGGACTGGGACATGGTCGGCGAGATCCTGTCCGGCGCTGCCCGCAGCATCGAGGCTGCCGGCGCCGACTTCCTGCTGATGTGCACCACGTCGTTCCACCGGGTCGCCGAGCAGGTCGAGGACTCCGTCGACATCCCGTTCCTGCACCTCGGCGACGTGGTCGCGCAGGCCTGCCTGGACCACAAGCTGAAGTCCGTGGCGTTCCTCGGCACGTCGTTCGCGATGCGCCGCGACTTCTTCCGCGACCGGATCGCCTCGCACGGCCTCGAGGTGCTCGTGCCCGACACCGAGCACCACGCGACGGTCGACCGGATCATCTATGACGAGCTGGTGCACGGCAAGGTCAACGACGCCTCCCGCAAGGCCGTCGTCGGGCTGGTCGAGGGGCTGTGGGACTCCGGCGCCGAGGGCGTGATCCTCGGCTGCACCGAGCTCGAGGAGCTCATCCACCAGGCCGACGTGGACCTGCCGGTCTTCCCGTGCACGACGCTGCACGTGGGCGCCGCGCTCGACGCCGCCCTCAGCTGAGCGCCGCCTCCACCGCCGGTCCGAGCACCTCCCCCGCGCGTCCCCGCACGACCAGCGTCGCGAGGTCGTCGTACGGCGTGGGCTCGTCGTTGACGATCACCAGGCGTACGCCGTGCCCGCGCGCCTCGGCGGGCAGCCCGGCCGCGGGATAGACCTGCAGCGACGAGCCGACCGTGAGCAGCAGGTCGGCCGAGCGCACGAGCCCGACCGCCTCGTCGACCACGGACGGGTCGAGCATCTGGCCGAACGAGATCGTCGCGGACTTCACCAGCGCGCCACAGGCGGGGCAGGCCGGGTCGTCCTCGCCCGCATCGAGCCGCTCGAAGGCCCACGTGTGCGGCGCGCTCCAGCCGCAGCCGTCGGGTGACGCCCCGGTCGGCTGCCCGATGCAGATCACCTCGCGGGCGGTCCCGTGCAGCTCGACGACGTGCTCGGAGCCGGCGTCCTGGTGGAGGCCGTCGATGTTCTGCGTGATCACGCCGGGGCTGCGGCCTGCCCGTTCGAGCGCCGCGAAGGCGTGGTGGGCGGGGTTGGGTCGGGCCCCGGCGGCGAAGAACTCGCGGCGCATCTCCCAGCTGAGTCGGCGCACGGCCGCATCCGAGACGTAGCGGTCGAACTCGAAGTTGCGCGGGTCGTAGCGCGTCCACACCCCGCCCGGCGACCGGAAGTCGGGGATCCCGGACTCGGTGCTCAC
>CAZKZQ010000157.1:5635-9040 GCA_964557235.1 uncultured Nocardioidaceae bacterium
CGGTGATCGAGCAGCGAGCGCAGCGAGCGATCAGTCGAGATCACTGCCGCGCCTCCAGCCGTACTCGACCTCCGGGCGACCTGTCCCGCCGTAGCGCGGCCGCCGGTCGACGGCGCCGGTCGACTCCAGGTGCTCGAGGTATCTCCGGGCCGTGACCCGCGACAGCCCGCACTCGGCGGCGACCTCAGAGGCCGAGAGCGCGCGGCCCGCCCCGCGCAGGTGCGTGGTGACCAGCCCGAGCGTCTCGGGGCTCATCCCCTTGGGCAGCCCGGCCGAGTCGTCGCTGGTGCGCAGCGCGCCGAGCAGCTGGTCGATCTCGCCCTGGACGACGTCGGCGCCGGAGGCCTGCAGGCGGGCGTGGTACTCGGCGTACTGCTCGAGCTTGGCGCGCAGCCCGGCATAGGTGAACGGCTTGAGGAGGTAGGACACGACGCCCTGCGTCACGGCCCGGCGTACGACGTCGAGCTCGCGCACCGAGGTGACGGCGACCGCGTCGCAGGTGTGGCCCTCCAGGCGCAGCTGGGTGAGCA
This sequence comes from uncultured Nocardioidaceae bacterium, assembly GCA_964557235.1. Classification (GTDB taxonomy): domain Bacteria; phylum Actinomycetota; class Actinomycetes; order Propionibacteriales; family Nocardioidaceae; genus Marmoricola_A. The sequence goes on from CAZKZQ010000157.1 coordinate 6,166, forward strand.
GGTCGAGGCCGTGGCCGTCGGGGAGGTGCATGTCGAGCAGGAGCAGGTCGGCGGGCTCCTTGCGCAGCAGCCGCCGCGCGTCGGCGCAGGACCGGGCGACGCCGACGAGCCGGAACCCGGGCACCCGCTCGACGAACGCGGCGTGCGCCGACGCGGCGATCTCCTCGTCCTCGACGACGAGCACGCCCAGCTCCACACCCGGCTCCGTCACGGTTCCTCCCCGATCCGCACCTCGAAGCGCGCCCCGCCGAGGTCGGAGGCTCCGGCCTCGATGGTGCCGTCGTGGCGGCGTACGACCTGGGCGACGAGCGCCAGCCCGAGCCCGCGGCCGGTGCGGTCGCCGGGCTTGGTCGACCAGCCCCGCTCGAAGGCCCGCGACGCCGCCTCCGCGTCGAGCCCCGGACCGCTGTCGTCGACGTCGAGGGAGAGCCAGCGGTCGTCGGCCTCGATGCGTACGACGACGCGGCGGGTCTCGCTCTCGGCGACCGCGTCGAACGCGTTGTCCAGCAGGTTGCCGACGACCGTGACGAGCTCGCCGGAGTCCAGGGGCAGCCCCTCGACCGACGAGCCGGGGTCGATCTCCAGCGAGACGCCGCGCTCGGCCGCGACGCCGGTCTTGCCGAGCAGGATCGCGGCGAGCACGGGCTCCTCGCCGACGCCCTGCACGCGGTCGGCCAGCCCCTGGGCGACCGACGCCTGCGACACCGCGAAGCCGACCGCCTCCTCGGGCCGACCGAGCTCGATCAGCGACACCACGGTGTGCATCTGGTTGGCGGCCTCGTGGGTCTGGGCGCGCAACGTGTCGGAGAGCTGCTGCACGGTGTCGAGGCGCCCGGTCACCTCGGTCAGCTCGGTGTGGTCGCGCAGGGTCACGACCGTCCCGAGCACGCGGCCCTCCCAGGTCGCGGGCGCCTGCGAGACCAGCAGGACCCGGTCCTCGACGAGGTGGATCTCGTCGACCATCGAGTCGCCGCGCAGCGCGGCCACGAGCGCCGGCGGCACGCCGAGCTCGTCGAGGCTCCGGCCGCGCGGGTCGGGAGGGAGGTCGAGCAGCCGGGCCGCCTCGTCGTTGACCAGCTGCAGCCGTCCGTCGGGGTCGAGCAGCACGAGCCCCTCGCGGACGGCGTGGAGCACCGCGTCGTAGAACTCGTACATCCGCGTGATCTCCTGCTCGCCCATCCCGTGGGTCTGCCGGCGCAGCCGCCGCTGGATCACCCAGGCGCCGGCGACGCCGAGGGCGAGGAGGCCGACCGCGACGACGAGCAGGCGCGCGAGCCGCTCCCACACCGCCGCCGCGACCCGGTCGAGCTTGATGCCCACCGAGACCAGCGCGACCACCTCGCCGCGGGTCCTCACCGGCACGACGGCGCGCATCGAGACGCCGAGGGTGCCCTTGTACTCCTGCGTGAACACCCCGCCCTCGGGGGCGTCGCCCAGGTCGCCGATGAACTTCTTGCCGATCTGGGTGGGGTCGGGGTGGGAGTAGCGCGTCCGGTCCAGCCCCATCACGACGACGAAGTCGGTGCCGGTGTCGCGGCGTACCTCCTCGGCGAAGGGCTGGATCCGCCGCGACGGGACGGGCTCCCGGAGCGCGGAGTCGACGGTCGGCGAGTCCGCCACCGACAGCGCGATGTCGACCGAGCGCCGCCGCGCGTCGTCGAGCTGGGAGGCCCGCGCGTCGACGTACGCCAGTCCCGTCGCGACCACCACGAGCACCGCCACGATGAGCAGCTGGAGCGCGAAGACCTGGCGCGCGACGGACGTGCCCCGCCGTCGTTCTCCGGTCCCGCTCACGCGGGGATCGTCTCACCCCGGTCGACGCAGACCGTGAACTCAACGACCAGAAGGGTGACGCCGCTCACATCGGGCATGACTCTTGGCGGACCGCAACACTGCACAACTCGGAGGTCACCGTGTCCCAGTCCGTCTCCCACGACAGTCCGGCGCCCACGCGCCGCGACCGCACCCACTTCCTCTACATCGCCGTCATCGTGGCCGTGGTGCTGGGCGTCGCCGTCGGCTTCCTGGCCCCCGACTTCGCGGTGGAGCTCAAGCCGATCGGCACGGCCTTCGTCGCGCTGATCAAGATGATGATCTCGCCGATCATCTTCTGCACGATCGTGCTCGGCGTCGGCTCGGTCGCCAGTGCCGCCAAGGTCGGCAAGGTCGGCGGCCTCGCGCTCGGCTACTTCCTGGTGATGTCCACCTTCGCGCTGGCCATCGGCCTCGTGGTCGGCAACCTGATCCACCCGGGTGAGGGCCTCAACATCAACGACGAGGTCGCCAAGGCCGGGGCCGAGCAGGCCGCCGGTGCCGGCTCGACGACCGACTTCCTCCTCGGCATCATCCCGACCTCGCTGCTCTCCGCCCTGACCGACGGCGAGGTCCTCCAGACCCTGCTCGTCGCACTCCTCGTCGGCTTCGCCCTGCAGGCGATGGGCTCCCCCGCCAAGCCCGTGCTGCGCGGCATCGAGCACATCCAGCGCGTGGTGTTCCGGGTGCTCTCGATGATCATGTGGGCCGCCCCGATCGGCGCCTTCGGCGCCATGGCCGCCGTCGTCGGCGAGACCGGCCTGGACGCCCTGAAGTCCCTCGCGGTGATCATGGTCGGCTTCTACGCCACCTGCGCGATCTTCGTCTTCGGCATCCTCGCGCTGGTCCTCAAGCTGACCGCCGGCGTCAACATCTTCAAGCTGCTGAAGTACCTCGCCCGCGAGTTCCTCCTCATCCTGTCGACCTCGTCGTCGGAGTCCGCGCTGCCCCGCCTCATCGCCAAGATGGAGCACGCCGGCGTCGAGCAGACCACCGTCGGCGTCGTCGTGCCGACCGGCTACTCGTTCAACCTGGACGGCACCGCGATCTACCTGACGATGGC
>CAZKZQ010000158.1:0-2012 GCA_964557235.1 uncultured Nocardioidaceae bacterium
ACGCCCTCGGCGGTGATCTTGCCCAGCGCCTGGCGGTCGGCCGAGCACGAGACGGCCAGCGCGACGGGGCACGAGGCGCCGTGGCGGGGGAGCCGGACCACCCGCACGTCGTGGCAGAAGTACTTGCCGCCGAACTGCGCCCCGATCCCGAACGACTGCGTCAGCTTGAAGACCTCCTCCTCCAGCTCGAGGTCGCGGAAGGCGTGCGCCGACATCGAGCCCTCGGTCGGGAGGTTGTCGAGGTAGTGCGCCGAGGCGTACTTCGCGGTCTTGAGGGCGTACTCCGCGCTGGTGCCGCCGATCACCACGGCCAGGTGGTACGGCGGGCAGGCGGCCGTGCCGAGCGAGCGGATCTTCTCGTCGAGGAACTCCAGCATCCGCGTCGGGTTGAGGACGGCCTTGGTCTCCTGGAACAGGAACGACTTGTTGGCCGAGCCGCCGCCCTTGGCCATGAACAGGAACTTGTAGGCCGGGTCGCCGGTGCCCGGGGTGGAGTAGAGCTCGATCTGGGCCGGCAGGTTGGTGCCGGTGTTCTTCTCGTCCCACATCGTCAGCGGCGCGAGCTGGGAGTAGCGCAGGTTGAGCCTGGTGTAGGCGTCGAAGACCCCGCGCGAGATCCACTCGCCGTCGTCGACGCCGGTGATCACGCCCTCGGACTTCTTGCCCATCACGATCGCGGTGCCGGTGTCCTGGCACATCGGGAGCACGCCGCCGGCGGAGATGTTGACGTTCTTGAGCAGGTCGAGCGCCACGAAGCGGTCGTTGCCCGAGGCCTCGGGGTCGTCGATGATCTTGCGCAGCTGGGCGAGGTGCGCGGGCCGCAGGAAGTGCGAGATGTCGTGCATCGCCTCGGCGGTGAGCCGCTGGATCGCCTCGGGGGCGACCTCGAGGAAGGTGCGGCCGCCGGCCTCGAAGGTGCGGACACCCTCGGTCGTGATCAGGCGGTACGGCGTGTCGTCGGGCCCGGTGGGCAGCAGGTCGGAGTAGCGGAACTCGGGGGTGCTCACCAGCCCAGGCTAGTCGACCCCCGGGTCGTGGCGAGCGGGCGCAGGGGCGCCGTGGACGCCCGGGCGATGACCTCCAGGTCGACCTCGTGCGACTCGGTCGAGCGCCGGTCGCGCAGGCCGATCAGGGCGTCCAGGACCAGGCGTCCGGCGAGCTCTCCCTGGAGCTCGACGTGTTGGTTGACCGTGGTCAGCCCGAGCACCTCGGCGAGCGGGTGGTCGTCGACGCCGATGACCGAGACCGCGCCGGGCACGTCGAGCCCGCGCGACTTCAGGGCGGGGAGCACGCCGAAGGCGATCTCGTCGCACGTGGCGAAGACCGCGGTCGGCGGCGACGCTGCGGACCAGAGCCGCTCGACCGCGCCGGCACCCTCCCGGGACCCGAACGGCACGGTGGTCATCAGGCTCTCGTCGAAGGCGATGCCGGCGTCGCCGAGCGCCTGGCGATAGCCCTCGGTGCGGTCGACGTCGGCCTGCCACACCTTGCCGTCACGGTCGCACGTGCGGACGAGCGCGATGCGGCGGTGCCCGAGACGGGTGAGGTGCTCGGTGGCGAGACGACCCGCCCGCACGTCGTTGACGTAGACGCACTCGGTGCCGGGGAGGCGGGCTCCGCTCACGACGACCGGCACGCCCTCCCCCTCCCAGCGCTGCACCAGCTCGGCGGGGATCGGGACGGTGATGGCGACGACCGCGTCGATGCCCAGCTCGCGCGGCGACCAGCCCCGGAGGAACGGGTGCCGGGTCCAGTCGTGACCGACCTGGTGGACGACGACCTCGTGGCCGGCGTCGCGGACGATCCGCTCGATGCCGGCGAGGGTGCTGCCGAAGAACCAGCGGTCGACGTACGTCGCGAGGACGGCGACGCGCCGACGCTGGCCGGACAGGCCCGAGGGATGAAGGGTCCGCTCGGGGGCGGCGTCCGTGACGAGACGCAGTCCCCGCGGAGAGGTGCGTGACATGCAGGCTCCAGTGACGTGGGTGCCACGAGGCTAGGTACGCCGGCGC
>CAZKZQ010000158.1:2112-8955 GCA_964557235.1 uncultured Nocardioidaceae bacterium
CCCGTGGACTCGCGGACCACCAGGGTCGTCGGCAGGAGGCGCAGCCGGGTGTCGTGGCGCGGCGGGTGACCCGACAGCATCTCCAGGACCACGCGGGCGGCGGTCTCCCCCTGCGCCTTCACCGGCTGGCGCACCGTCGTCAGGCCCAGCGTGGCCGAGAGCGGGTGGTCGTCGATCCCGACCACGGAGAAGTCCTCGGGCACGCGCCGGCCGGCGTCGTGGAGGGCCCGCAGGCAGCCGAAGGCCATCTCGTCGCTGTGGGCGAGCACCGCGGTCGGCGGCTCCTCGCTCGCGAGCAGGTCGGCCATCGCGGCCCGGCCCTGCTCGGGGCCGAAGGGGACCGTGCGGACCAGGTCGTCGCCGTGGGGGAGGCCGTGCGAGGCGAGGGTCTCCGCCCAGCCCTCCGTGCGTGCGAGGTCGACCGGCCACACCCGGCCCTCGTCGTCGCAGGTGCGCACCAGCGCGATGCGGCGGTGCCCCAGGTCGACCAGGTGACGCGTGGCGCTGCGCGCGGCCTCGGTGTCGTCGACCCGCACGCTGGTGTGCCGCCCCAGCTCGCCCCCGGCGATGACGACCTCCACGCCCAGCAGGTCGAGGCGCTCGATCTCCTCCTCGGGGGCGGGCATCGCGATCACCACCACCGCGTCGACCTTGCGTCGTGCCGGGAGCGCCTGGAAGAACTGGCGGCGGTCCTCCGCGCCGGAGACGTGGTAGATGATCACGTCGAAGCGGGCGGCGCGCATCACATGCTCGATGCCGGAGAGCATCGAGGCGAAGAACCACCGGTCGATCCACGGGACCACCACGGCGATTCGACCCGTGCGGCCGGTCTTGAGCCGCGAGGCCTCGGGCGACACGACGTAGGCGAGCTCGTCGGCGATCCGCAGCACCCGGGTCTGCTGCTCGGCGCTGACCCCGGGCAGTCCCCGCAGGGCGCGGGACACCGTCGAGAGCGAGACGCCGGCCGCCTCCGCGACGTCCGCCATGTTCACCCGTCCGGGGGCGCGGGACGAGGCTCTCGCGCCGTTGCTCCGTGGGTCGTGACCGCGTGGCATCCGCACCATCCTCCGTCCCGTCGGTGCCGAGGGTCGGTGAGGCGCGAACGGACACACCACGACCCGAGCGAGCTGTCATCGGTAACAAACCCGACACATTTCGATTCACACGCCGTTTGGCATTGACTTGCGAGTGAGACGGGAATCACAGTACCCCCAGAGCGCGCAAACGTTTGCGTGTCAGTCGGATCAAACCACGACGACCAGATTCCAGGAGGCCGACCGGTGCAACCGGACGAGTGGTGGCGGACCGCGGTGGTCTACCAGGTCTACATCCGTTCCTTCCTCGACAGCGACGGCGACGGTCTCGGAGACGTCGACGGGCTCCGGTCCAAGCTCCCCTACCTCGCCGAGCTCGGCGTGGACGCGCTCTGGATCAACCCGTGGTACCCCTCGCCGCAGGTCGACGCGGGCTACGACGTGGCCGACTACCGCGACATCGAGCCGGCCTACGGCACGCTGGCGCAGGGCGAGGCACTGCTCCAGGAGGCGCACGACCTGGGCCTCAAGGTGATCCTCGACATCGTCCCGAACCACACCTCGTCGGACCACGCGTGGTTCCAGGCGGCGCTGGCCGGCGACGAGGCCGCGCGCGACCGCTACATCTTCCTGCCCGGCAAGGGCGAGGACGGCGAGCTGCCGCCCAACGACTGGAAGAGCGTCTTCGGCGGCCCGGCCTGGACCCGCGTCACCGAGCCCGACGGCTCCGCGGGCCCGTGGTACCTCCACCTCTTCGCCCCCGGCCAGCCCGACCTGGACTGGGAGAACCCGGAGGTCGTCGAGGAGTTCCTCGACGTGCTGCGCTTCTGGTTCGACCGCGGGGTCGACGGCTTCCGGATCGACGTCGCGCACGGGCTGGCCAAGGAGCACGGCCTGCCCGACGCCGGCGAGGACGCGGTGCACGGCATCGAGCCGCACCCGGCGTGGGACAACGACGCGGTCCACGAGATCTATCGCGGCTGGCGCGCAGTGGCCGACCAGTACTCCCCGTCGCGGGTGTTCGTGGCCGAGTCGTGGGTGCCGACCAACGAGCGCCTCGCGCTCTACCTGCGACCCGACGAGCTGCACACGGCGTTCCAGTTCGACTTCCTGATGGCGCCCTTCCGGGCCGACTGGATCCACAAGGTCGTCGCCGACGCCCTCTCCTCGGCCCAGCACGTCGGCGCCCCGCCGACCTGGGTGCTGTCCAACCACGACGTCAGCCGTCACGTCACCCGCTACGCGCGCACCCAGCTCCAGCAGCTCGTCCCCTCCGAGGTCGAGAAGGCCCAGTGGCCCGGGGAGCCGGCCGACGTCGAGCTCGGCCTGCGCCGCGCCCGCGCCGCCGTGATGCTCACGCTCGCGCTGCCCGGGACGGCCTACCTCTACCAGGGTGAGGAGCTCGGCCTGCCCGAGGTCGAGGACATCCCGGGCGACCGCCGCCAGGACCCGATCTGGGAGCAGTCGGGGCACACCCAGGTCGGCCGCGACGGCTGCCGGGTCCCGCTCCCGTGGGGCGGCGACGCACCGCCGTACTCCTTCAGCCCGGAGGGCGCGACGGCCGAGCCGTGGCTGCCCCAGCCCGCGGACTGGGCCCCGCGCACGGCCGAGGCGCAGGAGCACGACTCCTCCTCGGTCCTCAACCTCTACCGCGATGCCCTGCGGCTGCGTCGGCAGCTGTGGGTCGGAGCGGGAGACCTCGTCTGGCTGGACCCGCCGGACGGGGTGGTGGCCTTCCGCCGAGGAGGGCTCGAGTGCTGGCTCAACACGGGTGACGCACCCGTGGCGCTGCCGGCCGGAGAGGTCCTGCTGCGCTCGCACCCCGAGGCCGACGGCGACCTGCTGCCCGACACGAGCGTCTGGCTGCGCACCTCGAGCGGTGCCGGATGAGTCGCCTCGACCGACGTACCACCCTTCGGCACGCCCGTGCCGGAACCCCACAACACGGAGGAACCACATGTCCCTGAAGCACAAGGCCGGCGTGGCGGCCCTCATCCTCACCGCAGCGCCCCTAGCGGCGTGTGGTGGTGACGACGGTGGCGGCGGCAGCCAGCCGAGCAACGACGCGTTCAAGCAGGGCCTCGACGGCCGCGGCCCGATCACCTACGTCCAGGGCAAGGACAACAGCGGCGTCTGGCGCCCGCTGATCGACAAGTGGAACGCCGCCCACCCGGACGAGAAGGTCACCTTCAAGGAGCAGACCGACGAGGCCGACCAGCAGCACGACGACCTCCTGCGCAACTTCGAGGCCAAGAACTCCGACTACGACGTCGCGTCGGTCGACCTGGTGTGGACCGCCGAGTTCGCGGCCAAGGGCTTCCTGCAGCCGCTCGAGGGCGACCTGGCCATCAAGACCGACGGGCTCCTCAAGAGCACCGTCGACAGCGGTCAGTACAACGGGACGCAGTACGCCGCCCCGCAGACCAGTGACGGCGGCATGCTCTACTACCGCAGCGACCTGGTGAAGACCCCGCCGAAGACGTGGGACGAGATGATGTCGATGTGTGACATCGCCAAGGCCAAGGACATGCAGTGCTACGCCGGTCAGTTCCAGAAGTACGAGGGTCTGACGGTCAACGCGTCCGAGGCGATCAACGGCGCCGGCGGCTCGATCGTCGGCGACGACGGCAAGACCCCCACGGTCGACAGCCCTGAGGCGGCCAAGGGCCTGGGCAACCTGGTCACGGCCTACAAGGACGGCAACATCCCTCGTGAGGGCATCACCTACACGGAGGAGGAGGGCCGCATCGCCTTCGAGGCCGGCAAGGTGCTCTTCCTGCGCAACTGGCCCTACGTCTACGGCCTGGCCAACACCGAGGCCTCCTCGAAGGTCAAGGGCAAGTTCGACGTCGCGCCGCTGCCCGGCACGGACGGCGTCGGCGCCTCGACGCTCGGTGGCCACAACATGGCCATCGGCGCCTACTCGAAGAACAAGGCGACGGCGATCGACTTCATCAACTTCGTGCTCGAGGAGGAGCAGCAGAAGTTCCTGCTGGAGAAGGGCTCCCTCGCCCCGGCCCAGGAGAGCCTCTACTCCGACCCGGCCCTGGTGAAGAAGTTCGGCTACCTGCCGACGCTGAAGACGTCGATCGAGAACGCCATCCCGCGTCCGATCACGCCGTTCTACCCGGCGGTCACCAAGGCGATCCAGGACAACGCCTACGCCGCCATCAAGGGCAGCAAGTCCGTGGAGGACGCCCTGAAGGACATGTCCTCCGCCATCGCGTCGGCCAGCAGCTCCAGCTGACGCAGCCCGTCCACGGGTCCGGGGGCCTCGCGAGAGGCCCCCGGGCGCCGCTCCACCGACAGCTCCGAGGAGAGACATGTCAGACGTAGGAGGGACGGCCGCTGTCGCTGAGAGGCAGGCCACCGCCCCCACTCCCGAGGCGCCTGAACGCGCCTCCATCGACCCGCACCAGGCCCGACGCGCCTGGATGCTCATCGCCCCGACGATGGTCCTGCTCGCGGTGGTCATCGGCTATCCCGTCGTCCGCGCGATCTGGATGTCGTTCCAGGGCAAGGACCGCCTCAACGAGGCCGGCATCTTCGTCAAGGGCGGCTTCACCGGCGTCGACAACTACCTGCACTGGCTGCTCCAGCGGTGCGGCGACACGGCCTGCGCGCCCGGCACCACCGCCTCGAACTTCTGGGGCGCCATGAGCATCACGGTCGGCTTCACGATCGTGACGGTCATCATCGAGCTTGTGCTCGGCTTCGCGTTCGCCCTGATCATGAACGGCGAGTACCGCGGCCGTGCCCTGGTCCGCGCCAGCATCCTGATCCCGTGGGCGATCCCCACGGCCGTCACCGCCAAGCTCTGGTACTTCATCTTCAGCTACGACGGCATCGTCAACAGCCTGTTCAACCTCGACGTGGTGTGGTTCAGCGACAAGTGGGCGGCCCGGACCGCGATCGTCGTCTCCGACGTCTGGAAGACGACGCCGTTCATGGCCCTGCTGATCCTGGCCGGCCTGCAGCTGATCTCCAAGGAGGTCTACGAGGCGGCCAAGGTCGACGGCGCCTCACCCTGGCAGCGCTTCACCCAGATCACGATCCCGCTGGTGAAGCCCGCGGTCATGGTCGCGCTGCTGTTCCGCACGCTCGACGTGCTCCGCATGTTCGACCTGCCCTACATCATGACCGGCGGTGGAGCCGGTGACGGCAACGACACCACCACGCTGTCGATCCTGGTCATCCAGGCCACTCGCGAGGACTTCAACGAGGCCTCAGCCCTGTCCACCATCACCTTCCTGTTCATCTTCTTGGTGGCGTTCGTCTTCATCAAGTTCCTGGGCGCCGACGTGAGCGAAGAGGAGGCGAGGTAGTCATGACCGATCTCGACACCAGCACCGGCTCGACCACGCAGGAGCACACGGGTGGTCCCGGGCGCGAGGGCGGGGCCAAGGCCCCGTCGTCGTTCGGCAACAGCTTCCGCCTCTACGCCGGCCTCGTGGTCATCGTCGTCTGGGGCCTCGCGCCGTTCTACTGGATGATGGTCACCGCGTTCCGCGAGGTGCCCTACACCTACGACACCGCGCCGTGGCCGACCCACGTGACGCTGGACAACTTCAAGACGGTGTTCTCCACTGACCTGGGCAACCACTTCGGCCGCGCGCTGGTCAACAGCGTCATCATCAGCACGATCACGACCCTGATCGGGCTGCTGGTCGGAGTCTTCGCGTCCTACGCCCTGGCGCGGCTGCGCTTCCGGGGCAAGGGGCTGGTGATGGGCTTCGTGCTCGGCGCCTCGATGTTCCCCGGCGTCGCCCTGGTGACCCCGCTGTTCCAGCTGTTCCGCAACATCGGCTGGTACGACACCTACCAGGCGCTGATCATCCCCAGCATCTCCTTCGTCCTCCCGCTCACGATCTACACGCTCACCGCGTTCTTCCGTGAGATGCCCTGGGAGCTGGAGGAGGCCGCCAAGATCGACGGCGCGACGCCCGGCCAGGCCTTCCGCAAGGTGATCCTGCCGCTCGCCGCACCCGGCATCTTCACCACCGCGATCCTGGCCTTCATCGCGGCCTGGAACGAGTTCCTGATCGCCAGCCAGCTGAGCCAGAAGAACGCCCAGCCGGTCACCGTGGCGATCGCGAACTTCACCGGGTCCCAGCCACGGGTGGAGCCCTACACCGCCGTCATGGCGGCGGGCACCGTCGTGACGGTGCCGCTGATCATCCTGGTGCTGATCTTCCAGCGGAAGATCGTCGCCGGCCTGACGGCGGGCGGCGTGAAGGGATGACCTCCCAGCACAAGGAGCCCGAGGTGCCGTCGCTGTTCGCGGCGCTCGCCACGGCCCTGACCTCCCGGACCCGCGCCGCCCGGCGCGAGCGTCTGGAGGTCGGGCTGGGGGTCCTGTCCTTCTTCAGCCTCGCGGCGGTGGTCTCGACCCTCGTCGCGGAGCTGAGCGGGCACGCCGCCCTCACGGAGGCGCTCGTGTCCCTGCTGTTCCTGGTGCCGACCTACCTCGTCTACCGCATGTGGCGCAAGGCCGGCTGAACCCAGCACCACCTCACCACTTCACTACGGATCGTCCGGCACGTACCTGCCGGTGAAGGGAAACGAATCACATGGCATCGATCAGCTTCCAGAAGGCCCAGCGCTGGTATCCCGGCGCGGACGTCCCGGCGGTGCCGGGCATCGACCTGGACATCGCCGACGGCGAGTTCATGGTGCTCGTCGGCCCCTCGGGCTGCGGCAAGTCCACGACCCTGCGCATGCTCGCCGGTCTGGAGGACGTCAACTCCGGCCACATCTTCATCGGCGACAAGGACGTCACGACGATGCCGCCGAAGGACCGCGACATCGC
>CAZKZQ010000159.1:0-8939 GCA_964557235.1 uncultured Nocardioidaceae bacterium
AAGCCCAAGCCGCCGGACACCAAGGCGCCCGGCCGACCTGACGTCGGGTCGCCGACCGCCGGCGCGGGCGGCAGCATCACGGTCACCATCCGCGCGGAGAAGAACTCCGACGTCGTGGTGCGCGAGCAGGGCGGCGGTGTCGTCGCCTCCGGCAAGGCGACCGACGGATCGGTGACCCTGAGCTGGACCGCGACGACGGGCACCCACGACTACGCCGCGCGCGCCACCGACAAGGCCGGCAACGTCAGCGACCCGGCGAGGTTCTCCGCCGAGGCGGACGCCGACCCGCCGCCCCTGGGCAAGGCAGCCTGGACCGCGGGCAACGCCGAGGACTCCCGCAGCCGGGTGCGGTTCCGCACGACCGACGGCACCGACTACAGCGTGCTCGTCGACGGCTCGGTGGTCGTGTCGGGCACCGCCGACGGGCCGACGGTCGAGCGCATCGTCGACGTCGCCAACGGCGAGCACGACGTGCGGGTCGAGGCGGTCGACGACGTCGGCAACGTGGCCTCGCGCGAGCGCTCGTTCACCGTCCGCATCCCCTCGCTCGCGGTCAAGGCCACGCGCGACAGCGAGTCGACCAGCCGCACGCAGGTCTTCAGCGTGACCGCGACGCCCAACGCCACGTCGGCGGTCCTGCGCCGGCCCGGGTTCAAGGACACGACCTTCGCACTCAAGGGCGGCAAGGGCACCGTCGAGCTGCCCCTGCGCGACGGGGCGTACGACGACGTCTCGGTCGTGGTGCGCGACAGCCAGCAGCGCAAGGGCGTCGCCAGGATCCCGGAGTTCGTGGTCGACACGACCGCGCCGGTGCTCAGCCTCAGCACCGACAGCAAGGCCGCCGCCGGTGGCAAGCTCGCGGCCGTCGTCCGCACCGAGCCGGGCGCCGAGGTGACCTGGACCCTGTCGACCGAGGACGGAGTGACCGCCGACTCGGGGTCGTTCACCGCGAAGTCGCGCGAGACGACGATCTCCCGCGACGCCGACGAGGGCACCTACAGCCTCAAGGTCGTCGTCGAGGACGCCTACGGCCACGAGATCAGCCGCACCTCCGAGGTGCGCATCGCCACCGACCCGTGGTCGATCCGGCGCATCCTGCTGGCCGGGCTGGCCGCCACGATCGGTGGCGTCGCCCTGGTCTTCCTGATCACGTGGCTGCTGCGCACCCTCGGACGCACCGGCGCGACGGTCTTCGGTCGCCGTCGCGAGCGGCACCGCCTCGAGGCCGCCGACCTCGCCCGACGCGAGCACCTCGCCGCGACCGAGGTCGCGCTCGACGCCCGGGCCGAGCGGGCGACCCTCCTCACCGACTTCCTGTACGGCGTCACCGCGGGCTGGGACGTCGGCGACCTGCCCGGGCTGGACCTCCGGCCGGGCGAGACCGTGCGGCACATGACTGTGGCGACGGCGTACGAGTCCTCCGGCGGTGGCCCCGCCTCCCACGTCGCGACCGTCGAGGGCGCGCTGGTCGTGACCCCGCAGCGGCTCGTGCTGCTGGGCGACGGCGTGCACGAGCGCGAGTGGCCGGCCTCGGACGTCGCGGGGGTCGTGCACACCGGCGACGACGAGTCGGTGTTCCACCACACCGGCGACGACGAGCGCTGGACGGTGATCTCCTACGGCGAGCCCGAGATGACGCGCCTGCACCTGGACCACCTGCGGGCCGAGCAGGAGGGCCGAGGCGACGAGCACCTCGCCGCGCGCCGGCAGGAGCTGGAGCGACCGGCCGACGACGCGGTCGACCTGTCCGCCTGGGTCTGAGGGCGCCGGCTCGTCCTCACCGGTCCTCGCCCCAGTTGGCGATGACGACGGCGATCGGCGGCAGCACGGCAGCCACGACAGACATGACGACGGCCGCCGACGTCGACCACAGCCTGACCAGGTTCCAGGCCAGCAGGATGAGCACCACGCAGGTGCCCATCAGTGCGAAGTACCACCGCTGGCGTCGGCGCAGCCGTTCGCTCTGGGGCCGACGGACCCGGCTGACCGCGACGTGGTGGTGCCGTCTCATCAGGCCAGCATGACCTGGTCGGCGATCTCGAGCAGCGGGTCGGCGACCGGGAAGTCGAAGTCGCAGCTGTCCGCCTGCACGACGCTCTCGGGGCCGGTCCGCCAGCGCACCTCGGTGTCGATGCCGTCGACCCACGAGTCGCAGAACCTCTCCGCCCGCGGATCGTCGCGCAGCCCGGTCGTCCGCAGTGCCTCGGTGAGCGCCTCACGTTGGCGCGCGGTGAGGGTGCCCCTCCGGGTCGAGACCTCGTCGGCGGACGTCGTCGTGGTCACGGTCCACGACCCGTCGGCCCGCACCTGCAGGTGCGGGTGACGGCACCCGCCCTCACGGCACCAGCCGCCGCTGCGCGAGACGTCGAGCACGGTCTGCTCGGGGTCAGCGCCGGCGATCCCGGCCGGGACCACGGAGGTCTCCGGATCGGCGGGAGCGGACACCGGCGTGGCCGAGGCGCAGCCGGCGAGCAGGAGGGCGAGGGCGGCGACGAGGCTTCTCATGCTGCTGTGACGCAGCGCGCGCCGACCGGGTTCCGGTCAGTGCCCGTCGGACTGGCGCGGTGCGAACGGCCACTCCTCGAACGCCGAGCACCGTCCTTCCGCGTCGAAGGAGAGCACCCACAGGTCGCGCCACCGGTCACCCGAGGCGTAGTCGACCTCCACCCGCACGACCGCGGTCGTCCCGTCGAGAGCCAGGACGCGGTGGCTCATCGTGAACTCCTCGTCGGGGCCGTCGCGCTCGGCCTCCCAGAAGTCGGCGATCGCCTGGAGCCCGTGCATCCCGGTCGCCCAGGGCGAGGGCAGGTAGACCGCGTCGGGGCTGAAGATCTCGGCGAGGAGCTCGGTGCCGGGAGCCCGCCACAACGCTTCGTACGCCGCCACCCAGTCCTCGACCGCCTCGCGTTCCATGCCCGCCATGCTGCCAGGACGCTCACGGTGCCGAGGCTCAGGCACTCTCGACCGCCGGCGTCGTACGACGGACCAGGAGCGTGAGCGCCGCGCCGACGGCCAGGGCGGCCGTGAGGGCCGAGGCCGTGAAGGCGGCCGAGGTGCCGGAGACGAACGCCGCGCCCGGGGTGTGGTGGGCGGCGTAGACGCTGGCGATGACCGCGACGCCGACCGCTCCGCCGAGCTGCTGCATGGTCTGCAGCAGGCCCGACGCGGACCCGGCGTGCACCGGCTCGACGTCGGCCAGGACGGTGACCGTGGTGGGCATGAACACCAGTCCGGCCGAGAGCCCGTTGATCAGGAACGGCACGAACACGGTCGCGAGGTAGGACCCGCCGGCGGGCAGGGTGCTCAGCCACAGCGAGCTGATCCCGACGCCGGTGGCGCCGACCACCATGAGCGGCGCGGTGCCGAAGCGGCCCACGAGCCGCGGCGTGATGCGCGACATCGCGAAGATGCCCAGCGAGATCGGGAGGAAGGCCAGGCCGGTCGCGACCGGGCCGTAGCCGAGCTGGAGCTCGAGGTACTGCACGCCGATGAAGAACAGCGGGAACTGCGCGGCCACGACACCGGCCATGGTGAGCAGGCCCGCGACCCGGCGGCGACTGCGGAACAGCGAGAGCTGGAGCAGCGGGTGGGCGACGCGGGACTCGGTCCACACCAGCAGGGCGAGCAGTGCGGCGCCGAGGACGAAGCCACCGATGGTGCGGGGGGAGTCCCAGCCGTGCTCGGGGGCGCCGATGAGGGCCCACACGACGCTGACCGCGGCACCGGTCGCGGACACCGCGCCGACGATGTCGAAGCGGCCCGGGCGAGGGGCGGTCTCGGGCACGTAGCGGCGGACCGTCGCGAGGATGAAGATCCCGAAGGGCACGTTGATGAACAGCGTCCAGCGCCACGAGCCGAGGTCGGTGACCACGCCGCCGAGGAGGAGGCCCAGGGTCGCGCCACCGGAGGAGACCGCGGCGAACAGCGCGAGGGCGCGGTTGCGCTCGCCGTCGTCGCGGGCGGAGGTGGTGAGCAGCGCGAGCACCGACGGTGCGGCGAGCGCGGCGCCGGCGCCCTGGAGGACGCGCGAGCCGATCAGCTCCCAGGCGTTGGTGGCGAGACCGCCGAGCAGCGAGAAGAGGGTGAAGACCACGACGCCGATCCAGAAGACGCGCAGGCGTCCGAGGACGTCGCCGAGGCGGCCGCCGAGGAGCAGCAGCCCGCCGAAGGCGAGGGCGTAGCCGTTGAGGACCCACGACAGTCCCGACGGGGTCAGGGAGAGGTCGGAGCCGATCTGGGGGAGCGCCACGTTCATCACCGCGGCGTCGAGGATGAGCATGAGCTGGGCGACCAGCACGATCGCCATGCCGAGCGCGGGGTTGCGGCGCCCGGACCCGTCGCCCGCACCGGCGGAACCACCGCGGGCCGGGCTGCGCGAGAGGAGGGTGGAAGACATCGAGGTCAGTCCTGTTCTGGTCGGGAGGACCGGGTTAGACTTATGCGGAGAGTTGCTCCGGTTACCGGATCGACAATACGGAGAGTGTCTCCGGTTAGCAAGCCTGACCGCGATTTTCGTCTGGGAGGAGGTGCCTCGTGCGAGCTGATGCCGCCCGCAACCGGGCCAAGATCATCGACGCCGCGCGCGAGGTCTTCCGTGAGAAGGGCTACGACGCCCCCCTCGACGACGTGGCCAAGCTGGCCGGGGTCGGACCCGGCACCCTCTATCGCCACTTCCCCAACCGCGACTCGCTGGTCGACGCGATGATGCAGGCCTGGGTCGAGCGGGTGAACGCCTCGGTCGAGGACGTGCTCACCAGCGGGGGAGACGCGCGCGAGATGCTGCTGCGCTGGCTCGAGACCTACGTCGCCCTCATCACCGTCCACAAGGGCGGAGCCGCCAAGATCACCGGCGCGATGGACGACCAGGGCTCGCCGATCCAGACCAAGTGCCAGGTGCTCCGCGCCGCCAACCAGCAGGTGATCGACAAGCTCGCAGGCGACCTGCGCCCCGACGTCGACTCGCTCCAGATGGCCCGTCTGGTCGGGGGAGTGGCGACCGTCAAGGACGCCGGCAACCTGCCCGAGCCGGCCGTCCAGCCGATGCTCGCCGTGATCGCCGACGGCCTCCTGCGCTAACGAGTGCGGCGCCGCCAGTGCGGCCGCGCCAGCACGGCGAGCTTGCCCTGCCAGGCGTAGGCGTCGGGCAGCTGCCAGCCCCGCCACTGCGCCGCGAGCGTCAGCCCGGCCCCGACGAGCGTGGTGACGACCAGCCCGGCCGTGCCGTGGCCGGCCTGGTGGAGCAGCACCATCACCCCGCTCGCGAGCAGGGCCGAGGTGGCATAGAGCGTGTTGCCGCCGAAGATCGACGGCACCCGGTTGAGCAGCACGTCGCGCACGAGCCCGCCGCCGACCGCGGTCACCGTGCCCAGCAGCACCGCGGGCAGCCAGTCGAGGCCGAGCACGAGCGCCTTCTGGGCGCCGGCCGCCGCCCAGGCACCCAGGGCCAGCGCGTCGGCGTACGGGAAGAGGCGCGCCCAGAGCCGTCCCTCGACGGGCAGCAGGAAGGCGACGGTCGCGCCGGCCAGCGCGGTCAGGACGTAGGCCGAGTCCGTGAGCGCGACCGGCGTGCCCTGCTGGATGAGGGTGTCGCGGATCAGGCCGCCGCCGAGGCCGGAGACGATCGCGAGGAAGCCGAAGCCGATCGGGTCGAGGCGGGCCGCCCGCGCGACGACGCCGCCGAGGATCGCGTTGGCGAGGACGCCGGTGAGGTCGACGAACCGCAGGGTGTCGAGGACTGCTGACTCGGGGACGGGCACGCGGGCCAGACTAGGAGCAGGTCAGCTCTCGGGGCCGACGCCGGCGTCGATGTGACGGGCGAGGTACTGCTGGACGCCGACCCGCGCGATCGCGTCGAGCTGGCTCTCGAACCAGTCGGCGTGGACCTCCTCCTCGCGCACCATCTCCTCGAACACCGCGGCGGTGCCGTGGTCCCCGAGGTCGTGGCACTCCTGGGCGGAGGCGTTGAACTGCGCGACGGCCGCGTGCTCGCTGGCGAGCGCGAGGGTGAGCATCTCCTCGGCGTCCTCGCCCACCGTGATGGCGTTGAGGCGCTGGACGTTGGGGTGGCCGTCGAAGAGCAGGATGCGGTTGATCAGCGCGTCGGCGTCCTTCATCTCGTCGATGGAGAGGTCGTAGAAGACCTTGCCGAGCTTGGCGAAGCCCCAGTTGTCGAGCATGCGCGCGTGCAGGAAGTAGGTGTTGGTGACCGTGAGCTCGAAGGTCAGCGCCTCGTTGAGCAGCTCGACGACGCGGGGGCTAACTGGCTGCACCATCCACCTCCAGCAGTGCGGACTCCTGCGCGTGATGCTGGCACACCAGCGCCTTGACGGTGAAGATGCACGACCCGCACTCCTGGGCAGCGCCCGTCGACCGGCACACGGCCGAGACCGTCCGCGCGCCGGACGCCACGGCGGCGTCGACGTCGCGGTCGCTCACGACCCTGCACTGACAGACGATCATGGGACTAAGGCTAGCCTAACCTTCATCGCGCGGACAGGGTGACGCCCGCCACGTGGGCGCCCCGGACGCTCAGGCCAGGTCGGTCCGGGCCTCGGCAGCCACCCGCTCGTAGACCTCCTGCGGGGCGGCGTAGACCGAGTCCGGCACGGGCGCGTGCACGACGATCTCGCGGAAGCCGAGGGCGAGGTGACGGCCCGCGAAGTCGGTGAACGCGTCGTACGACGACAGCACGCCGGCGCCCTCCGGCGTCGAACCGGTGAGCAGCACGGGGTGGATCGAGCCCGGGTCGCGACCGGCCGCCTCGCACGCCTCGTGCAGCCGCGCGACCTGGCCGGCCAGGGCCCGCTCGGACTGCTCCGGCGTCGCGTCGTCGCCGAGCCGGGGGTCGCCGAAGGTCACCCAGGCCTGGCCGAGCCGGGCGGCGAGAGCGAGGCCGCGCGGCCCGGTCGCGGCGATCGCGAAGGGCACGCGCGGGCGCTGCACGCACCCGGGGAGGTTCTCCGCCTCGTGCGCCGAGTAGTAGCGACCCTCGACGGTGACCTCGGGCTCGGTGAGCAGCCGGTCGAGCTGGTCGACGAGCTCCTCGAAGCGCTCGCCGCGCTCCCGCGGCGTCCAGGGCTCCTGGCCCATCGTGGTCGCGTCGAAGCCCGTGCCGCCGGCGCCGATGCCGACCGTGAGCCGCCCGGCGGACAGGTCGTCGAGGCTCATCAGGTCCTTGGCGAGCGTGACGGGGTGGCGGAAGTTGGGTGAGGTGACCAGCGTGCCGATGCGGATGCGTGAGGTCACGCCGGCCGCGGCCGCGAGCGTCGGCACGGCGCCGAACCACGGCCCGCCGCGGAAGGACCGCCAGCTCAGGTGGTCATAGGTGTAGGCCGTGTCGAAGCCGAGCTCCTCGGCCCGGACCCACTCCTCCCGAGACCCCTCCGACCACCGGCGGTGGGGCAGGACGACCGTGCTCAGGGACCAGGCGGGCGTGTCCGTCATGGACGCGAGAGTACGGCGCGTGGTCGGATGCGCGGCATGGCCGAGTCGGGCGAGGGGTTCTTCGAGCGACACCCGCGCATCAACGCGCTGGTGATCGCGGGCATGGCGCTGGCGCTCGCCGTCATCGACCTCGGCCGGCTGGGCCGGGCCGACGACCACGTCAGCCAGTCGACGCTCACCCGGGCGACGCTGACCGGTCTCGTCTGCGCGGTCCTCATGCTCGTGGCCGGGGGCGTCGCCGCGGCGCGGATGAGCCGCGGGGTCTTCGGGCTCGTGCTGGTGCCGATGGCCCTGGTGTGGCTGGCGATGTTCATCCCGTCGCACCGGAGGTTCGGACCCGACCTGCTCGACAACGGGTTCAAGGTCGGAGCCGCGACGTTCTCCGCGGTCGTCTTCGTCGTCGGCGGGCTCGTGCTCGCCGTGGCGGTCTTCCGTCGTGGTGGGCGGGCCGGCTAGCCCATCGACTTCTGGCCGTCGAGGGTCTCGCGGATGATGTCGGCGTGGCCGGCGTGCTGGGCGATCTCGGCGATCATGTGGACGAAGACGCGACGCGCCGACCACGACGCTCCTGGCTCGAACCAGGGCGCGGTCGGCAGCGGCTGGTGCGCGTCGAGGTCGACCGAGCCCACCAGGGCGTCGGTGGCTGCCGCCGTCTCGTCCCAGTCGGCGAGCACGCTCGCCAGCGTCTCGTCGCCCACGAGCCGGAAGCCGTCCTGGTAGGCGAGCACCTCGGGCGGCGGGTTGCTCCAGTCGATCGAGGACCAGTCGACGGCGTCCTGCGCCGGGCCGTTGACCACGAAGTCGGCCCACTGGCGCTCGACGGCCGCGACGTGCTTGACCAGTCCGCCCAGGCACAGCGAGCTGACCGTCGGCGTGGCTGAGGCCTGCTCGTCGGTGAGGCCCTCGACGGTGTGGCGGAAGAGGGCCCGGTGCTTGGTGAGCGCCTCGAGCAGGTCGGCGCGCTCACCCGTGGCAGCGGCGGTCGAGGAGGAGGTCGGAGAGGTCGTCATGGGGGTCACGCTAGGCGCGCCCGCCGACAATTCCGAGACCCGCTCGTAGGCTCGGGGCGTGGACGAGACCCAGGCAGTCGAGCGGTCCCCCGAGGTCGTGCTGCGCGAGCCCAGCGAGCTGGTCTCGCCGCGCGCGGTGGGCTACTGGCGGCTGTCGGCCGCCCCGCTGGTCGTGCTCGCGCTCGTGCTGGGGATCGCCGGCGTCGTCCTGAGCGGCCAGCGGGCCTGGTCGTGGCTGCTGGCCGCGGTGCTCCTGGCCGGAGCGGTCGCGGTGCTCGTGCTCATGCCCGGCCTGCGCTACCGCGTGCACCGCTGGGAGGTCACGCACGAGGCGATCTACACCCGCTCGGGGTGGCTGCGCCGCGACGTGCGCATCGTGCCGCTGAGCCGCGTCCAGACGATCTCCACCTCGCAGACCGCGGTGATGCGTGCCTTCGGACTCGCCACGCTGCTGGTCACCACCGCGTCCTCCGCCGGTGCCGTCCG
>CAZKZQ010000160.1:0-8887 GCA_964557235.1 uncultured Nocardioidaceae bacterium
CCAGGTCCGAGACGGTGAAGGACACGTGGTCGACGCCGGCGAAGGTCACCATGGGGTCTCCTCTCCCAGGCCTGCCGAGCCCTCGTGCCGGCACGCCGCACCTGTGCATCTTCGTACGAGCGAGAGCCCGACGCACCCCCGAGCCGGACCACCTGACCGCGGACCTCGTCCTGGAGGGCGGAGGCGTCCTGGGGCTCGCCACGTCGGAGCGATCTCGGTGCTCGAGGACGAGGGCTCGACGGGTCGCGGCTCGACCACGTGCCCGTCGGCGCAGCGGCTCGCCGACGCCGTCCGGGCGTCGATGTCGATCCCGTTCTTCCACGAGTCGACCACGCCCACGGCCGCACGGCCGACGGGCAGTTCCTGGCCAGGTGGGACTGGGAGGACTACCTCCCGAGGTTCCGCGCCTGACCCGTGGTCGCGACCAGCTCGACCCGCCGACCACTCGGGTCACGGAAGGACAGCGCCGTCGACCCGAGGTCCTCCACCGGCGCGCCCGCAGCGATGAGGCGCCAACGCAGGACAGGCAGGTCCGCCCGGAGAACCGGGATCGCGTGGGAGTCGGCCTGACCAGGTGGCTCCGTCGGGACCGGGAGGCCCAGGACGTCGACGTAGAAGCGCGTCGTGCGCGCGTTCGTGGGCGTGCTCATGGTGATGGCCCTTCCCTGACGGTCAGCTGGTCGCGTAGACGTCGGAGAGACCGTTGACGGCCTTGACCTCTGCGAAGCCGGTCAGATTTCTCCAGGCGCGCTTGGAGTAGTCGGAGACCGTGAAGCGACCGCGGAAGTCGTGGATCACCCAGGCCCCGAGCACCGTGCAGACCTGGCCCTCGGCGTGCAGCGCGAGGTGGCTCCCGGCGGCATCGCCGACGGCGAGGTCGGCGTACGCCGGGCGGCACTCACCGAGCGCCGGCACGCCGCCGGGCACCGTCACGGCCCCGGTGTAGGCACCGCTGACCGGGTTGCCGCTGAGCTGACCGGCGACGTCGATCGAGGTCGTGCCGACCTCGGCCGCGCCGGTGCCCGCGAGGGTGAGCCTGGTGGCCGCCCCAGCCGGGGAGGCGAGAGCCAGGGTGGTGGCGGTCGTGACGGCCGCCAGGGTGGCGAACCTGCGCATGTCGATTTCCTCTTCCTTGTGTTGTCGGGTTGACAATTGATGGGTCAGCGGTCGACGTCGCCGCCGTGGGCGAGCCAGGCAGCGCAGTCGGGTCCGAGCTCGAGCAGGGCGCGCTCCTCGTACTCCGCGACATCGGCGGCGGTGAGGGTGTCGGCCCAGCGGCCGTTGGTGCCCTTGTTGATGAAGACCTGGGCGCCTGTGTCCCAGAACGCGCCTCCCAGCGGGACGGACTTGGTGGCGTGCTGCTTCATCCAGTCGAAGGAGCAGTACTCCACGACGGCCGGCCACGTGGCCTCGTCGACGGGGATGTCGAGGAACTGCGCGATCCGGCGCATGCCGCCCTCCATGTCGCGCTTGAGGTCGGCGAAGTGGACCAGCAGCACGTTGTCGAGGTGGCGTGCGGACCACCAGGTCCGGACGTTGTCCCAGAACGGCCAGAACGGGTGGCCGTCGCGGTCGAGCCAGTCGCGCCAGTAGTCCCGGATGTCGGCCGGGGGCCGCTCGATCGGCGGCCCGACGCGTCCGGGGGTGTCGTTGAGCGCGTCGTACCAGAGCTGGTTGGCGTTGACGTGGTGGTTGAACATGCTCCACACGACGTCGCGGCCGTCGCGGCCGATGTAGACGTACTTCGCGTGCGGCGAGAACACCAGGGCGTCGAGCGGCAGGTGGGTCTTGAGGAAGCGGCGGTGCGTCTGCGCCTCGACCTGGGGGAGCTTGACCTCCTTGGGCGGGACCCGCAGGTCCAGCCACGGCGACATCTCCGCGACGCTCAGCTCGGGGTCGGGCCCGAACAGCAGCTGGCCGACGATCTGCTGCATCCACGTCGTACCCGACTTGGCGTAGGTCGAGATGACGATGTCGTCGTCGCGGAAGCGCAGCTCGTTCCAGATGGTCGAGTCGAAGTGGTGGTTGTGCAGCTCTCGTGTCTTGGTCGGCACGGTGATCAGGTCGGACATGTCTGCTCCTCGTCGGTCCCGCTGGGACCCGGTCGTCTCGGTCGCTCCACGATCCGGCTGCCGCGCGGGACAGGACAGGAACAGCAGGTGGAGCAGTTCTGGAACACCGTCGCGGCGCTGATGCGGCACCATGTCGTCATGCCCGGGTCGGAGCCCTTCGCCGAGCGCCTGCGTCGCCTGCGCGAGGCCGCAGGTCTCACCCAGGAGCAGCTCGCGGAGCGCGCCGGGCTGAGCGCCAAGGCGGTGAGCCTCCTGGAGCGCGGCGAGCGGACCCGTCCCTATCCGCACACGGTCAGGGCCCTGGCCGACTCGCTCGGTCTCGAGGACGCGGACCGACAGGCTCTGGTCGCCTCGGTGCGACGTGGCGCGTCGGTGACACCCCGGGTCCCGTCGTACGCAGATGCTCCGACCTCGCTGCTCGGACGGGAGGGCGAGCTGCGCGACGTGGCCTCACTCTTGCGCGGAGGAGCCTCGCGTCTGGTGACGTTGACGGGACCGGGCGGCGTCGGCAAGACCCGTCTCGCGCACGCCCTCCTCGAGACGCTGTCCCCCGAGTACGCCGACGGGGTCGCCTTCGTGCCACTCGCGCCGATCTCCTCTCCCGAGCTCGTCCTGCCGACTGTCGCCCACGCCCTCGGGTTGAGCGACGACGGGCGCGACCCCAGCGAGGTGCTGCGCGACCACCTCGCGAGGCGCCGCATGCTGCTCGTGCTGGACAACCTCGAGCACCTCGTGGAGGCCGTCGAGGCGCTGGCCGCGCTGATCGCGCTGCCCGAGGGGCCGGTGCTCCTCGCCACGAGTCGGCGTCCCCTGCGCCTGCGGGGCGAGGTCGAGTACGCCGTGCCGCCGCTGTGGGTGCCCGAGTCCACCCGGCCGTCCGCGGAGGCCGTGCTCGGCTCGCCGTCGGGCCGTCTGTTCGCCCAACGCGCGCAGGCCGTCTCGCAGGGCTTCGAGGTGACCGGCGCCAACGCCGCGGAGGTCGCCGGCATCTGCCGCCGCCTGGCCGGGCTCCCGCTGGCACTGGAGATCGCGGCCGCCCGCACGCGCTTCCTCGGCACCACTCAGCTCCTGGCCAGGCTCGACCGGCTGGCGTCGGAGGAGGGCGCACGCGACGCCCCCGACCGGCACCGCACGCTCGCCCGGACCCTCGACTGGAGTCACGAGCTCCTCGGGCCGCCGGAGCGGACGCTCTTCGCCCGGCTGTCGGTGTTCGCCGGCAGCTTCGGCCTCGAGGCGGCGGAGGACGTCGGCGAGGGACCTGGCCTGGACGTGCTCTCGTGCTTCGAGCTCCTCGTCGAGCACTCGCTGGTGACGGTCGACCTGCCGTCCGGCGCCGGCGAGGCGCGCTACCGCCTGCTCGAGCCCGTGCGGCAGTACGCCGCCGCGCGGTTGCGCGACGCCGGCGAGGAGCACGCGACCCGACTCGCACACGCGGAGTGGTACGCCGCCCTGGCAGAGACGGCCTACGCCCACCTCGAACGGAGCGAGCAGGTGGAGTGGCTCGACCTGCTACGGACCGAGAACGACAACCTGCGCGCCGCGATCGGCTGGAGCATCGCCGCGGGCCACCCCGACCTCGCCGTCCGCCTCGGGTGGTCGCTGCGGATGTACTGGCTGCACCACGACCGGCGGGAGGAGGGCCGGCTGCTGCTCGAGCAGATCCCCGAGCAGGGCGCCGGCCTGCCCGTCGTGCTCCGCGCCCGGCTGCTGCACGTGCTGTCGTTCTGCCGCTACGGGTTCGGCGGGCGTCACCTCGCGCTGGCCCAGGAGTCTCTCGACCTCTTCCGGGAGGGAGGGGACGTCGTCGGCGAGGAGTACGCCCTGGGCCAGCTCGGCTTCGCGCTGCTGTCGGAGGGGTCGGTGGACGACGCCCGACGCGCCCTGCAGGCGACGCTCGACCTCGCCCTGGCGCGCGGCGACGACGCGCAGGCCGCGCACGTGCTCAACCACCTCGCCGCGGCGTGCCTGCGGACAGGCGAGCGGGCAGATGCTGCCGTCCTCGCCGAGCGCGCCCTCGGCCATGCCCGGCACACCGGCGAGCGGCTGGCCCAGCAGACCGCTCTGCAGGTGCTGGCGCAGCTCGCGTGGGCCGATGGCGACGCCGAGCGGGCGCGCGGGCTGTTCGCCGACTCGATGCGTCGCGCCCTGGAGCTCTCCGACCACGTCAACACGGCGTACTGCCTGCGCGGCGTCGCCCTCTGTGACCGCGGGTCCGGCGACGAGGCCGCTCGGCTGTTCGGCGCCGCCCAGGCGGTGCTGGAGGCGGCCGGGTTCCCGCGGTTCGCCTGGCTCATGGACGAGTTCGAGGAGGCGGTGACGGCGGCCTCGGTGCGGGCGGCCGGCACCCCCTCGTTCGCAGCCGGTCACGATGCCGGGCGTGAGGCCGGCGTCGACCTGGCGCAGCAGTGGGTGGATCGAGCGGCCGGCGAAACCGGGGCCGGCTCACGCTGACGCACCCTCGGCGGTCGCATGCCGGCGACCGCCGAGGGGGCGTCCGAGGGTCAATCCCGGCCCACGATGACGAGGTTGGTCATCGTCGCAGCAGCGACGTGCGCGGAGGCGAACCCCGCGTCGCGGAATGCCGCCGTGAGCTTCGCCGGTCCTGCCTGCGCACCGAGTGCCGTGCCGCCTTGGCTGATGCTGTGAGGGACGCACAGGGCCGAGCTGCCGACGTAGAACACCGGCGCGAGCGGGTTGGCGAGGTTGGCCTCGAGGGTGTCCTCGGCGAACGGCTCGATCGCGACCACCCGACCACCCGGCGCCAGCGACCGGCGGGCGTGCGCCAGCGCACCGATCGGGTCGCCGAAGTCGTGCACGGCGTCGAAGAAGAGCACCAGCTCGTGGGGGCCGTCGTACGACGTCGCGTCGCCGATCTCGAAGTGCACCCGGTCCGCGACCCCCGCCTCCTCGGCCGCCGTGCGGGCGAGGTGGATCGACTCGGCGTGGTAGTCGACGCCGACGAAGCGCGACCTCGGGAAGGCCTCGGCGAGCATGATCGTCGGGACGCCGAGGCCGCAGCCGACGTCGACGACCCTGATGCCGGACTCGAGCTGCTCGACCAGGCCCTCGACCGCGGGGAGCCATTCGGACAGCAGCGAGCTGCGATAGCTCGTCGCGTAGAAACGGGCGACGCCGCTGAACAGGCGCGGGTCGTGCTCGTGCCAGGCGAGGCCCTCGCCGGTGGCGTAGGCGTGCGCGAGCTTGTCCACTCCGGCCCAGACGGCCGCGATGAGTTCGTGGCCCGCGATCATCGAAGCCGGGCTCTCCTCCTCGGCGAGGACCGCCGCGGCCTCCGGCGCGAACGCGAAGGACTCGGTGCCGGCGTCGTAGCGGACGTAACCGTTGGCCGCCTGGGCCGCGAGCCACTCCTGCGCATAGCGGGGGGCGATGCCGGTGCGCTCGGCCAGCGCGTCGGCGTCGGCCGTGCCGGCGGAGGCCAGCGCGCGCCAGAGGCCGAGCCGGTCGCCGAGGTAGACGAGGATCGCGTTGTAGGCCGCGGCTTGGTCGGCTGCGACCTTGCCGGCGAACTCCTCGAGCTCGGCCACATCGAGAGTGGGCCTGTCGACCTGTGCAGTCATGGTGGTTCCTTCCGTCGAGGCGCCCCGGTGGCGCCCTCGACGACGACGTTGCGGGACGCGGCTGCCTACGCCCTGTCAGGCGATCGCGGCCTCGTGACAGCGCCATGCAAGAGCGAGGCGTCATCGTGGGGACATGGAGCAGCTGGGCACCGTGCTGATGACGTGGGCGCACCCCGATGACGAGACGTACCTCGCCGGTGGCCTCGCGGGCCTCCTGACCGACGCCGGGAGCCGCGTCGCGTGCGTCACCGCGACCCGGGGCGAGGGCGGCACCTCCACTGCCACTCCTGAGCAGGTCGCCCGTCTCGCCCAGGTCCGCACCGACGAGCTGGACGCTGCCCTGCGCGTCCTCGGTGTCCGCGAGCACCACTGGCTGGACTATCCCGACGGAGGGTGCGCGGACGTCGACCCCGAGCAGGCCGCGGACCGGATCGCGGCGATCGTCGAGGAGCTCGCACCCGACACGGTGATCACCTTCGGCCCGGACGGGTTCACCGGACACCCCGACCACAGAGCCGTGAGCTCGTGGACCGACCTGGCGCTCGCACGTCAGGGCAGTAGCCCCCGTCTCCTGCACGCGGTGGCGCGGGCGAGCGCCGTCGACTGGGACATCGCAGCGGAGTTCGGCGTCTACGAGCTGGGACTCCCTCGTCTGTGCACCGACGACGAGATCGACCTCCTGGTCGAGCTCGAGGGCGCGCCCCTCGAGCGCAAGGTCGAGGCCCTCGTGCGGCAGGTGTCGCAGACGGCGGCCCTGGTCGAGGCGATCGGCCTGGACCGGTTCCGGGCATGGGTCGCCCAGGAAGCCTTCGCAGTCCCCGCGAGCACGTGACGACGACCGGTGCCCTCGGGCAGAGTGCTGCGGTGGACCGCTCGGCTCTCCCCCTCTGTGTGGACGTGCTCGGGCCGCTCGTCCTGCGGGTCGAGGGTGCCGAGGTCCCGGTCCCCGGGTTCCGGCGCCGGGCACTCCTCGCCCTGCTCGCGCTCGCGGGCGACCGCGGCGCGAGCACGGAGACGCTGATCGACTCGCTGTGGTCCGACGACGCGCCGGCCAACGCGGTGGCCGCCCTTCACACCCAGGTCTCGCGTGTGCGCGCACACCTCGCACCCGTGGCTCACCGACTGGAGCGCCGCGCCAACGGCTACCGCCTGGTCCTCGAGCCGGGCGAGCTCGACGCCGACGCCGCCCGCCGCCTCGCCGGCTCTCAACCGGAGAGGGCGCTGCGGCTGTGGCGTGGACCGGCGCTGGCGGAGTTCCGGTCGCTGCCGGCGCTGGACGTGGCGTCGGTGGCGTTGGACGAGCTGCACCTGACCCTCGTCGAGGACGCGCTCGAGGCGCGGCTCTCACGTGGGGACCGCGACGTCACTCTCGACGCCGCCATGGCGGCGGCAGCATCGCCCTTGCGCGAGCGGACGGTGCTCCTGCACGTGAGGGCCCTCGCCGCCGACGGCCGCACGGCGGAGGCGATGGAAGCCGCGCAGACATTCCGCCGCAGGTTGAGGGACGAGACCGGGCTCGACCCCACCGAGGCGTTGGCCGCGCTGGAGCAGGAGGTCGCGGCGGGCAACGTGCAGCACCCCTCCGTCGTGCGCCGGGTGGTCCGACCCGACGGCCCGATGGTCGGGCGTCAGCAGGACCGCGAGGAGGTGCAGCGGCTGCTCGGCGACCACGCCGTCGTCACACTCACGGGTCCCGGCGGCATCGGGAAGACCAGACTCGCCCTCGACATCGCCGCCAGGCTGCCCGAACAGGCCGAGGCCGTGGTGGTCCCGCTCGCGCGGATCGATCGCGAGGAGCACGTCGGCGCCGCGGTCGTCGCCGGGCTCGACCTCCGCATCCCTGGTGAGGCTGGACCCACGCAGATCGCCACCGCGCTGACCGACCGCTCGCTCCTGCTGGTGCTGGACAACTGCGAGCACGTCGTGGCCGCGTGCCGCGACCTGGTCGCCGAGCTGCGTCGCACCGCCCCCGGGATCCAGGTGCTGGCGACGTCGCGGGTCACGTTGCAGGTGCCCGGCGAGTACGTCGTCCGCCTGCAGCCGCTGGCCGTTCCTCGGGAGGGATCGGACCTCGCGTCCTTGCAGCGGCAGAGCAGCGTCCGCGCGTTCGTCGAGCACGCCCGTCGGCGTCGGAACGACTTCGAGCTGACCGCCGACGACGTGCCCGATCTGGTCGAGGTGCTCCGCCGGCTCGACGGCCTGCCCCTCGGCATCGAGCTGGCTGCGCGGCAGGTCGCGGTGATGCCGGTCCGAGCAGTGCGGGAGCGACTCGACCGTGCGCTCGACCTCTCGACGGGACGGGAGGGGCCCGAGGACGGGCGCCAGAGCACGCTGCGTTCGACGATCGCCTCGTCCTATCGCCTGCTGAGCAAGGACGAGCAGGCACTGCTCCGCCTGGTCACCCCCTTCCTGGGCGGCGTCGACCTGGACACGGTGGAATGGCTCGCCCGCGACCTGGACGGTGATCCTCTGGACCTGCTGCACAGCCTGGTCGACTCATCCCTCCTGGTGGCAGACGCGAGCAGCGCGCGTTACCGCCTGCTGTTCACGGTGCGAGCGTTCCTCAAGGACGAGCTCGAGCAGCTGGGCGAGTCCGCGGCGGCATCCGCGCGCTTCGTCGAGCGGAGCTGCTCGATAGCCGAGGAGATCGGCGCGCGGATGCTCGGCCCGCACGAGATCGAGACCGACCGTCGGCTGCGAGCCGAGCTGGACAACCTGCGGTTCGCGCGCGAGGCGGCGGACCGCGACACACGGGTGGCCATCACGCTCGCCGTGAACCGCGTGGCCACGTGGCGCGATCTCCCGGAGGTCTGGGACTGGGCGTTCGAGGTCGCGCAGGACCCCGCGCTGACCGCGCACCCGCGTCGGACGTCGATCCTGGCTGCGGCTGCAGAGGCAGCGCGGCTGGTCGGTGACCTGGACGGCGCCGTGCTGCGGGCCGAGGAGGCGATCTCCTCCGACACCGGCGCGGATCCCGAGGCCGTGAGCCGCGCTCTCAGCGTCAAGGCCGTGGTCGCGCACTTCCGTGGCGACTTCACCGCGGCCCGCCGCCTGTGGCTGCGCGCCGCCGAGGGAGCAGACGAGGAGGCCAGCGCGTTCGTCGGCTCGGCGGCCCTCGCGGCGGCGTACGGCGGGGACGTGGAGGCTGCGCGTGACCTGCTCGACCGGGCACGCTCCTCGGCCACCTGCGGTTCGCACCAGGCGTTCGTCGCGTACGTCGAGGGCGAGCTGCGCGCC